>JAFAZD010000170.1 GCA_019239955.1 Armatimonadota bacterium | reverse complement strand
GGCGGCACCCTGCCCGAAGAGCGTTTGCCCTCCCAGCACGTCCGAGTCCGCTCTGCCGTCCTAACCGCCGCGTACCTGGCCGAACGCCTGCGCCGGAGCAAGCCCCCTCTCATCGGAATGCTGACTGACGATGCCTTTGTCATGGATGTCCGCACCCTCCGCGACTCCGAGGTCACCGAGGTCGTGCGCGCGTTCGGGGATGTGACCAACGCCTCGGAGAGCGGTGAAGGGTAGGGGGATGGCATGCCATGCCCGTACAGCCGGGGCGAATCGTTCCTTGCTGCCGACCAGGGTTGAACTGTCTGGTTGCAAGTGACATAATCATCCCTATGCCATTCAACACGCCGCAGAATGACACCTGGCCCCCGCCGCCGACGCTGCCCTCGCCGGACAAGGAGAAGGCTGTCCGCCCCCGTCTTCTCCCGGCCATCCCCCTCCGGCACGACTGGCTGGTGGAGATGAACGACAACGAGATCGTCTTCCGCCGGCCATTGGCACAGAGAGTCTTGGGCCTCTCATGCTGTCTTTTTGCTGTTCTGTCACTCTGTTACCTTCAGTTTTATCCTCACTTGAACTCCTACTCGCAATGGCTCTTCCAGAGGATCATGGACTGGTTTCTGCCAGTGACGATAATTGTCACGGCTTTGCCCCAGGTTGGCCCTTGGGACCTGACGCTTGACCTTCGGGAGCGCACATACCGCTTCCGCTTCGGTTTTTTCCTGCGGCCAAAGGTCGTGACAGGGCCGTTTACCGACATCGCTCGTCTCTGTCTTGCCGGCGGCCCCCAGGCCGTGGGCGCTGCCAAACCCTATGTTGTTCGTCTGGAATGGGACCTTCCCAAGCCGCCTCCGCGTCCGATCTTGGGGGAGTTCGGCAAGAAGCCTTCCGGGGGTGTGGCCGCCGAGGCGCTGATGCGAGAAGTGGCCGCCAAGATCGGCGTTCCCTACATATATCCGGAAAGATGAAGCACATCACGGTTGGGGTGGCGGGACACATTGACCATGGCAAGACAGCGCTGGTGCGGGCGCTGACGGGGATGGAGACCGACCGGCTCAAGGAGGAGCAGGAGCGGGGGATGTCCATCGTGCTCGGCTTCGCGCATCTCTCGCTGCCCGAAGGCGAGGTGGACATGATTGACGTGCCCGGCCACGAGCGGTTCGTCCACACCATGATCGCCGGGGCGACGGGCATGGAGGCGGTGCTGCTGGTCGTCTCCGCCAACGAGAGCGTCATGCCGCAGACGCGGGAGCACGTCGCGCTGACGGAACTGCTGGGTGTCCAGAAGGGGCTGGTCGTCATCACGAAGGGGGACCTTGCGCCGGACACGGATGAGCGGGCGCTGGTTGAGGAGGAGGCGCGAGAGTTCCTGGCGGGGACGTTCCTGCAGGACGCGCCGACGGTCTGGACCTCGGCGGTGACGGGCGAGGGGCTGGACGAGCTGCGGGAGGCTTTGCGCGGCTTGCTGCGGCAGGCCGCGCCGCCGCCGGAACTGCCGTACTGCTATCTGCCGATTGACCGCGTGTTCACGATGGCGGGGCACGGAACGGTCGTGACGGGGACGCTGCGCCGGGGGGCGTTGCGCGTCGGGCAGGGCGTTGAAATCGTGCCAGGCGCCCGGCGTGCCGAGGTGCGGGGCTTGGAGGTGCATGGCCGGGGCGTCGCGCAGGCCGAACCAGGCTGGCGCACGGCGGTCAACCTGCGCGGCGTCAAGAAAGAGGACATCGGGCGCGGCGACGCGCTGGCGACGCCGGACGCGCTGCGGCCCACGCGCCTGCTGGACGTGGAGCTGCAGACCCTGCCGGGCGTCCGGCCCTTGCGGCGCGGCCAGACCGTGCGGCTGCATTATGGGACGGGCGAGGCGCTGGCGCGGGTGCATCCGCTGGACCGGGACGAGATGGTCCCGGGGGAGCGCGGGCTGGCGCAACTGCGGCTGGCCGACGAGGTGATGGTTCCCGTCCAGGAGCGATTCGTCATCCGCGCTGTCTCGCCCGTGGAGACCCTGGGCGGCGGGGTCATCGTGGACGCCGCCCCGCAGCGGCACCGCCGCGCCGACGCCGACGCCCTGCGGCGCGTCCGGGCGCTGTCGGCGGGCGCTGTCGTGGAGAAGGTCCGCGAGAAGCTGCTGGAGGCGCGTGAGGCCGGCCAGGAGGTTGCCCATCTCGCCGCCGGCTTGGCTCTGACGCCTGTGCAGGCGGACGCGGCGCTGGCCGAGATGCCCGTCGTCCGTGCCGGCGGTCTGGCGCTGCATCAGACGTTCTTTGACGACCTGTGCCGGAAGGCGTCGGAGGCCGTGCATCAATTCCACGCCGCGCACCCGACCCAGCGCGGGATGCCGCGCGAGGAGCTGCGCCGCCGCCTCCCCGCCGCCCTCGCCCCGCCGTTGTTCGGGCGTGTCCTGGACGAACTGGTTCGGCAGGGGCGATTGGAGGCAACGGACGCATTGGTCAAGGAGGTGGGCTTCTCCCCGGCGGCGATGCTGACCGCCGTGGAGCGCGCCATCGCGCAGGAGATTGAGGAGCAGTTCCGGCGCGGCGGCTTGCATCCTCCTAACCTCAAGGACGTGCTGGGGCAGGATCGGCGTCGCAAGAACCTGTATCACTACCTGCGCGAGTCCGGGCGGCTGGTGGAGACGCTTGACCGCACCTCCAACCGCGTCGTGACGTTCCACTGCGCCGCCGTCGCCGAGGCCGAACGCCGTCTGGAACAGGCTTTGGCCAGCGGGCCGGGGGCGACTGTTTCGGAGCTGAACCAGGTTCTGGGTACCACGCGCAAGAACGCGATCCCGCTGCTGGAACACTTCGACGCGCGCGGCGTGACCAAGCGGGTGGGAGACGCGCGGGTGTGGGGGGGAGGATGACCCCCACCCCGGCTCGTTCCTCGCCACCCCTCCCCCTTAAGAAAGGGAGAGGGGCCACTGGCGGGTGTCTTGTGCCTTTTGTCAAGAGATATCTGGCTGCAAGTCACCGGCCCCTCTCTCATTCCGATGGGGGAGGGGTACGCGAAGCGGGGGGTGGGGGCCTCTTCCGAAAGGAGGTGATGACGCCATGACCGACAAGAATATCCGGCTGACGGAGATGGTCTCCTGCGCCGGGTGAGCGGCCAAGTT
>JAFAZD010000141.1 GCA_019239955.1 Armatimonadota bacterium | reverse complement strand
ACTTCGCCAAAATCGCCGCGCGCGTCCTGGGGACCTCAAGTTGAACCCGTGTGGGCCGTGCGTTTTTTCGCTTTTTCTGCTATACTTTACCGGAATTCATTCGCTTTCATAAGGGAGACACAGTGACCATGGCACTCGGAATACGGGATGAGGCGACGTTCGCCCGCATCAAGGTGATCGGCTGCGGCGGCGGCGGCACCAACGCCGTCAACCGCATGATCGACGCGGGGCTGACCGGCGTGGAATTCTACGCGATGAATACGGATGTCCAGGTGCTGGACATCTCGGCGGCCCCCTACAAGCTCCAGCTCGGCGAGAACCTGACGCGCGGCCTGGGGGCGGGCGGCAACCCCGAAGTGGGCCGCTCCGCCGCCGAGGAGTCCAAGAGCGACATCAAGAAGTCGCTGGAGGGCGCGGACATGGTGTTCATCACGGCCGGCATGGGCGGCGGGACGGGCACGGGCGCGGCCCCGGTCATCGCCGAGATCGCCAAGGAGCTGGGCATCCTCACCGTCGCCGTCGTCACCAAGCCGTTCAAGTTTGAAGGCCCGCGCCGCTCCCGCCTGGCCGAAGAGGGCGTGGACAACCTGCGCGACAAGGTCGACACCGTCATCATCATCCCCAACGACCGGCTGCTCGGCGTGGTCGAGAAGCGGGCCACGCTGGTGGAAGCCTTCCGGGAGGCCGACGACGTGCTGCGCCAGGGGGTGCAGGGCATCTCCGACATCATCACCATCCCTGGCATCATCAACGTGGACTTCGCCGACGTGCGCGCCATCATGCTCAACGCCGGCACGGCGCTGATGGGCATCGGCCAGGCCACCGGCGACCACCGCGCCGTGGACGCCGCCCAGGCCGCCATCGCCTCGCCGCTGCTGGAGACCAGCATCGAGGGCGCGCGCGCGGCCCTGATCAACATCACCGGCGGCCCGGACCTGACGCTGGCCGAGGTGCATGAGGCCACCGAGCTGATCCAGCAGGCCACGGACGCCGAGGACGCTAATATCATCTTCGGCATCGTCCAGGACGCCAAGCTCCAGGACGAGGTGCGAATCACGGTGCTGGCGACGGGTTTTGACCAGCGCGCGTCGGGCGGCTCCTCCGCGCGCGCGGCCGTGACGGCCAGCGGCCAGGCGCCGCGCGCCGGGAGCACCCCCAGCACCCCCGCCCGCGGCGGCACGGCGACCACCGAGGCCCCGCGCGAGCAGGCCGCGCCCCCCCGCAATCCGCAGGAAAACGACGTGGACATCCCCGCCTTCCTGCGCCGCCGATAAAACAACCGCAGGGGCAATTCGCGTTCATTACGGGCGACTCGCCTTCTTGTACGGGCGACCCGCCGGGTCGCCCGTACGCCTCTGTTCGTCCGCCTCCTTCCCTTTTGCGGACGACATAGGACCCCGCCGGTGACGGTGGCAGGAGCGATCTGGTGCAGGACGCACAGGCGGAGGAGCAAATCAGGGACGAGTTCGAGCGCGTCGTCTCCGTCGTGGAGGAAATGACGGGGCTGAAGTCGCGGTGGCGCGGTGAAGTCCGCGTCGTCCAACCGCAGGAGCAACTCTTCTCGCATCGGCAGTTCACGGCCCGGAAGGACTGGGACTGTAGTTTTTCCATCGTCGCAACGCTCACCAATGATGATGCGCGGTGGCGCACGATTATCCATGAGGCGCTTCACTCCGTCTCGGTCGGCCTGAACGCGCAGGATTATGAGACCTACTTGGGCTGGGAAGAGGCGACTGTTGAGGCATTGCAACGACTAATCAGGCCATCCATTCTGGCCCGCCTCGGAGTGTCCGTGGAGGAGGCGCTGTTCGTGCGCGTCGAGTCAACCTGGCGGTATGAACACTACGTCATAGCGCTCCGGCAGATCGCTACAGAGTTCCCTGGCGTGTCAGGGGAGGAATTCTTTCGGACGCTGCTGGGTGTCCGCCTGCGGGACCGCAAGGCTTATATTTTCGCCTGGGGCAGACGCGCCGCTTCTGATTTTGAGAAGTTCAAGCGTAGTTACGCGAATGCCAGCGGCCATCTCAGCCTATGAGTGGCGCATGAGTGTGAGGAGAAGAAGCCATGCCGACAAGATTTGTATTTGAGTTTCCGCCTGAGGTAGAGGTCAAGCGTGGACCAGTGCTGGCTGCCATTCGCCAGGCGACGGCGCAACGAACTTTGGCTGCCGTGCAAGAGGCGCTGGAACTTTCCTCGGAGTGGTTGACCGAACATCCTGAAGATTTCGCTGTGCTGGATGCCGGCTCGGACCTGACGCGGCTGGAAGAAGCCATTCTGCGAACCCAGCAGGCTGCCCCGGTCGCCGCCGCGAAGTAGAGTCCTACGCCTGATCCCAGGCCTGCTCGGCGAGGCGTTTCATCACCAGACTTTGTGCCCAGCGGTCGCTGAACTCGCGGCCATCGGGGAGGGTGAGGGCGTAGCGGGGCGGCCCCAGCTCGGAGGCGAACGGGAACACGTCGCCCGGCCCCGCGTCGCGCTTCCAGGCGCGCATGGCCGCCGCCCAGATGCGGACGAAGAACTGCGCCGTGTCGCCCGTCCCGTCCGCCACGTCCACCTGCACCGCCTCGCCGTTGGAGATGCGCCCGTGCAGGTGGGACGTGCGCTCCAAAATCGGCATCATCCGCTCAATCGCGCCTTCGTCCTGCCAGCCGTAGAACTCGCCGATCACGACGAAGTGCGAGAAATCGCCGGTGAAGCGCACCTCCGGCATCCGCTCGACCAGTTCCAGTGCCTGGTTCAGACTTTCCGGGATGTTGTTGCGGTGCGTCTCCACGAAGAATGTCACGCCCTGGTCATGGGCGATCTTGCGCGCCTCGCGCAGAAACGGGACGGCCTCAGCAAGTGGCACATAGGGGTGGAGCGGCTGCGCGAACACGAAGTCGGCCTTCAGCCGCACCGCCTGCGCGACGGTCTTTTTCACATCGTCCAGCGAGAACGGGTGATGGCCCAGGGTCAGGCGCAGCCCCTCGGCGTCCAGCGCCTCCTTATGCGCTTTTTCCTCGTCCTCGCCCAGCCAGCACTCGATGCCGGCGAACCCGGCCTGCTTGACCCGCCGGCACTTCTCTTGCAGCGTCCATTCCTCCGGCGCATTCATCGGCAGCTTGAGCAGCGACCAGAGCGAGTGCTGCACTTGCAGCCGGGGCGGGTTCCGGCTGCCGTCGTTGTAGCGGTCGAAGTTCGGCATGGGGATGCTTCTCCTTATCGTATTCCGACTTGCTGGGATGGTTCTTCCGTGGCCGGAGGGACGATGCGCGGCGCGGTTCGTGCCTCGATCCGGCTGACCCGCTCCTCTAGGCGCTGCACCGAGTTCTCCAGGGACATGTCAAATTGTGTGCTGGTGTCACGAAGTCCGGCGACCTCCGCCCGCAGGGCGGCCAACTGTTGCGTCACCGCGTCGTTCTGCCCCTGCTGGCGCTGCGCTTGCAGTTCCATGCGCCGCTCCCACGAGTGCAGGACGCTGCGAATGATGCCGCCGCCGAACACGAAAATCACGAAGGCCAGGCCGGTGAGTTCACCAATCATGTGTTCCATTGCCGTTTCCTCCAATTTGCCGTCAGCGCCGGCCGACGGTCTGGCGCGGCGCGTCCGGCTGGGGCGTGACCGACGGCACGGCGGCTTTGATCTCCAAACGACTGACGCGCTCTTCCAGGCGCTGCATCGAGTTCTCCAGGGACAGGTCGAATTGGGTGCTGGTGTCACGAAGTCCGGCGACCTCCGCCCGCAGGGCCGCGAGTTGCTGGACCACGGCGTCATTCTGGCCCTGCTGATTTTGCAGGCGCATCTCCAGGCGACGCTCCTGAGATTGCAGGATGCTCTTCACGATGCTACTGCCAATCCCCAACACGATGGCCGTGATAGGTATCAGAAAAACAAAAGTGTCAGGACCCATAGCCAACCTCCCTGGTGAATTATAACAACGGTGACGGCAGCGAAAAGTTGCAGTCAGCGTTGACCGACCGTCTGGCGTGGCTCTCCGGGTTGGGACAACAGCGGGGGCGCGGGGGCTTTGGCCTCCAAGCGATTGACGCGCTGTTCCAGGCGGGTGAGGGCTGCGTCAAGCGAGAGGTCAAATTCATGGCTGGTGCTCTGCATCTCTTTGATCTGCTGCTTCAGGTGTTTGAGTTCCGCCAGGATGGTCTCTTGAGAAGCGTCCGATGCCGGCCGCCGTTTCCCCTCTGCCCGGATGCATTCGGCCCTCGCCCAGCCCGCCGCCGCGATGACGCCGGCGATGCCCCCCAGTGCGGCAAGCGGTTGGAGTACGAAGTGAATGAATTCACCCATCAGAAATTCCTCCTCAGCGGTTCACAGGCGCGCGAAGTTGCGCAGGATGGTCAGCCCCACTGCGCCGGACTTTTCCGGGTGGAACTGGGTGGCCCAGACGTTGCCCCGGTGCAGGGCGGAGCAGAAGTCAATGCCGTAATCGGTGACGGCGGCGATGTCGCCGGGATCATCGGGCGCGCAGTAGAACGAGTTCAGGAAGTAGGCCATGGCGCCGTCCGGCAGGCCCGCACCGAGCGGGGAGCCGGGGACGAAGCGCACGTTGTTCCAGCCGATCTGCGGGATTTTCAGGCCCGCCTCGGCGGGGAAGCGGCGCACATGGCCGGGAACCACGTCCAGCCCGCGCACGCCCGGCGCGCCCTCCTCGCTGTCGGTCAGCAGCACCTGCATCCCGACGCAGATGCCGAGAAATGGGCGGCCCGACGCGACAAAGTTTTGGGCGATCTGCGCCACGCCGGAGCGGCGCAGGGAGTGCATGGTCGCGTCGAACGCGCCGTCGCCGGGCAGCACGGCCTTGTCCGCCGACGCGACAGCGGCGGGGTCGTCCGTGACGAACGCCCCGCCCGCGCCGACCTTGTGGAACGCCTTCTCCACGCTCCGGAGGTTGCCCATGCCGTAGTCAATGATGGCGATTTTCATGGCATCGGATGGCCCGCGCCCGGCCGGGGCGGGGGCCTCTACTTCCGCACCCACTGCTCCAACACGGGCTTCTTGGGCGGCTTCTTGGCCCTGCGAAGCCGACCGCGCTTGACAGCCTCGTCCACGATCACCTGCTGGTCGGGGGGCGGCAGGGTGGACACGGCCAGGATCTCCTTGCCCTTCTCATCGAGCAGGTATAGGCCGCGCTTGGTCCGCTCGATGGAGGCGATCTGATGCCAGCCGACGCGCCGCCGGCCCCAGATCCAATGCTGGGTCAGACCGTCGGCGTCCAGCGTGATCCGCAGCGTGACGGCCGAGAGGAACAGGCCGAAAAAGGCGATGCCCAGCGCGCCGAACAGCGGCATCGGCACGAGCAGGCGCTTGGCGACGAAAAACGCGACAAAGATCGCGTTGAGCAGGGCGAACAGCCCCGGCCCGACCGTGTAGGTGCGGCTGGCGCGGAACGTGCGCGGGGCGATGTCCTGGAATGCTTTGGGGCTGGTCACGATCGGTTACAAGGTCCCCTTGGTACTGGGAATGCCGGTGATGCGATCGTCACGCCGCTTCGCCATATCCAGCGCACGTCCGAATGCCTTGAAGGCGGCCTCGGCGATGTGGTGGGCGTTGCGGCCCCGGTGCTGCTCGAAGTGCAGGGTGAGGCCGGCGTTGATGGCGACGGCGCGAAAGAATTCCGGCACGAGCTCGGTGTCAAACGTGCCGATCTTCGGGGCGTTGAAGGCGAAGTCATCCACCAGCAGGCCGCGCCCGCTCCAGTCCAGGGCGCAGAGGACGAGCGCCTCGTCCATCGGCACGGCGGCGTGGCCGTAGCGCGCGATCCCGGCCTTGTCACCAATGGCCTCGCGCAGCGCCTGGCCGAGCGCAATGCCGACATCCTCTACCGTATGGTGGTCGTCAATGTGCAGGTCGCCGGTCGCCTGGACGCTCAGGTGCAGCAGGCCGTGCCGCGCGACGTGGGTGAGCATGTGGTCGAAGAAGCCGACGCCGGTGACGACCTCGCT
>JAFAZD010000070.1 GCA_019239955.1 Armatimonadota bacterium | reverse complement strand
TGCGAGGTGCCCGTCACCCAGAGTGTACCGTTGGGACGCAGCAGGCGGCGGCACTGGTCCAGCCAGAGGATGTTGAACGAGTGGTCGCCGAGCATCCCCTGGGACTTGTCCCAGCGGCCCTTGTCCACGCTCACCATGCGGCCGCCGACGCACGTGACGCCCCCATTGGAGAGGAAGTACGGCGGGTCGGCGAAGATCATGTCAAAGGACTCGTCCTTCATCCGCCGCAGGAGGTCCAGGGCGTCGGCCTGGTAGAGTCGCAGGCTATCGTCGAGGCTGGAGTAGTAGGGGGTGGGCAGGGCGGCGTAGCCGGGCCGCGCCTCCGCCACAATGCCCAGCGTCTCCATGACCAATGCCGAGGGCGCGTGGACGAGGGGAGAGTCAAACACGTCCTCTGGGGCAATTGGCGGCGCGTCCGGCAAGGGGCAAACATCCTCTCTGGGCGAAGGCGATCCGATCCTACCCGATCCCGGAGAGCAAGATCAAGAGGAATTCGTGCGGCTGCGATCTAATTTTGGGGCAGTGGAGACGCAGCAACAGCAGGCCAGGCAGCATGACGTGGTGCGTGCCGTCATGGGCGCGTGCGGCGGTTACGCGACGCTCGGTTACCTGTACCAAACCGTCGTCAGGACGCCGCAGTGGCAGTCGGAGTCAAAGACCCCGTTCGCCAGCATCCGCCGCATCGTGCAGGACGGGCGATTCTTCTTCAAAATACGTCCGGGCCTGTGGGGCCTGAAGGAGCAGCAGGACGCGATCTCGCGGCAACTCGCCCTGTCCCCGTTCGTGGCCCCGGAGAAGGTGGAGGAATACGACCACGCCTACTATCAAGGGCTGCTGGTGGAACTTGGCAATCTGCGCCGGTACGCCACCTGCATTGACTACCATGACAAGAATCGGCTGTTCCTGTCCAAGAGACTGTCCGAAGTCGCCACGCTCGGCAAGTGCTACCCATTCACGTATGACCATTTGCTCCGAAAGGCGCGCACGGTGGACGTTTCCTGGTTCAACCCGCGCCAACTGCCCCATGCGTTTTTTGAGGTGGAACACACCACCGGCATCTACAACTCGCTACTCAAGTTCTGGGACTTTCAGGACTTTCGCATCCAGTTTTACATCGTCGCCGATGCGGCGCGCAAGCAGGAATTCCAGGGTAAGTTGCAAAGCGCGGTGTTTGATCCCATCAGGGACAATCTCAAGTTCCTGGATTATGAGACGGTGGCCCGGCAACATTCCCTCGCATTTGAACTGGCGGCATCAGAGCAGATATGAAGCGGAATGGCAGGGAACCCATTGCGAGTTCGCAGGAAGCCGTGCAGAAGGTGCTGGCGCACATTGAGGCGCGGGCGAAGAACGCCGACGTGGCTTCTCCCTATGCCGGCTTGATGGCGGTGCCGGAGCTGCCGTTGGAAGCACTGGCGGGTCTGGGGACGTTGCACCGGCTGGACGACCCGGCCAATGCCGAGGCGCTGCCGTCGCTGCTGCTGGGAGACAGGCATGGGCAGGCGCAGGTGGAGGTCTGCCCGTTCGGGCCGCTGGCGCTGATCACGTCGGATGGGGAGATGGACACGGACCCGCTGGCGCAGGCGCTGCTGGACGCGGGTATCTGGCCGCTGTTTCAGAACGATTTGGATGGAGCGGGGCGGTGGCACGGGACGCCGCTGGGGAAGTGGCTGTTCCCCCGGCGGCTCTCGGACGCCCTGGCGCTGTTTGACGGGCTGCGCGGAGCGTAAGTTCGGTGGTCAGGGCGAGGGACTACGCGCTGCCAGGCCGCCGTTTGGACTTATTCCACCGCATCAAGAATTGGTGAGCCTTCTTCGAGCGTGAGATGTCGCGCTCTTTCCCCAGACGCGGCTTCTGTGCCGGACAGACGGAAAAAGTCCTGCCGGGCGGGCGGATGCAACTTTCCGCGCTTGCCTGTGTCTATTCCATTGCAAAGGCCAAAGGGAAGAGTCTGAGAGGCATCGGCGATGGAATTCGTGATGGGGGGATTGTTCGCGCTGGCGGTGGGGCTGATCGCGCTCTGGGCGTGGTCGCTGGCGGTCAGCACGCGGCGCGACCGGCAGGAAGCGCAGGAGCGGGAGCGGGAGGAGCAGGCGCGGCGGGAGCGGGAGGCGCGCGAGGCGCGGCTGTACCGACGGGGCGAGCCGTTGCGCTGCCTGAACTGCGGGTTCGCGTTCCGGGGGCCGCTGCCGGACACGGGATGCCCGCAGTGCCACCTGGCGGCGCTGGTGGTCACGGAGGCGGAGGCGCGGAAGGAGCAGATCAATGGCAACAGTGGACATTAAGCCGGGGAAGAGGCCGCCGGCGCGGCCGGGGCCGATGATGTCGGTGTCGGGGCGCACGCGGCTGCTGGGGATCCTGGGACTGCTCGCGCTGGGGTCGGTGCTGTTCCTGTCCATCTCGATCAAGGCGGGCGGGCACATGATGGGGCCGACCTACATCGCGCCGGGCAATGTCGGGCTGGTGATTGACAACTACCACGGGCGCGTCGCCAAAACGCTGCCCGCCGGGCTGCACTGGCAGGGCCTCTGGGAGACCATCATTGAGGTGCCGACGGCGCAGCGGACGATCACCCTGACCAATGCCGACACCGACGCCAGCGGGCAGCGGGTAGAGAACGCCGTGCAGGTGAACACGATCTCCAACATGCTGCAGGTGGACGTGTCGGCGCAGTACCGGATCGACTCGGAGAAGGCCGATGACCTCTACGCCTCCTATCAGGATCAATTCGCCGACCTGCGCCGGTTCGAGGCGGTCAACCTGGAGCCGGCCTTGAAGGAGGCGATCAACTACGCCATCGGCGACATGGACACGGCGACGGCGCTGACCACGGCGGGCAAGCAGAGGGCCGAGCAGGAGGCGCTGGGGATGCTGAACGGCGAGTGGGAACCGCGCGGCATCGTGTTCTCGCAGCTGATGATCCGGGGCATCGAGCAGGACCAGGCCAGCAAGGACCTGCTGTCCACGACCCTGAGCAAGATGCAGGAGATCGAGAACGCCAAGCTGGCCTTGCAGCAGCAGCGTTTCGACAACGCGACCCTGCTCACCAAGGCGACGGCGGAGGCGCAGGTCAACCGCCTGCAAAACAGCACCCTGACCGATCTCTACGTCCAGGACCAGCTGCTCGGCCAGGTCAAGCGCCTCTACCTGCCCAGCGACCAGCTGATGGAGATAATGAAGAAATGAAAACCTTTCTGATCGGGCTGGTCGTCGTTGCCGTCCTCGCGGTCGTGACCCTGGTGAACACGAGCGGGTTCGTGGTCAAGGCGGGCAACGTCGGGCTGGTCATCAACCATTACACCGGCAAGGTGGACCCGCGCGTCCGCCACGCGGGGTTCAACGCCCAGCCGCCCTTTTCGGGGAACGAGCTGCTGGAGATCCCGACCTACGAGCGCACCTATACGATGGTGCGTGAGTCCAGCGAGGGCGCGCACACCGGCGACGACAGCGTGCTGGTCAATACCCTGTCGTCCAACACGCTCAACGTGGACGCCAGCGTCACCTATCACATCGCCTACGACCCGCAGCACCCGGAGCAGCTGATCGCGCTGTACCAGAAGTACCGCAACCAGTTCGCCAATTTCAGCGCGTTTGAAGAGGCGCAACTGCGGCCCGCGTTCCGGCAGGCGGTCGTGGACGCCTTCGGGCTGGCGGCGACCTCGCAGAACATGACCGGCGCGGGCAAGCGTCAGGCGGCGGCCTATGCGCTCAAGGAGCTCAATGCCCGCTTCAACCCGGACTCCATTGTGGTGGACGAGGTGCGTATCCGGGCGATCTACCCGGACGAGGCGACGGTGACGGCGCTGCGCTCGCGCCTGCAGGCGCAGCAGAACCTGAAATTGGCGCAGCTGAACCTGCAATTGCAGCAGCTGACCAACCAGAAGGCGGTGCTGGCGGCGCAGGCGGGCGCGCAGGCGGCGCACATCCGGGCGGCGTCGCTGACCCCGCGCCTGGTGCGCTTCAAGCACATCAAGGACATCGAGATCGTCGGCGTCCCGCGCGGCGCGATTATCAATGTGCCTTCGGGCACCCCGGCCGCCGCCTCGGACGCTCAGGCCGCCACACCGGACAACTCGCGGAGCGGGGCGGGGCAGGCGGGCAATGCGTCCTCCGGCCAGTGACGGCTCATCATTGGAGAAACCCCTCCGGCTCGTGGAGGGGCGCAGCATGCTGCGCCCCTACAGTATAAGTATAGGCTGAGACATGATCCCCGGAAAGTTGCCGCCACACAAGTTTTCTCCCCGTCAATGAAAAGCCCCGGCCGCTTGGCCGGGGCTTTGTGCCGGAATCAGGGCTTTTTGGCCGGGGCGTAGGCGGAGCCGTCTTGGGCGGTGGCAGGGTGGAGGACGTAGCGGCCGTGGTCCGGGACGGCGACGCGGTCGAAGTCGCGGGCGAGGGCGTGGAGGGCGGCGCGCATCTCCGGGCCGCGCATCGCCCGCCCGTGGCCGGTGACGGCGATCTCCGGTTCCAGGGCGGCGAGGCGCTCCACGGAGGTCTTGGCGCTCTGCCAGTCCGGCGTGAAGTACATCGGCGGGCCGTGGATCTCCGGGCGCTGGGTCGCCGCCGCGTAGACGGACTCCTGGGCCGTGGTGACGAAGGCGTCGCCGACGACCAGGGTTTTGTCCGCCTCGCGCCAGAGCGAGACGTGGCCCGGCGCGTGGCCCGGCGTGTGAATCCACCGCCAGCCGGGCATCTGCGGCACGCTGCCGTCGGCGGGGAGGGTCCGCAGCCGCGCGGCGACGTTGACCGGCCCGCGCGGGTAGAGGGGCGAGAGCACGGCCATCAGGCCGCCGCCGACGGTGGGATCGGGCGGCGGGTACGCGGCGCTGCCGTCCAGATAGGGCCGCTCCAGTTCATGCGCGTAGACCGGCGCGTCCCAGCGCTCGGCAAGCTCCTCCAGGACGCCGACGTGGTCGAAGTGGCCGTGCGTCATGACGATCGCCGCCGGACGCGCGCCGGGGCCGAAGCGCTCCTGGGCGGCCTGGGCGATGCGGCCCGCCGTCCGCGGCAGGCCGGCGTCGATCAGCACCCATGCGCGGTCCCCCGCGCCGGGGACGCCGTAGAAGGCGACGTTGACGATGGCGAGGCGCTGGTAGGCCAGGTCCGCCGCGACCTCGTGGGTGCCGTCGTCCCGTGCGTCATCGCGCTGCGGGTCGTCGGCGCGGGCGTTAGGGTCAAGGGGGATTTGCTGTGCCATGGTGTCTCCTGTGCGTATCGTAACGGCTTTGTTGCATAACTCATTCCCGGCGTTGGTTTTCCCGGCGTTGAAACGCCGGGCTTCCCAGGTCAAATGCCCGCCTTCGCGGGCAGAGCCTCAATCTCCTTGCCCGCGAAGGCAGGCATTCGCACTGCGAAGCGCGGGGCTTCAGCCCCGTGAAGATATGGACGCATTTACCCAACGCCGCGCTACTTTTCCCGCCAGCCGCCGGTGACTTCCGTGCCGGCGGGCGATGGCGCGTGGAGGCTGCCCTCAGTGTCGCCGGACGGCTCGGCCTTTTCCATCTGGGACAGGTGGGTCTGCTTGCCCATCATCGCTTCGGTCAGGCCGGGCGCGACGTTGTGGGTGAAGGCGAAGAGGGTGCCGGCCTTGCCGACGGTGACCTCGTCCTCCGGGTCGGCGGCGAGGCGGACGATGGTGTCAATGACCTCCTGAGGGTCGTAAACGGGCGGGATGGGCACGGCCTGGTGGCCGGTGTAGTTGGCGGCGTGCTCGAAGAACGGCGTGTCCATGGAGGTGGGCATGACGGTGCAGACGCGGACGCCCTCCACCTTGTTCTCCTTCAGCTCCTGGCGCAGCGCGCCGTCGAGGCCGACGACGCCGTGCTTGGCGGCGGCGTAGGAGGCGAAGTAGGGGGCGGGGACCTTGCCGATGACCGACGCGACGTTGATGAGGGTGCCGCCCTCCTGCTGGCGGAACTGGCGCAGGGCGAAGTAGCTGCCGTACAGGGTTCCGAGCAGGTCGGTCCCGATCACCTGGACGTGGTCGGCGAGCGGGACGTCCTCGAAGCGGCCCAGGGCCGCGCCGCCGGCGTTGTTGACCCAGACATCAATGCGGCCGTACTGGGAGACCGCCGCCTGGGCGAGCTGCTCGACGTCCTCCTGCCGGCTGACGTCGGTGGGGACGGCGAGCGCGCGGCCCCCGGCGGCCTCGCACTCGCGGGCGAGTTCTTCCAGAATCTGGTCGCGCCGCGCGGCCAGCACGACCGCGGCGCCCGCCCCGGCGAACTTCAGCGCGGCCCCCTTGCCGAAGCCGCTGGACGCGCCGGTGATCACGACGACTTTGCCGTTCAAGTCCTGATCTGCCATGGTGTTTCCTCCGGGAAGGGCGATGGTTCTGTGTAGCCTTTCCCACGCTGCAAGCCTTTTCCCGTCTGCGCCTCCCTCCAAACGTGCCGGCGAGGCCGAAACAATTTTCCCGCCGCCTCTTGACAGGGCCGCCCGGCCGCTGTATAATAGCCTCGCAGGGTCAAGGAAGACAGCAACCCTGCACCGCTTCCTGCTCGGATCGTGTTCTTAGGGAGGAGACACACGCCATGCTTGCCTCAGTCCGCTCCGCCGCCCTGCGCTTTCTGCGCGACGAGGACGGCGCTTCCCTCATCGAGTATGCCCTGCTGGTCGCATTGATCGCCGTCGTCTGTCTCGCGGCGGTCACGCTCATCGGCGCCAACGTCAGCAACAAACTGAACAGCGCCGCGAACTCCCTGCAATAAGCGGCGTTTTTTCACCGGCGGTGCTTGACAATCTCAGTGTTCGCCTGTATAATGGGTCTCGCGGGGACATGGAAGACAGCACCCCTGCGCCTCACGCTCGGTCTGGTTCCTTAAGGAGGAGACACGCCATGCTGACCTCGCTTCGCTCCGCCATCGCCCGCCTCGCGCGCGATGAAGACGGCGCCACCCTCGTCGAATACGCCCTGCTCGTCGCCTTGATCGCCGTTGTCTGCATCGCCGCCGTGACTTTGATCGGCACGCGCGTCAGCGGCAAGCTCAACAGCGCGGCGAGTTCCCTGCAGTAAGTCTTCCGTTCGTTTTTTCGCATGATGTCGCTGGACTCCCTGCGTCTGGGCGTTCTCGTCGTCACGCTGGCGGCGGCCTGCGCCGCCGACGTGCGGCGGCGGACGGTCCCGAACGCGCTGACCTTTCCGGCCCTGCTGCTCGGCCTCACGCTGGCCGGCCGGCAGGGCGGCGCGCCGGAACTTTGGCGGGCGCTCGCCGGGGTCGGCGTCGCCTCGCTGGCGCTGCTGCCCTACGCCGGGCGGATGCTGGGTGCGGGGGATGTGAAACTGCTGTGGGCGGTGGGCGCGCTGACGGGGCCGCCGTTCACGCTGTGGGCACTGCTGTGCTCGGCGCTGGCGGGGGGCGTCCTGGCGCTGGCCTGGGCGGCCCGGCGCGGCGTGCTGGCACACGCCTTGCGCTCTGCGGCGCTCGGTGGGCAGGCAATGCTGGCGGCGCGCTCGGCGCGCGCCCCGGAGGGACTGGCAGCGGATTCGAGGGCCGGGCGGATGCCGTACGCGCCGGCCATCGCGCTGGGCGTGGTGGCGGCCGCCGGGCTGCGCCACTGGGGACTTGTGCCGTGAGAGCGATTCGGCGACGAGACGCCCGGCGGGGGCAGCGGGGGGCGGCGCTGGTGGAGTTCGCCCTCTGCGCCGGCCTGCTGCTGCTGATCCTGTTCGGGCTGATCGAGATGGGGCTGCTGCTGGGGGACGCGGCGACGCTGGGTCAGGCGGCGCGGGAGGCGGCGCGCTCGCTGGCGGTCGGCAGCGCGCCGTCCGTGGCGGCAAATCGGGCGATCAGTTCCGCGAACGGTCTGCCGCTGACGGGCGCCAACGTCGTGCTGGAAAAGTCGCATCCCGACGGCAGCGGCAACCCCACCGCCTGGGCGGTGGTCGGCGCGAGCGGTTCCAATAACGACGCCGTGACGGGGGACTTCGTGCGGGCGACCGTCACTTATAACCATCCGCTGATCACCTCCCTTGTGTTCGCGGGCGGCACGAAGACGCTGACGGAGTCGCTGACGATGCGGCGGGAGTGACATGAGGCGGCAACGCGGGGCGACGCTGGTGCTGACGGCCCTCTCGCTGACGGCCATGTTGGGGGTGGCGGCGCTGGCCGTGGACCTGGGCGTCATCTACGGCGCGCGGCGGCGGGCGCAGGCTGTGGCGGACGCGGCGGCACTGGCGGGCGGGCCGCTGCTGCCGAACACGGCTCAGGCGGCGACGGCGGCGAACGGGGTGATCGCGGCCAACAATGGCGGCGGGGGTGCGTTCGTGACGACGGGCGTTTCGTCGCCGACGAGCGTGACGCGGGACGATGGTACGACGGTGACGGTCGGCCCGGGCGGCTCGCTGATGGTGCAGGGGTACGTCAATGCGCCGCTGGCGTTCGGCCCGGCGGTCGGCTTCGGGCCGTCGTCGCGGGACGGGGCGGCGAACACGCTGTCCGTGCCGGCGCAGGCGGCGGTGGTCACGCAGAACGCCTGCGGCCTGCCGTCGGGCGTCGGCGTCGCGCCGTTCGGCCTGATAGGCGACGATCCGAACAGTTCCGACCCGACGGCGCGGTACGTGGCGACACTGCTCTCCACGGCGGCGAACGCGCAGACGCCCTCGCCCAAGACCTACCAGCCGACGGCGGGCCTGATCCTGCGCCAGAACGTGTGGTCGAACGGTACGCTGGTCTTTGCGGGGGACTTTGACCCGACTCAACTCGGCGGCAGCCAGGGCTACGCCAGCAGCATCAACAACACGTCGGACGTGCCGCTGACGGCCGGGCAGTCGCTCTCAACGCAGGCGAGCGCGACAATCAGTTTGACGCAGCAGTATCTGGGGGCGCGCCTGTCGCCCAGCAACGCGCAGTTCCGGCACGACTACGCGACCTACACGGACTGGTTCTTCGGCGATCACACCCAGCCGGTGGACACGTCGCAGCCGCCCGTGACCGATCCGAACACGGGCCAGACCTACTACTATCATGTGGACCCGCACCGGCAGGAGCTGACCGACGCACACGTCCTGATCGTGCCCGTCATCCAGCAGTCATCAAAGAATGGGACGGGACCGGTGACGATTTTGGCGTTCGCGGCCTTCTTTGTGGAGCAGATTTACGCGAACAAGAACAACAACGCCATCGCGCAGGGGCGGTTCATCGGCCTGACCCTGCCGACGGCGAGCGCCGGGGACTGCACGGGGGCGGGCGATAGGACGCCCCCGCGCCTGGTGCGATAAAGCCCGATGCCAATTCCGGGGAGGTCAGAGAAATGATGCCGCCAGCCAGAACACAGCCGAAAGGAGCGAACCGGGCGCAGACACTCGCGCTGGCGGCGGGGGCGGGGCTGGCGGCGGCGCTGCTTGCCTATGTTGCTCTGGCGCGGCAGATGCTGGGGGACAGCCCGCAGGCGCGCCCGGTGCCGGTCGTGGTGGCGGCGCGCGACCTGCCCGCCCGTCGGCTCCTGACGGCGGGCATGCTGCGCGTGCGGCCCCTGCCGGCGTCGGAGGTTCCCGCCGGGTCGGTCGGCACATTGGGAGCGCTGGCCGGGCAGGTGACGACGGCGGCGGTCGCCGCCGGCCAGCCGGTGACGCGAGGGATGGTGACGGCGCGGAGCGCGTCGCCGGGCCTCGCCTGGGCCGTTGTCCCAGCGCATCGGGCGCTCAACGTGGCGCTGGACCCGGCGGGCGGGACGGCGGGGTTCCTGGAGCCGGGCGACCATGTGGACGTGCTGGCGACGTTTGAGCCGGGGGACGGGCGGGTGGTGACGCGCACGATCCTGCAGAACGCGCGCCTGCTGGCGATCGGGTCGCGCACCGCTCCGACGCCGCCGGGCGGGGGGGGTGACGACAAGCCGGCGGCGAGCGCGACCCTGGAGGTGACGCCGCGCGAGGCGCAGGCGCTGGCATTGGCGTCGGCGCGGGGCAAGGTGCAGCTGGCCCTGCGCGGCCT
>JAFAZD010000058.1 GCA_019239955.1 Armatimonadota bacterium | reverse complement strand
GGCGGCCAGGAGTTGGCCGAGGGCGGCGGGTTCGAGGCCGAAGAGGGCGCGGACGCGGTCCTTGGGGCAGGCTTGTATCTGGGTCAGGTCCATGCCACCATTCTCGGCAGAACATGGGGCGCTCATTATTTCACGGAGTATCTATTGTATTCTTAACTGTCAAGTCTCACCAGGTTATGAACGGTAAACGAGCAGGGCAGTCGGCTCCCTGGTGAACAGTGACGGGTCTTTCTCGTACCACAGCAGCGCCGCTTCATACGGCGTCTTCTTGCCGATCCGCCGGTGAGGGCGGTAAAAGTTGTAGCGCACGAACCAGCCGTGCAGGTCGTCCTTCATCTCCTGCACACTCTGGTAGCGATGCACCTTCGTCGTCGCTTCCTTGGTCAGCCCGTTCATCCGCTCGACCAGGCCGTTGGTCTTGGGCGTGTAGGGCTTGGTCGTCCGATGCTCGATCCCCCAGGCCTCGCACAGCGCCTCCAGCGCGTGCTTGACGCGCAGCCGGTTGCCCCAGCGGTTGCGGAAGCCCTTGAGAGCGAACTCACGCCCGTTGTCGGTCAAGAGTTTCGTCACCCGGAACGGGAAGAACGCCAGGCACTTCCTCAGGAAGTCCGTCGCCGCCGCCGCGTCCTTGTGATCGGAGACCCAAAGGAACGCGAGCCGGGTGGCGCGGTCAATGGCGACGAAGCAGTAGCGGCGGGTCCCGTCGAGCTTGGGCAAGTAGAAGCAGTCCATGTGGACGAAGCCAGGGCCATAGTCCTTGAACGTGTTCTTCTGCGGTGCGCCCTTATCCTCCGGCGCCCGCGGGCTGTCCCCCTGGCCCGGTGACATCTGGGACAGGCGGTTTACCTGATGGCGCACCAGCACCCGGTGAACCGTCGCCCGCTTGGCCTGCGGCAGAGGGACCTGCACGGCGTCCACCAGGTCATCGAGCGCCAGACCCTTGCGCCGCCGCGAGAGGATCAGCGCCTGCTCGGCCTCGCTGAAGGCATACGCTGGCTCCTGCGGTTTGCTGCTACGGTCCTCCGGGCTGCCCCGGTGTTTCCAGGTGCAGACCGTGGCGGGCGAGACGTGCATCTCGGCGGCCAATTCTCGGCAAGTCGCGGAGCTGTGCCGGATGTGCTGACGTTGCTTTTTATTGGTGGTTGCGTTAGAATGGACTCGCATGCGTGTAGTCTCTCTTTTGGTGTGGTTACCAAGGAGCCTACCGCATGCGCCCACTTTCACGCTCCCCTCTGTTCATACTGTTCATAATGACATGAGACTCGACACTTAACCTTCTTGTCTGACAGTTTCCTGTGGCGTGGGTGCCAGACAGCGCTGTCGCCAGTCCGGCAGGGCGAGGAACTCATTGATGGTGTCCAGCGGCCTCTTGCCCATGTTCCGGTAGCCCTGGTGCGGGCGCTCCTGGTTGTAGTACAAAAGCCAGGCGTCCAGGTCCGCCTGTAGCTCGGCCACGCTCGTGTAGAGCTTCGTCCGGAACGCCTGCCGGAAGAACTCGTCGAGCACCGTGCGGTGGAAGCGCTCCACGAACCCGTTGGTCTGGGGGCGCTTCACCTTGGTGCGCTTGTGGCGGATGTCGTTGAGCTGAAGGTACATCTCGTAGGGGTGCGTCTGCTGCGTGTTCTCGGTCCCGCAGAACTCGCGCCCGTTGTCGGTCAGCACCTTGGCCACCGGGATGCCGCGCCCCTGGTAGAAGGGCAGGGCGTCGTTGTGCAGCAGCGCCACCGCCGCCTCGGGCTGCTTGGAGGTGTGCAGGGACCCGAAGGCGTAGGAGCCGTAGGTGTCCGCGAGCGAGTGCAGGGAGACCTTGCCCACGCCCTTGAGGTAGCCCACGTAGAAGGTGTCCTGACAGAGCAGTTCACCGGGGCGGCTGCTCTCGACGTGGCGCTCGGCGAAGCAGGGGTTGGCCTTCTCGATCAGGGCCACCTGCTCCGGCGTCAGCTCCAGGCCCTCCCGCACGGCCTTGCTCTCCAGGGCCAGCAGGCGCTCGTAGCGGCTGCCCAGGCCGTTGCGGGCCAGGATGTTCTGGACGGTGACGGCCGAGAGGGAGACGCCGGCGAGTGCCAGTTGGTCGGAGAGGAAGTCACAGCCGCGGGTGGAGTCACAGCCGCGGGTGGGGTGCCGCTCGGAGAGGGCCAGCACCTTCTGGACGGTCTCCTCGGGGGTGGTCTGCGGGTGGTCCCTATGGACCGAGGGCAGGTCCTTGAGGCCCTCCAGGCCGTGGGTCTGGAAGCGCCTCTTCCACTCGTAGAAGGAGGTGCGGTCCATGCCGGCGCGCTTGCAGGCCTGGCTGACGCAGCCAAGCTCCTGGGCCAGCTCCAGCACGGAGAGCCGGCGGTGGGCCAGCTTCTCGGCGGGGTCTTTGGCGCTCACTTTGGTCATTGCCTTTGGCTCCTTGTCTAACAGTACTCGATCCGAGGCGTGTTAGTCAAGAAGGTTTGGAATACACCTTCAATCGGCCTGCATCGCCCGTACCGGAGCCACCTGCACCTTGACATCTGAATAGCGCCTCGCTCCCCCACCTCTCCCCTGCGGCTGGCGTTCGGACGGCCTGCGGGCCTGGAAGCAGGGCAGTTCCGGCCGGACCTACTACCTCTACGAAGGGGCCGCGCCCCTAGCCGAGACGGACGCCAGCGGCAGCGTCACCGCCGTCAACACGTTCGGGGCGGCGGGCCTGCTCTCGCGGCGCGCTCCCTCCGGCGGCGGGGCCAGCTACTTCTATGCCTTCGACCCGCTGGGCTGCCCCCATTACGGCTCCCGGACCAAGTCGGCGCGTAAGGCGTCCGGGTTGCTCCAGCCATGGCCGACGGGGCACGCCAGCGACACGCCCGTCCAGACCAGGTCCGGGATCGGAGTCGCCTTCGCACACCGGCACAGCGGGCAGGGCACGCCACGCAGCCGGTACAGGCGCATCCGCCGCTCGTCCCAGAGCAGGTCCCGGGGCAGGCCCGACGCACCAGCCGGCGCGTCTTCCTCGTCCTGTTCTAAACAATCATTATACTCACTCACCTTGTCGCCTCCCCTGAGATAGTTTTTTTGAATAACTCATAGACATTTTCAATGACATATCTTAGCCCGAAAAGAGGCGGCTCAAGCGAGCCGCCTGATATGCCGTCATTATACCAGACTATGAGACAAATATCTACCATTATCTTGACTTACCGGGAAAAACGCGCCATACTGTGTTCACGATGATGGAC
Organism: Armatimonadota bacterium; assembly: GCA_019239955.1. Taxonomy (GTDB): domain Bacteria; phylum Armatimonadota; class Armatimonadia; order Armatimonadales; family Capsulimonadaceae; genus JAFAZD01. The sequence continues at coordinate 15,392 of JAFAZD010000058.1, read as the reverse complement.
GGAAGGCTGCGGGCGGACAAGAAGACGGTGGGACAGCGCCTCAGCGCCCGCCGGGAGTATCTGAAGGCGCAGGGGCGTCCGGACATGACACAGGCGGGGGTCGCGCGCCGGCTGCACCTCCAGCGCTCCACCTACGCCCAGTACGAGGCGGGCATCAACGAGATGTCCGTCAGCGACCTCGCCGCGCTGGCGGAGATTCTGGAGGTGCCGGTGGGCTACTTCTTCGGCGAGGAGAGCGAGGAGGAGTACGCCGACGACGAGACGATCCTGTACTACCGGGGCCTGCCCCCGACCCTCAAGCCGGCGGCACGGGCGGCGATCAAGGCGCTTTATGACGTCCAGGACACTCAGGACGCCGCTGTAGGGCGCGTGGGCAAGAAGGCGGAATGAGGCGATGCCGGCTGCCCCTGACGCCGCGCCGGCGGGCCTGGATCGCGCGGGAGGTCTGCGAGACGCTGTTCGAGCCGAACCGGGGCCGCTGCCCGCGCAGCCTGGCGGAGTGGGAGCGCGTCGCCCGCCGCCTCGGTGTGCGCATCCACGTCACCCGTGACGCCGCAGAGCCATCGCTGCGTTACAACCACTTCCTGATGCGCGGGGTGCTCTACCTGCCCCCGACCGATGATTGGGGGCGGACGCACACTTGGCTGCTGCACGAGATGGCCGAGCTGTGCCTGTCCTGGCCGGGCCGCGCCCCGGTGGTCTACCCGCCCCACTGGGGCGGCCACCACGCCCTGGCCGTGGTCGTGGAGGAGGAAGCTGCCGTCCATCCTCCACGCTGAGTCCCGTCCGCCCCGCGCCTGCCGTCAGCGAGCGGGAAGCAGAAAAAAGCCCGCCGCCCTTCCGTCAGGCGGCGAGCTGAAGAGATGCGGGCGGGCTACGGGTTGGCCGTGCCAGTGCCGGCCGTGCCGCCGGCGGGGGGCATGAGGACTCGGTCGATGATGTGGATGATCCCGTTGCTGGCCGGGATGTCGGGCCGAATCACCGTGGCGTCGTTGATCATCACCCGCCCGTTGCGCGTGACGACGTTGAGCGTGCCCCCCTGCACCGTCGGCGGCGAGGTCGGCGAGGTCATGGCCATCGCCGTGGCCGCGTCCACCTTGGCGCCGGCGATGACGTGATAGGTCAAGATGTTCTTGAGCGCCGCCGGGTCGGCCATCAGGGCGTCGCGCTGGGCGCGGGGCAGCCGGGCGAAGGCGCGGTTGGTGGGAGCGAAGACGGTGAAGGGGCCGGTCCCTTTGAGCGTGTCCACCAGGCCGGCGGCCTGGAGGGCCTTGACCAGCATGGAGAGCTGCGGGGTCGCCATCGCCACGTCCACCACGCCGCCCTGCGCCATCGGCATGGCGCCGCCGGGGTTGGACGACGTGCCGGTATTCGCAGACATGCCGCCGGACATATTGCCGGATGACATGCCGCCGCTCGTCATGGCGTTCAGGGCATACTTGCCGCTCGTCTCGTAGGCGGACATGTAATTGGCAATCTCGTCCTTCTCCTTCTGCACATTGTCCAGGTCGGACAGCGGGACGTTGTACTCTTGGGCCAGCGTCACGAAGCTCTCGCCCCGGATGCGGACGGCGGAGACGAGGTCGTTGAACGGCGTCCCCGTCTCCCTGGCGAGCTTGACGATCTTGGCGATCTGCGTGTCCGAGAGGCTACGGTCTTTGGCCTGCTTGAGATCGGCGTAGTTGTAGACGCGATTGTTGAGCGCGCTGTAGTCAATCGCGTCCGGGTCCGAGGGGCCGGACTGCGCGAAGCCTCTCGGCGACGGCACCAGCAGCAGGGCCGCGACCGCCGCGCCGAGGATAAGTATCGGTTTCTTCATGAATGAACTCCTTTAGACGATGAACGGCGAGACCTGCGCCAGCACGGTATCCGGGTCAATGGGCCGGTCAATGCCGTTGTTGTCGTTGGCGAGCGGCGCGACCGGCTTGGGCGAGCCGCCGTTGAACAGCTCGTTCTGGATGGCGGTCAACACCGCCGTGTGCCGCGCCTCAGTGCCCTGGATGGCGGCGGCGGCGGTGACGAACAATTTCGTCTTGAGCTTGGGCACCGCGCCGAGATATGCGGCCAGGCCGGTGCCCTCGACCATGACCAGCATCGCCAGCACCTCCTCGCGGCTCTTGCTCTCGATGCCGAAGTCGTACTTGCGGGGACGGGTCGCCAGGCCGGCGATCAGGCTGTTGAGTGCCCCGCGCAGGAAGTCGCGGTGGGCCGCCTCCACGGCGGCGAACTCGCGCACGGCGGCCACGTCCGGCTGCATCTCGCTCAGGCCCAGGCCGGGGATGGTCTTGCCGACCTTGTTGGCGCCGCCGGTGGTCAGCCGCATCACCGCCTGCGCGTACAGGTCGGACTCCAGATCCTCCAGCGTCAGGGCATAGTTGAGGACCTTGACGTCATTGCCCGCCGGCAGGCCCGGCAGGTTCAGGAGGCGCAGGGTAGGGATGTCGCCGAAGGTCAGCGTCTTGTCCAGCGCCCGCGCCGGCGGGGCCAGCAGGCCCGCGCCGGCCAGGCCGGCGGTCGTGAGGGCCGCGCCGCGTAGAAATTCACGCCGGGCGTTATGGGTGGTTGTTGTGTTTTCCATGGTTTCTCCTGCCGCGAGGCCAAGCCAAAAGAGGTTCAGCGATTGAAATCGCCGCTCCGGGCCTGCGGCCGAGTCTCCGCCTGCGCGGAGACAGAATGGGCTGTTCTTGTGTCCGCGCAGGCGGACACTCGGCTTCGCCGTCCATTGACTGACTCTCAGTGGCCGCCTCCGAGGCGTCATGCGTAGAACGTCTTGGCGACTTCCAGAATCTGCTCCGGCGTCTGCCAGTGCTCGAAGTTGTTGACGCCGTTCTCATGAAACACGGCGGGACTGTCCAGCCGCTGCCGGGTCGGGCCGGGGTCCATGCCCAGAACGTAGTTGAGCGCCGCCGAGTGGCGGCACTCGGTCGAGTAGATGCTGGCCGCCGTCTGGGTGATGTCGAAGCCGTTGATGAACTGCGCCGCGCCCAAATACGCGCGCACACCCTTCTCCTCCACGGCCCGGATCACGGTCAGGATGCTGTGCAGGTCGCTGCCGAAGTCGGCCCGGTAGCCGCCGGGGTTGGGGCCGACCGGCTCACCGCCGCGCGCCTGGATCGCCGAGCGCAGGAAGTCGCGGTGCGCCGCCTCCGCGCCCGCGAAGTCGCTCAGGAACGTGAAGCCGACCTGCGCCATCTGGGCGGAGAGGGCGCCGGCGGGGACGCTCAGGGCGTAGCCGCTGACGTCGGCGGCCAGCGGCGTGTCCAGCGGCTTGCCCGACGCCAGGTTGAGCGCCTGGCGATACAGGTCGGCCTCCAGCGTTTCCAGTGACAGGGCGTAGTTGAGCACCTGCTCGGTCTTGTCGCGTCCGGGGATGCCGGGGAAATTCTCGTTGTCGGGGACGTTCACCAGCTCCAGGATCGGCTTGCCGGAGGCGCGGGCCGCGTGCGGCGCGAGCAGGCTGTAGGCCGCCGCGCCAGCCCCCACCGCCGCCACGCGCGTCAGGAACGCGCGCCGGGGCGAGGGCGTGTCGTCAAAATGGGTCATGGTCAGACCACTCCTTTATCATGCTTCGTCAAGAGTTGCGAGGGCATGTGAAGGTCTTACCCGACGCCTCCGAGAAGATAATCGTTGTTTGATTAACGGGGGATTACAATCGCGCGGGGGATCACAGGTAAAGCAGAAATCGGGCGCGGCGGGCGAGGAATTCGCGCAGGTCGGCATCCCAAATCTGCACCAGCGCCCTATAATCCGCCCCGGCGGCGACAGCGTCAAACACCTTCTGATTGGCCAGCAGCGTCAGCAGCTTGCCGTGCTGCCAGTCCTGTGGGTACAGGCGGCGCAGAACGGCAGCCAGCGTCAGGCCGACCCGCACGGCGTCCAGCGCCTCCCGATCCGTCACCAGCAGGCGGACGCCGCCGCAGGACTCACCGGCGAACCTGCTGGCGCGCGGGGTGAACCGGACGGGATAACAGCGGACGCCGGGCAGGCGCTCCGCGTTCAGCGCGGCGGCGAGGGCGTGGGCGTCCATGAACGGCGCGCCCACCAATTCAAATGGCGCATCCGTCCCACGCCCGACCGAGAGGTTGGTCATCTCCAGCAGCCCGACGCCGGGGTAGAGCGCCGCCGCCATCAGCGCGCGCATGTTGGGCGACGGGTCGGTCCAGAGCAGCCCGGTCGCGTCGTACCAGTCCCCGCGCCGCCAGCCCTCGCAGGGGACCACATCCAGCGGACACGACAGCCCCCGCTCGGCATGAAACAGCCGCGCCAGTTCCCCGACGGTCATCCCGTGCCGCACGGGCAGGGGGTGGTACGCCGTGAACGACAGCTTGTCTTCATCGGCTAGCGGCCCCTCCACGTGCTGGCCGGTGATGGGGTTAGGTCGATCCAGCACCACCACCCGCAGCCCCTGCTCGCCCGCCGCCTCCATGACGTTGCCCAGCGTGCTGATGTAGGTATAGAATCGGCAGCCGATGTCCTGGATGTCAAAGACCAGCGTGTCCACATCCCGCAGCTGCTCCGGCGTCGGCTTCTCCCGCGCCCCGTACAGCGAATACACCGGCAACCCGGTCTTCGCGTCCGTGCCGTCGGCGACCCTCTCATCCTTCTCCCCCCGGATGCCGTGCTCCGGCCCGAACAGCGCCGCCAGTTCCACCTCTTTCGCCCGGTGCAGCACGTCAATCGTCGTCCGCCCGTCGCGCGCCAGCCCCGTATGGTTCGTCACCAGCCCCACCCGCCGCCCGCGCAGGGGAGCAAACCCCTCCCGCTCCAGCACATCGATTCCGGTCAGCACCTGTGTCATTGCACCACCGTCAGTACGCCATGAGCCGGCCCGCCGCCGGGGGCGCGCACGCGCACGGTGTAAACGCCATCTTGTGGTGCGGCGACCAACGTGACGATCCGCGCCCCCGTCGCCAGGACGCTGCCCGTCGGGCCGAGCAGGGCGATCTCGCCAAGAGCGTCGCCGTCCAGGGCCAGCGTCGCCGAAACGGACTGCCCGCGCGCCAGCGTGATCGGGATGCCCTGGGGCGTGGATGTCAGCCGGCCCGTGTCCAGGTCGTCGGCGAACTCCCACGTCTGCCGGGTTGGCAGCGGCCGGGCGCGTAGGGGCATGGCACGCCATGCCCCTACAGGTGCGTAGTAGGCGTACTCGTAGGGGGCAATCGTCAGCGTCGCTCGGCCCCGCGCATCAGTCTCTATAGGCTTGCCGCCCCCGGCGAAGTCACGCAGGCGAACGTGGGGGCCGAAGGCCGTGTCCACCGTCAGCGTATGCGTTTGTCCGTCGCCGCCGCTGTGGAAGGCCGCCAGCAGGTGCCCCCGGCGCTCCAGAATCAGCGTGGTCTTGTCCGCCTCGCGCACGATCTCCGGGCCGATCGCCAGCCGGTTGTGCGCCCGCACCAGCCGCGTGATCTCCGCCCGTCGCGCCGCGCCAGCCCGCCAGAAGTCGGAGTAGTAGACGCAGGGCGTCCCGGACATCGCCAGGATCAGGGCCTGAGCCAGCCCGAAATTGTAGACGATCACCGACGAGTCGCGCGAGATGTCGTGGTTGCCCACGAACGTCACCGCCCGCTCCCGGTCCGGCAGCCGCCGCTTGAGCAGGTCGCGCATGTCAAAGCGCTCCGGGGCGAACGTCATGTCGTGCAGGGCGAAGTACAGGGGATAATCAAAGAGGTGCAGGGCGTCGTGCGCCTGGCGCAGATAGGCCATTAACTTGCCAGGGTCGCCATCCAAATACTCGCCCACGATCCAAAGGCCGGCGGGGCCTTGCCCGATGAAGTCCACCGTCATGTCCGGCTCGATGCCCTTGACGTCGTCCATCCGGTAGCCATCCACCCCGGTCTGGGCGGCGAACCAGCGCGACCAGGCGATGAGCTGATGGCGGGCGTAATCGCCGTGGCCGTCCCGGAAGGCGTAGTCCTCTCCGAACTCCTTGACGTGGTAAGGCGGGCTGCGATCCGGCTCGGCCTCGTTGGGGTGGAAGTCGCGCCACGTCCGGGGGAAGCGGCCCGTGCCCATCTTCCCGTCCGCGCCCTTCGAGGCGAACCCGGTCCAGGAGCGCAGCTTCTCGCCGGGCTTGGCGTCCGGCGAGCGGTCCTGCGGGGGCACCTTGCTGTCGTCGGGAATGTCGGTCCAGCCCAGCCGCGCCATCACCGGGTTCGGCTCCGCGTAGTCCGCCCCCATGGCGTGGTTGATGACCACGTCCGCGTAGACCTTGATGCCCAGGCGGTGGGCGGCGGCGATGAAGTCCAGGAACTGTGCCTTGGCGCCGAACCGGGTCGCCACCGTCCCCTTCTGATTCTTGGAGCCGAGGTCATACAGGTCATACGGCCCGTAGCCCATGTCGTACTTGCCCGCGCCGCCCTTGTACGGGGGTGGAACCCAGACCGCGCCCACCCCCGCCGCCGCTAGGGCCGGCAGTTGACTTTGCAGGTGCGTCCACCATGTCTGCCCCGCCGGGGCCTCGGTGTCCCAGTAGAACTCCTGGAAGACGACGTCCTGGGCGCGCGCCGTGCCGCAGAGCAGCAGGAGGAGGAGCGTGAGGAGGGCGTGTCGCATGGGGGGATTATACCACGGAGGAGTCCTACCCCTGGCGGCAAGCCGCCTGTCCCCTCCCTGCCAGGGAAGGGACGAAGAAGCAAGACACCCGTGCCGGTGACGACTCTCTCTTTCCCTTCCCTGGCAGGGAAGGGACCGCTGCAAAGCAGCAGGGTTAGGTCCTCCGGGTATAATCCCTCCATGCCGCTCCCCACCATCACCCTGAAACCCCAGCCACCGGACCGGCGGGCGCACCCCTGGGTCTACGACAACGAGATCACCGACGGTCCGCCCGCCGGCTTTGAGGACGGCGGCCTGGCGCAGATCAAAGACGCCAAAGGCCGCATCCTCGGCGTCGGCTATGCCAACCGGCGCTCCAAGATCGCCGTCCGCTACCTGACGCGCCGTTACGATGAGGCCGTCAATGCCGACTTCTGGCGCGGGCGCATTCAGAGGGCGCTTGCCTACCGGCTGGCGCACCATGCCGCCGACGGCCAGTTGCCTAGCGCCTACCGGCTGGCGCATGGCGAGGCGGACGGCCTGCCGGGGTTGGTTGTGGATGTGTATGGCCCGTATTCCGTCGTCCAGTTTTTGGCTCTTGGCCTGGAGTCCTGGCGGGAGGCGATTGTCTCCGCCCTCACAGACATGCTGCCGCTCTCCGGCATTTACGAGCGCTCGGACAGCCCCGTCCGTCGCTTGGAAGGGCTGGACGAGCGGGCGGGAGTCTTGTGGGGCGGCGCGCCGCCCGACGTGCTGGAGCTGGAAGACGATGGCGCGACCCTGCTGGCCGACCTGAAAGGCGGCGCGAAGACCGGCCTCTTTCTGGACCAGCGCGAGAACCAACTGGCCGCCGCCCGGCAGGCGCGGGGGCGGGACGTGCTCAATTGCTTTGCCTACACGGGCCTGTTCGGCCTGCGCGCCGCCCTTGCCGGTGCGCGGAGCGTCACCGACGTGGAGATCAGCCCCGCGTTTGCCGCCCTCGGCGAGCGGCAGTGGGCGCGCAACAGCCTGTCCCAGCCGCACGAGGCCGTGACCGGCAACGTCTTTGACCACCTGCACACCCTGGACGGGGAGAAGTACCGGACCGACATGGTAATCCTGGACCCGCCCGCCTTCACCAAGAACCGCGCCAGCCGCGAGAGCGCCGCGCGCGGCTACCACGAGATCAACCGCCTCGCCCTGCGCCTGCTGCGCCCGGGCGGCGTCCTCGTCACCTGCTCCTGCTCCCACCACCTGAGCGCCCCGGAGTTCCGCGACATCGTCCATTCTGCCGCCCGCGACGCCGGCCGCCCCCTGCGGCTGATCGCCCAGCGCGGCCAGCCCCCCGACCACCCCGTCCTGCTGGATGCCCCCGAGTCCGAGTATCTGAAATGCCTGATTTTCGCGGCGGAGACCTAACCCCGGTCGCAAGCGACCTGCCCCTTCCCTGCCAGGGAAGGGGAAGAGAGCAGGGGCCGTCGCCTTCGCGGGGCCTCCCCTCCTCCATCCCTTCCCTGACAGGGAGGGGACAGGCGGCTTGCCGCCAGGGGTAGGTCTTTTCCGCCGTGAACCTTTTCGCGCCTCGTCGGAACAAACAGGGTGAAGCGTAACCACAGCAGGGAGCAGCGGTGCAGGAGGAGCGACAATTGGCCCGGCGCATCGCCGGGGGCGACCGGCAGGCGTTCGCGCAGTTCGTGGACGCCTACGGGCCGCGCGTGCATCGCCTCGCCCGCCGCTACGCCCGCACCGAGGCCGACGCCGAGGACGTGACCCAGGAGATATTCTTGGCTCTGTATCGCGGCCTCGCGGACTTCCGGGGCGAGTCGCGCCTCGCTACCTGGGTCTACCGGGTCGCCCTCAACCACTGCCTGAAGCACCGGGAGCGGCGCGGCCCGGAGCCGCTGCCTTACGATGAAGCCCTGCACGCCGAAGCCGACCCGGCCCCCGGCCCCGTCCAATGCGCCGCCCGCCGGGAACTCGCCGACCGGGTGCAGAGCGCCCTGGATGATCTCTCAGAGGCGCATCGGGAGGTCGTGATCCTGCACGAGCTGCACGGCCTGACCTATGGCGAGTGCGCCGCGGCGATGGGCGTCCCGGTCGGCACTGTCAAGAGCCGCCTCTCCCACGCCTTCCGCCGTCTGCGCGAGCGCCTGGGCGGCTACGTCCTGGAGACCCCGTGACCATGCCCGACTGCCGGCGCTACGATGATGACCTGAAGGCTTACGCCGACGGCGAGCTGTCCTGGCCGCGCCGCTTCGCCGTCCGCCGTCACCTGAGTCGCTGCGCCGCCTGCCGAAAGGAGTTAAGCCAAATGACACAGATCGCCGACGACCTGCGCGCCGCCGAGGGGACCGAGACGCTGGACCCGGCCCTGCGCGCCAAGATTCTCGCTCAGGCCCCCCCCGCCCCCAATCCTGGGGGAGCCGGAGGGGAGGCGGGGCCTTCTCCTGTTCCCCCAGAATTGAGGGTTAGGGGGCGACCCTCCCGCGCCGCCCTCGCCTGGGCCATCGGAGGCGCGGCGGTGGTGCTGTGGTTCCTCCTGTACCCTTTGTCAATGTCTCACCGTGCGGGTGCTCCGATGGCTTCGATGCCAGTTCCCGCATTAAGCGAACAATCACACCAAATAGTGGCAATGGGGAAAAACATCGTGCCTTATAAGGCCCGTCCCGGCGGAGGTTATCCTGGCCGGGGAGGGTCAGCCGCATCATCGCCGGCCCTGGGCATGGCTCCGTCATCCATAGCATCCATAGAAACGCCGGTGCGGCAAGTGCATAAGGAGGCGACGATTGGTGTGGAGGTGGCGGACGCGGAGGCGGGGAGCGACCGGGTGACGCAGATGGTCAAGAGCGCGGGCGGCTTCGTCGCCGACAACACCCTATCCACCGGCGACGACGGGCGCAAGAGCGCCGACCTGACGGTGAAGGTTCCCGTCATCCAGTTTGAGACCGTGCTGGGGCAGATCGCCAAACTGGGCAGCGTACAGGCCAAGAACATCACCGGCGAGGACATCACGGAGAAGACCAGCGACGCGGACCGGGCGGAGGGCGTTTTGGAGGACGAGGCGCGGCGGGCCGACGCGCGGCTGAAGACACTGGGCAAGAAGGCCGGCTGGCGCGACCAGCAGGCGGCGCGCGACACGCGCATCCAGCTCGCCCAGGCGCGGGCACGGCTGGACCTGCTCAAGAAGATGGCCGCGCTGTCCACGCTGACGGTGCATCTGACGGAAAAGGCCAAGCCCGCCCCCCCGCCGCCCGTCGCCGGGGGCTTCCTGAGCCGCCTGGGGGACACCACCCGCGCCGCGACGGCCTCCCTGCTGGACTCGGCGGGCGCGCTACTGGCCCTGCTGATCTGGACCCTCGCCTACGCCCCCCTCTGGCTGCCCCTGGCGCTGATCGGGCGTTACGTCTACCGACGGTATTGGCAAATGGCAGCGTGACACAGGCGTCCCTGGGGCTGGAACCCCCAGGCTAAACGGACGGAACCCGCTTCGCGGCTGGGAAGGCTGTCCTTCAGCCCCGAAGGGGATTTTGTCTGGTTAGCCCGGCGGTTCAGCGCCGGGGGTATTTCAGGCCCTGGTTTCCATACTCGCCTTACGCCATGATGGGCTTGACCAGCTCGCCGGCCACGTCGGTCAGGCGGAAGTCGCGGCCCTGGAAGCGGAAGGTCAGCCGCGTGTGGTCCACGCCCAGCAGGTGCAGCATCGTGGCGTGCAGGTCGTGGACGCCCACGGGGTCCTTGGTGATGTTGTAGCAGTAGTCGTCGGTCTCGCCCAGCGTCATGCCGCGCCTGATGCCGGCCCCGGTCAGGTAAAGGGAGAAGCAGCGCGGGTGATGGTCCCGCCCGTAGTCGGTCGCGGTCAGCGTCCCCTGCGAGTAGACCGTGCGGCCGAACTCGCCGCCCCAGACAATGAGAGTGTCGTCCAGCAGGCCGCGCTGCTTCAAGTCTTGAATGAGCGCCGCCGAGGGTTGGTCCGTGTCCTGGCACTGCGCGCGGATGGCGTTGGGCAGGTTGCCGTGGTGGTCCCAGCCCATGTGGAAGAGCTGGACGAACCGGACGCCCCGCTCGGACAGCCGCCGCGCCAGCAGGCAGTTCGCGGCGTAGGAGCCGGGCCGGTGGACATCCGGGCCGTACATGTCCAGGATGTGCTGCGGCTCCTTGGAGATGTTGGTCAGTTCGGGCACGGAGGACTGCATCCGAAACGCCAGCTCGTACTGCGCGATCCGGGTGGCGATCTCCGGGTCGCCAACCGCGGCCTGCCGCCCTTTGTTCAACTGGCCCAATTCGTCCAGCATCTCGCGCCGGGTCGTCCGGTCCTCGCCGTCCGGGTCGGAGAGGTAGAGGACGGGGTCGCCGGCATTGCGGAACTTGACGCCCTGGTGCTGGGTGGGCAGGAAGCCGGAGCCCCACAGGCGATCGTAGAGCGGCTGGTCGTCCTTGCGGCCCGAGCCTTTGGAGGTCAGCACGACGAAGGCGGGCAGGTCGCGGTTCTCCGTGCCCAGCCCATAGGAGAGCCACGCGCCGATGCTGGGCCGCCCGGCGAGCTGCGAGCCGGTCTGGAAAAAGGTGATGGCCGGGTCGTGGTTGATGGCGTCGGTATACATGGAACGGATCAGGCACAGCTCATCGGCGATTTCGGCGGTGTGGGGCAGCAGTTCCGAGAGCCACATGCCGCTTTTGCCGTGCTGGGCGAACCCGAACACGGAGTTGGCGACCGGGAACGACGCCTGCCCGGAGGTCATGCCGGTCAGCCGCTGGCCGTTGCGGACGGAGGCGGGCAGTTCCTGGCCGCGGAACTTCGCCAGCTGCGGCTTGGGGTCGAACAATTCAATCTGCGACGGCGCGCCGGACTGGAACAGGTAGATGACCCGCTTGGCCTTCGCCGGGAAGTGCGGCAGCCCCGGCAGGCCGCCGAAGACGGGGCGCTTGCCCGGATGCGCCGGGGCCGCCGCGAACCCCTCCTCCCCGAAGATCGCGGCCAGCGCCGCCAGCCCCAACCCGGCGGCACTGCGCTGAAGAAACGTGCGCCGGTTCATGGCGTCCTGGATTTGAAGAATTTTGTCCATGGGTGCTGTCGGTTCCTATCCGAAAAACCTAACCCTGGCCGCAAGCGGCCTGTCCCTTCCCTATCAGGGAAGGGACCGCCGCGAAGCGAGGAACGAGCGCAGCGGCAGGGTTAGATCCTCATTCCTTCGTGATGGTCTCGTCCATGTTCAGGATGACGCTGGCGGTGGTCGTGTAGGCCGCCAGTTCCGGTACGGCAATTTTGGGGTCGCGCGGGGTGTCGCCGATGCTGACCAATTTTGTCGCGGCGGCGGGGTGGACGCGGTAGCGGGCGAGGCGCTTCTGCACACCACCGCACAGGACCCGAAGCTCGGCGGGGGTCGGGCGGCGGCCGACGGCGCGGCGGAAGGCGTAGGTGATGCGGGCCGCCGGGGTCGCGCCGCCCTGGGTCAGCATGTGCTCGGCCAGTACGCGCGAGGCCTCCAGGAACGTCTCGTCGTTCAGCAGGGCCAGCGCCTGCAGGGGCGTGTCCGTGCGGGCGCGGCGGACGCGGCACGTCTCCCGCGTGGGCACGTCGAACAGGGTCATCAGCGGCGGCGCGGCGGTGCGCTTCCAGATGGTGTACAGGCTGCGGCGGTACAGGCCCTCGCCCTGGTCGTGGTGGTAGTCGCGCAGGTTCCCATAGACGCTCAGCTCGTCCCAGATGCCGTCGGGCTGGTAGGGGCGCACCGACGGCCCGCCGATCTTCTCCACGAGCAGGCCGCTGACCGCCAGCGCCTGGTCCCGGATCACCTCCGCTGGCAGCCGGAGGCGCGGGCCGCGCGCCAGCAGGCGGTTGTCGGGGTCCCGCCGCCACTGCGCGGGCGCGGCCGCCGAGGACTGGCGGTAGGTGGCGCTCAGGACGATCTCTCGCTGGATCGCCTTCATGTCCCAGCCCCGCCGCACGAACTCCGTCGCCAGCCAGTCCAGCAGCTCCGGGTGGCTGGGGAACTCGGCGCGGACGCCGAAGTCCTCCGAGGTCGCCACGATCCCCGTGCCGAAGAACTTCTCCCAGAAGCGGTTGACGGCGACGCGGGCCGTTAGGGGGTTGTCCGGGCTGGCGATCCACTCGGCCAGGCCGAGCCGGTTGTTGGGCGCGCCGGGCGGCAGGTGGCCGAACGCGGCGGGCAGGTGCGCCGTCACCGTATCGCCGGGGTGGTCGTACTGGCCCCGGATCAGCACATGGCACTCGCGCGGCTTGGGCATCTCCTCCATCACCATGGTGGTCGGGATGGCGGCGTCCAGCGCGTCGCGCGCCGCCGCGACCTGCGCCCGATCGTCTGCAAGCTGCCGGTACTCCGCGTCGGTCGCGTGCAGAGCGTAGCGGATGAGCGCCAGGCGCTGCGCGTCGGTCCGCCGTCCCGCCGGCACGGCCTGCGCGGCCAGTAGCGGGCCGTCCTGGGCGAGCCGCGCCGCGTCCTCCGGCGGCAGGACGCGGCTGTAGACGCGCACATCGTCCACCTGGCCCGCGAAGCCGTCCGCGCCGGTGCGCCCGCCGACGCGGAACGGCTTGAGGGTGCGGATGGTGTCCGTCAGCGTGTCCGAGGCCACATCCACGCCGGCCAGCTTGCCGTTGATGTAGAGTTTGATCCCCGACGGCCGATTCGTCCCATCGTAGGTCACGAGGAGATGCGACCATTGGCCGCTGGGGATCGTGTCCCGCGCCGTGACTTTCAGCGCGTTGTCGGGCCAGTGGTGGATCAGGTGGACGCTGGGCCGACCGTCGGCCAGGTAGATGTCCCAGCCCCGGAAGGAGTCGCCCGCGTCCATGCGCGAGACCGGAGACCCGTTGCCGGTCGCCGGATTCACGTAGCAGCCGTAGGAGAAGGGTTCATCCCGCTCAAAGTCGCCCTTGCCGGGCACGTCCAGCGCGCTCGCACCGTCCAGCGTGACCGTGCCGGACGCATGGGCCACAGGCTCAAACACCGGCTTGCCGGTGATAACCACGCCCGGCGGCGCGCCGGTTAATGTCAGGTGCGGGTCCAGGGCGACGTCAAGACGGGCGTTCGCGTCGGCCAGCGCCTGTTCGGCGGCGGGTGAGGTCCCGCCCGCCCGCTCTTTGGCCGCGAGCTGGGCGTCGAGGCCGGCGAGGCGGGCCGTCAGCGCCGCCCGCTGCCGCTCCTGCTCCGGCGTCGGCGACGCGATAAAGGGCGGGTGGTTGACCGGCTGCTCCACGCCGCTGCCGGTCTCCGGGACGTTGTTGAAGTAGGCGTAGAACCCGTAAAAGTCCCTCTGGGGGATCGGGTCGTACTTGTGGTCGTGGCAGCGGGCGCAGCCCATCGTCAGGCCCAGGAAGGCCGCCGAGGTCGTCTCGACGCGGTCAATCACCGTCTCCGTCCGCCACTCCTCGGGGATGACGCCGCCCTCGGTGTTGATCCGGTGGTTGCGCCCGAAGCCCGTGGCGATCTTCTGGGAGAGGGTCGCGTTGGGCAGCATGTCCCCGGCGAGCTGCTCCATGACGAACTCGTTGTAGGGCATGTTGTGGTTGAAGGCGTCAATCACCCAGTCCCGCCAGCGCCACTGGAAGCGCTCATAGTCGGCCTGGTAGCCGTTGCTGTCGGCGTAGCGGGCGATGTCCATCCAGTTCGCGGCCATGTGCTCCCCATAGCGTGGCGATCCCAGCAGCCGATCCACGACTTTCTCGTAGGCGTTCGGGGACTTGTCGGCCAGGAACGCATCCGTCTCCTGGGGGGTGGGCGGGAGGCCGGTGAGGTCCAGGGTCACGCGCCGCAGCAAAGTCGTCCGGTCGGCTTCGGGCGAGGGCTTCAGCCCGGTCTGTTCCAGCCGGGCCAGCACGAAGTAGTCAATGCCGTTTCGGGGCCACGACTTGAGATGGATAGCGGGCAGGGGCGGGCGCACCGGCCGGACGAATGCCCAGTGCGGCTTGTACTCCGCGCCCTCGGCGATCCAAAGATTCAGCGTCTGCTTTTCCGCCTCGGACAGCGTCTTGTGGGAGGCGAGGGGCGGCATCTGGACCGGGCCGCTGCCGTAGATGCGCTGAATCAGCTCGCTCCGGGCGGGGTCGCCGGGGACGATGGCCCGTTCCCCGCTCGGCAGCACTTTGGTCGCGCCCGCGCGCTGATCCAGGCGCAGCCCGGCCTGCAATGCCTTGGAGTCCTGACCATGACAGGAGAAGCACTTGGAGAGGATGGGCCGGATGTCGCGGTTGTAGTCCAGCTTTTCCCGGACCGGGGCCTTTGTCGGGGGCGAGGACGCCGCGAAGCTCAGGGTGACGCAGACGAGCGTGACAAAGGCCCCCGTGGCCAGCATCGCCAGCGGCATCGTCGGACGGGCATTTCTCAGCATGACTCTCTACCCCAGATCGCCGGCCGCTCCCCGCGTGACCGGCAAATCATTCTATCAGGGAAGTCGGGGTTTGTCAAGGAAATGCCGGATCAGTGTCGCGGCGGCGGCGTCCGTGGCCTGCGCCGCCCGGGCGCCGCCCTGGTTGGTCGCTACCAGCACGGCAAAGTCATCGAGCGGGGCCATCCAGACGACGGCATAGTTTTGGGTGTTGCTGCCGGCGTGGGTCAGGACCCGGCCGCCCCCCCAGGGGCGGTCGGTGACGAGCCAGCCGCCGGCGTAGTCCCCGCCGAATTGGGGCGCGTGCAGCCGCCGCAGCGTCCGGGGCTGGAGGAGGCGGCTTGTGCCCTGTTCCCCTTGCAGGTGCAGCGCGACGAACTTGGCCCAGTCCCCGACGGCGCAGTGGACCGTCCCGGCGGGGGCGATGACGCTGGGGTTGTCGCTGAGCGGTCCCGGCCCGATTGGCTGGTGCTTCCCGTCCACGACCGTGTGCTGCCAGGGCTGGTCAATGCGGCCGGGCGTCCCCATCGCGCCGAAGC
>JAFAZD010000033.1 GCA_019239955.1 Armatimonadota bacterium | reverse complement strand
TGTGGGCGACAGCCTGGGCGGCCTGACGCCGATCGTGCGCCACTACGGCTACACCGACGGCTACAAGCTGACCTTCCCCGTGGAGGCGGGCCGCTCCTACCAGATCGTCTCCGACGCCCTCAACAGCAACTTCGTCGGCCTCACCGGTTTCAACCTGCGCTTTACCAAGGCCAATATGCCGGCTCCCATCGTTGGGAGCGACGCCTTTGCTAACCGCACAAATTTAACTCTCACCGTGGGATCTGCCCTGGCCGTCGCTAACAACGAGCAGGCTACCGTCGAGCCGGGCGAGCCGGACCACCTGTCAGGACAGCGGAACTTTAACACCGTCTGGTGGAAGTGGACCGCGCCCGTGAGCGGTACTGTGGCGATTGACACGCTCGGCCTCACCGGTCTCACCGGGGCTGCCGGCCAGACGTGTCTCGTCATCTACACCGGCGACTCCTTGGACAGTCTGACGCACGTAACGACCGGCAATGGCAACATGGATGGCTACAAGTTGACTTTCCCCGTGGCAGCGGGGCGTACCTACCAGATCGTCTCCGACGCGCCCAACGGGAACTACATTGGGCAGGTCGGCTTCAACTTGCATTTCCACTCTTTGTATGCACCTGCCGTACACCCGGCGGCGCACAGGCCGCAGACGAAGCCCAAACGCAAAGCAGCGTCATGAATGCCTGAATGCGCCCCATTTCCTTGTTCCGCCTCTCGACTGCAACGGAAAGCCTCCGTTGCAGTCTTTTTCTTTGCCTGATCGGGCAGGTATTCCGGCGTCTCTTCCCGAACTACACGTTATTCCAGGCGAGCCTTTGCCGGTACGCCTCGGTCGCTGCCGAGTCGGGAGAATACACACCGCCGTGTCCCGCTGTTCATTCATCTTCATCCTGCTGCTTGCGCTGGGCTTGCCCCTCGGTGTGTGGGCGGCGAAATCCACCCCGAAGCCCCTGCCATTTCTCACCGGCGGGGATGTGTCGCTGCTGGCGCGCGAGGAGCAGATGGGGGCGATCTATAAAGATCACGGGAAGCCCCGCGACGCGCTGCAAATCCTCAAGGCGCGCGGCTGGAACTGCCTGCGCCTGCGCCTGTGGGTCCACCCCACGGGGCAGGACATCTACGTCAACGACCTGCCCTACACCCTCGCGCTGGGGCGACGCATCAAGCGGGCGGGCTTTACGCTGCTGCTGGACCTGCACTACTCCGACACCTGGGCCGACCCCGGCCACCAGATCAAGCCCGCCGCCTGGAAGGACTTGACATTTGACCAGTTGACGCAGCAGGTACACGACTATAGCCGCGATGTGCTGACCACGCTGCGCCGGGGCGGCGCGATGCCCGACATCGTCGCGGTCGGCAATGAGACCACCAATGGGATGCTCTGGCCCGACGGCAAGGTGGAGGGGCCGGACGGCTGGGCCAAGTACGGCGCGCTGGTTAAGGCCGGCATTCAGGGCGTCAAAGACGGCTCCGCGCCTCGGACGCCGCCGCAGATCATGATTCACATCAACAACGGGTTTAATGCAGGCCTCGTGCAGTGGTTTTTTGACAACCTCACGTCCCATTATCGGGATTTGGACTTTGACATGATCGGCCTGAGCTACTACCCCGACGGCAAGGGGACGCTGGCGGACTTAAAGGCCTCCCTCGCCGTTGCCGCCCGGAGGTATCACAAGCCGATCCTGATCGCGGAGACGGCATACCCCTACCGGACGGGCGGATCGGCCTGGACTCCGCCCGCGTCCGAGTACCCGGTCTACGCGCAATACGGCCTGACGCCCGACGGGCAGCGCCGGTTTTTGACCGATCTGGTCGCCGTCGTGCGGGACACGCCGGACGGCCTGGGGCGCGGCGTCCTCTACTGGGAGCCGGAATGGGTGGCGCTGCGGGGCCTGTCCGGCTACTGGGGCGATAAGGCCCTGTTCGATAGCGACTTCAACGCCCTGCCGGCCCTGGATGCGCTGGGAGGGCCAAAACGATGACCCTGTTCCGACATTTCCTCGCCGCTACGCTTCTGCTGCTGGCGCTCGCGCCGGGCCGCGCGCAGACGCCCGCACAACTGCAAAGCGCCGACGCGCCCGCGGGGACGATCTGGCTCGACTCGGTGGACATCAGCAAGGCGCGGCAGGGCTACGGCCAGCCCCGCGCGGGCCGCTCGGTGGATGACCACCCACTGACACTGGCCGGCGTCGTCTACCCGCACGGCCTGGGGACGCATTCCGTCGGCCGCCTAATCGTCAAGCTGCACGGCGCGGCGACGCGCTTCACGTCCCTGGTCGGCGTGGATGACGAGACAGGGGGCAAGGGGTCGGTCATCTTCTCGGTCGTCGTGGACGGCAAGACGCAGGCGCAGACGGGGGTGCTGCACGGCGGCGACAGGCCACAATTTCTCTCGGTGGACCTGACGGGCGCGCAGACGCTGATCCTGCGCGTCGGCGACGCGGGCGACGGCTACTTTTTTGACCACGCCGACTGGGCCGGGGCGCTGATCACGCTCGCGCCGAACGCCACCTCCCGCCCGGAGACATACCAGGGCGGGGACGGCCCGCCGCGCCTGGTCATCCCGCCCCCGGACCCGCGCCCGGCGATCCACAACCCGCACATCATCGGCGCGACGCCCGGACGACCCTTCCTGCTCCTGATTCCCGCCACCGGCGATGGCCCGCTCACCTACAGCGCCAAGAACCTACCCGCCGGGCTGACGCTGGACGCGAAGACCGGCCTCATCACCGGCGCGCTGCAAAGGGCCGGCACGGCAAGCGTAATGCTGACCGTGCGGGGGCCGAAGGGGATGGCCCGGCACACGCTCATCATCATCGGCGGCGATCACAAGCTGGCCCTGACGCCGCCGATGGGCTGGAACTCCTGGAACGTCTGGGCGACCACGGTGGACGCGGGCAAAGTGCGGGCGGCGGCGGACGAGATGATCGCCTCCGGCCTTGCCCGCCACGGCTTCCAGTATATCAACATTGACGAGGGCTGGGACCGGGGGACGCGGGACGCGCAGGGGCGGCTCCAGCCGCAGCCTTCGTTTGGCGATATGCACGGCATGACCGCCTACGTCCACCGCAAGGGCCTGCGCGTCGGCATCTACTCCTCCCCCGGCCCCTTCACCTGCGACGGCCCGTTCTGCGGGAGCTGGCAGCACGAGGACCAGGACGCCGCGACCTTCGCCGACTGGGGCTTTGACTATCTAAAATACGACTGGTGTACGTATGGCAACGTCGTCCATGGGTCGGGTCAGGCGTATTTTCAGCACCCCTATGCCGTGATGCGCGCGTCGCTGGACAAGGTTCCGCACGACATCGTATTCTCATTCTGCCAGTACGGCATGGGCGAGGTGTGGACGTGGGGCGCGCGCACCGGCGGTAACTCTTGGCGAACGCACGGGGACATTGACGATAACTGGCAGAGCCTGCACGACATCTACGAGCACGAGGCGGGGCATGAAGTCTATGCGAGTCCCGGCCATTGGAACGACCCCGATATGCTGATGGTCGGCGTGGTCGGCAAGGGCAGTCCGCACCCGACGCACCTGACGCCCAACGAGCAGATTCTGCACATCTCCCTGTGGTGTTTGGTTTCCTCGCCGCTGCTGATCGGCTGCGACATGACCCGGATGGACCCGTTCACCCTGGCCCTGCTCTCCAACGACGAGGCGCTGGACATCAACCAGGACCCGCTGGGCCGCGCGGCGGGCCGGGTGGCGCAGGACGGGGATTTGGAAGTGTGGGCGCGGCCCCTGTCCGACGGAACCCGCGCCGTCGGCCTGGTCAACGGCGGCGACGACCCGGCGACGGTGACGGCCCGCTGGGCCGACATCGGCGTGAAGGGCCGCCAGCCGGTCCGTGACCTGTGGCTGCACCGGGACGTGGGCACGTTCGACAGCGCCTACTCCGTTCAGGTCCCCGCCCACGGCTGCGCCCTGCTCAAGATCGGCAGAGCGCGCTAATGGCACGGCGAGAGGCGGAGGCGAGAGGCCGAGGGCGAGAGGCGGAGGGCGAGAGGACCACGCCGTGAACGGCGAGGCTCGGTAGGCGCTCCGCGCCGAGCGTCCTGCGGACGCAGGGGAGGAAAGGCCGCGCCAATGTTCGTCCGCAGGACGATTGGCCGTAGGCCTATTGAGCCTCGGCCTTCAGGCCGTGGCGTGCTTGATGGCGTGCGATTTCACGGAGGAGCGATGAACCAGGGACACAGCCTATCCAAAATCTATCTGCACATCGTTTGGGCGACCTACAACCGGGAGCCGATGCTGACCCCGACGGTCGAGCGGATGGTCTATCGATGCATTCAGCAGCAAGCGCACCGGCTGAATTGTACCGTGCTGGCGATGGGAGGAACGGCGGATCATGTGCATCTCGCCGTCCACACGCCCACGAGCGTGAGCGCCGCGCAGCTCATGCAGCGTGTCAAGGGTATCTCTTCCAAGCTGGCTTCGGACGAAGGCGCAGACTTCGCCTGGCATCCGGGTTTCAGCGCGTTCAGCCTCAGCCGCACTCACCTGGGCCATGCCAAGTACTACCTAAAGAACCAGAAGCGCCACCATGCCGAAGCCAACCTCTGGCCGGAGTGGGAACAGATCGCCCCAGAATAGGCCGCTCTTGCGTCCGCAGGACGCTTGGCGCGGAGCGCCTACCGAGCCTCGCCGTTCACGGCGTGGTGACTTTGCGGGCCGCGACACCCTGGACTGGATGGGCCGGTCGGCGACATTCGGCGTTGCATGAGAGGAAAACCAAACATGAAACCGTACCTGGCAATGCTCGGCCTCCTGGCCCTGCTGGCGCTCGCGCCCATCACGGGAGCGCAGACGCCGCCGCGCCAGCGCATCCTGATGGACGCCGGCTGGCGGTTCCATGAGGCGGCCATCCCGACCCTCAAGAACCCCGTCAGCGTGACGGGATGGCGCTGGAAGGCAGACGACCAGGGGCAGACAGACGCGGCGCAACTGGCCGCGCCCGGCCTGGACACGAGCGGCGCGGAATGGCAGGATGCGGCGCCGGGTCAGGACATCTTCCATGGCCGCACCGGGTACGCCTGGCTGCGCGCCACCCTGCCCAACGTCTCCGGCCCGGGCCGTGTGCTGCGCCTCTCCGTGGATGACAATGCCGATGTGTACCTGAACGGGCAGAAGATGACGCACCACGAGGGCTGGAACGAGACGTTTGATGTGCCGCTGGACTCCGCCTGGCGCGAGGGTGGGCCCAACGTCGTCGCCATTCTGGACCAGAACAACAATGGCCCCGGCGGCCTGGGTTCTCTGGTCGTGGTGGGGACCAGCCCGGTCGAGTCTGGCGTCGGGGATCCCTCGCGTCCTGGCTTCAGCGACCGCCGCTGGCGCACCGTCCACCTGCCGCACGACTTCGTGGTGGAGGGCAAGTTCACCCCCACCGCCGACACCGGCCACGGCTCCCTGCCCGTCACGACGGCCTGGTACCGCAAGACGTTCACCCTGCCCGCCGCCGACAAAGGCAAGAGCGTCTGGATTGACTTTGACGGCATTTACCGGGACAGTACGGCCTACCTGAACGGCCGGAAACTGGGCGAGCATCCGAGCGGCTACACGAGCTTCCGCTACGACATCAGCAAGGTGGCGAACTACGGCGGCAGGAACGTCCTGGCCGTGTACGTCAACCCACGCCATTATGAGGGCTGGTGGTACGAGGGCGGGGGCATCTACCGGCACGTCTGGCTCAACGTCGCCGACCCGCTCCACGTCGCCCCCTGGGGCACGTTCGTCTCGTCGCAGCTCCCGGAGCCGGGGCCGGAAGGCGTCGCGGCCCCGGCCACAGTGTCCATGCAGACCACTCTCGCCAATGACTCCGGCGTGGATGCGTCCGCCAGCGTGATTTCGACGATCATGGACGGCGACGAGAAAGTCGGCTCGATCTCCGTGCCCATCACCGTGCCGGCAGGTGGGCGTCAGCAAATCACGCCGCAGCTTGCGGTCCCCCACCCGCGCCTGTGGTCGCTGGAGACGCCGCACCTGTATCGGCTGCACACGGAGGTGATGCACGGCGGGCAGCTCGTAGATGCCTATGACACGCCCTTCGGCATCCGCACGATCCGCTATGACGCCAACACTGGTTTTTACCTCAACGGCAAGCCGGTCAAGATTCAGGGCGTCTGCAATCACCAGGACTTCGCCGGGGTCGGCATCGCCGTCCCCGACACTCTGGAGGACTGGCGCGTCCGCCGACTCAAGGCGACGATGGGCGCTAACGGCTGGCGCATGTCCCACAACCCACCCACGCCGGGCCTGCTGGACGCCTGCGACAAGGAGGGAATGCTGGTGATGGACGAGAACCGGCACCTGGGCGACACCTACTCCGACCACACCCCCTCCGGCACGGGCTACTCCGACCTGGCGGACCTGGCGGACATGATCCAGAGAGATCGTAATCACCCCAGCATCGTTCTCTGGTCCATGTGCAACGAGGAGGGATTGCAGAGCACGGCGGAGGGCGCGCGCATCTTCCGGGCGATGATGGACGTGGTCCACAAGTACGACACAACGCGCCCGATCTCGTGCGCCATGAACGGCGGCTGGCTCGACCGCGAAGGATTTACCAGCGTGGAGGACCTGATCGGCGTCAACTACAGCTACCAGGTCTACGACCCCGTTCATCAGGCGTACCCGGACAAGCCGATGTTCGGCAGCGAGACCGCCAGCACCGTGACCGCGCGCGGCGTCTACGCCACCGACAACGCGAACGCCTGGGTCACCTCCTACAATCTCACCGACGGCTCGTGGCAGCCGGTGGCGGCGCGGCCCTTCATCGCTGGCTCGTTCGCCTGGACCGGCTTTGACTACAAGGGCGAGACGACGCCCTTCGGCTGGCCGGAGATCAACAGCAACTTCGGCATCCTGGACATGTGCGGCTTCCCCAAGGACAACGCCTATTATCTAAAATCTTGGTGGACGGACCAGCCCGTCCTGCACCTCATGCCCCACTGGAACTGGGCCGGCAAGGAGGGCCAGAACGTGCGCGTCGTCTGCTTCAGCAACGCCCCGCGCGTGGAGCTGTTCCTGAACGGGACGAGCCTGGGCGCGAAGGACATGCCCCGCGAGGGCCACCTGGAGTGGAACGTCCCCTATGCCCCCGGTGCGCTGATGGCGAAGGGCTATGACGCCGACGGCCGGACCGTCTCCACCCAGATGGTGGAGACGACCGGCGCACCGGCGGCCCTGCGGCTGACGTCCGACCGGACGACCCTGGCGGCAGACGGCGAGGACGTGCAGCCGGTGGAGGTGGACGTGGTGGACGCACAGGGCCGCGTCGTCCCGACAGCAGACAACCTCGTGACCTTCAAAGTGGCGGGAGCGGGCCGTGTGGCCGGCGTGGGCAACGGCAACCCGAGCGACCATGACCCGGACAAGGCCACTTACCGCCGCGCCTTCAACGGCAAGTGCCTGGTGCTCGTCGGCGCGAATGACAGACCCGGCGGCATCCAGCTCACGGCGACCGCGCCGGGACTGAGAGCGGTGAGCCTCAGCCTGAGTGCCCGGTGAAAAGTATAAGGAATAAGTATGCTGAAAGGCCTCTTTCACAACTTCCTCGCCCCCCTGCTGGCGCTGGGATTGGCCTTGCCCGCCGGGGCGCAGGGCGTCTCCGGTGGGAGGCTGCCGACACGCTGGGACAAGGACGTGTCGGCGACCAGCCCGCTGCCCGACTATCCGCGCCCGCAGATGGTCCGCAAGGCCTGGCAGAGTCTCAACGGCCCCTGGGACTACGCCCTCACGGACAAAGACGCGACGGCGGCCCCCGCCGCCTACGCCGGGCGGATACTCGTCCCCTACCCCTACGAGTCCGCGCTGTCGCGCGTGGGCAAGGCCAGCGTCCCCGACCAGCGGCTCTGGTATCGTCGGGCCTTCACGATCCCGTCCTCCTGGCAGGGGCGGCGCGTCCTGCTCCACTTCGGCGCGGTCAACTGGGACAGCGGCGTCTTCGTCAACGGCCGCCCCATCGGGACACACCGGGGCGGCTACGATGGATTCGAATTTGACATCACCGACGTCCTCAAGCCGGGCGCGAACGAGCTGGTCGTCTCGGCCTGGAACCCGCTGCGCTCGGACGTGCCGGACGCGCAGGTGCTGGGCAAGCAGCGGCTGCATCCGGGCGGCATCTTCTACACCGGCGTGACCGGCATCTGGCAGAGCGTCTGGCTGGAACCCGTTCCCGCCGTTCACATTGCCGGCCTCCAAATCACGCCGGACGTGGACAACAAGGTTCTGCGTTTGACGGTGCGGACTCACGAGCCGGCGACCGATCCAAACGTAGTAAACGCCACGGCACAGTTGCAGGAAACGATGCCGGTACAGGTCACGGTGCTGGACGGGCACAGCAAGGTCGCCACATTGACGGGGACGACCGACACGCAGATCAAGATTCCCATCCCCAGCCCCCACCTCTGGTCTCCCACTGACCCGCATCTGTACGGCCTGCGCGTCTCGCTGATGCAGGGCAACAAGACGGACGACAGTGTGGACAGCTACTTCGCCATGCGTAAAGTCTCGCTCGGCAAGGACACGCAAGGGCGGACGCGCCTGTTTCTGAACAACAGGTTCGCCCTGGAGATAGGCGCGCTGGATCAGGGCTACTGGCCCGACGGCATCTACACGGCCCCGACCGACGACGCGCTCAAGTACGACATCCAGATGGCGAAGAAGTTCGGGTTCAACCTGCTCCGCAAGCACGCCAAGGTGGAGCCCGAGCGCTGGTACTACTGGACGGACAGACTGGGGATGCTGGTGTGGCAGGACATGCCCCAGGCGTTCGGCGATCTGAATGACTCGACCAAGCAGCAGTGGCTGACAGAGTGGCGGCGCGAGATTGAGACGCATGACAACCACCCGTCCATCATCGTCTGGACCATGTTCAACGAGGACTGGGGACAGCACGACACCGAGCAGATCGTCGCGCTCACCAAGCAGTGGGACCCGACTCGGCTCGTCAATGACGCCAGCGGGTGGACCGACAAGGGCGTGGGGGACCTCCGCGACACCCACGCCTACCCCGGCCCCTGGTCGGAGAAGCCGGAGCCGACCCGTGCCGCCGTCGCCGGCGAGTTCGGCGGCGTGACGATGCGCGTGCCCGGCCATATGTGGGAGCAGGGCGTGTTCGGCTACGGGTTGGTGCTCGAAAATGGCTGGCAGGTGACGCGGCGTTACCAGCAGCTCCTCAAAACCGCTTATGGCCTTGCCGACACGCAGGGCGCGAGCGCCTTCGTCTATACGCAGCTCACGGACGTGGAGCAGGAGAGCAACGGCCTGATGACTTACGACCGAGCTGTCGTCAAGCCGGACATGAAAATCGTCGCGGCGGCCAACACGGGCGTGTTCCTGCCGTTGCCCCCGCGGCCCCCCAGCCATGACCTGGTGCCGACCTCCGAGGACACGCCGCAGACGTGGTCGTACACGATGGCGCGGCCCGCCGCCGACACGTCGGCGCGGCCCGCCGCCGACTGGGCGCAGCCCGGCTTCGACTCCTCGACCTGGAAGACCGGCCCGGCCCCCTTCGGCCAGGGCTACGATGGCGTCCGCACGCCCTGGACGGATACGCCCGGCGACATCTGGCTGCGCCGCACCGTCACCCTGCCCGCCGTTATCCCGGCCCGGCTGGACGTGCTGGCGCTGCACGACGAGGACGTGGAGGTGTACGTCAACGGCGTCCTGGCCGCCTCCGCGACGGGCTACAACGGCGGCTACGTCCGCCTGCCGATGAGCGACGCGGCGCGGGCGGCGCTGCACCCCGGCCCGAATCTGATCGCCGTCCACTGCCGCCAGACGATCGGCGGCCAGGTCATTGACGTGGGCATCGTGCAGACCCACTGAGTGCTCGCAGGGCGTGGTGAAGGTTCATCCCCACACGACAATGCCTCCCGAGCGGATGGCGAGTCATGTGTCCAAGAACGTCGCGGGCGTGGCGTGCGGCAGGTACAGGTCCATTGTGTGCCCCGCCCAGCCTGGAGGACGTACCTCCGGCTGAGCCGCAGAGTATTCCGGGCCGTTGTCGAATGTCCGCACTTCGCCGTTGAAGAAGGCCCCGCGCCCAAACGTCACGTTGACGGAGCGCACCGCCAGGTCCGGGCGGAGCTGCTGGAAGGCGTAGGCGAACGAGGGCCAGAGGTCGGTCGGCTCCGTCGGCGGCGCCAGGCGGGAGTGGTAGTTGCCGCACACACCCAGAACCTTCCGCCCAGGGCAGTGCCGCTCCCACTGCTCCCGCAGGTTCTGGGCCATCCCCGCGTCCCTGGCGGACCAAGGATCGCCGGCCTTGCGGAACGCCATGTCGAAGCATAACAGGCGCCAGCCGTCCGCCACCGCCCGCCGAACCAGCCGGAGCGCCTGGGCGTTGCCGCGCCCGTCGCGGAAGTCGCTGGGGCCGAACAGCGGGGGCGGTGAAGCGTCACCCTGGGCGCAGCGCAGGAGTTGGTCGCGCTGGTCAGCGGGCATCTCCAGGGCGAGGCCGCCGTAGCCAAGGGGGACTAAGTGGGGCAGCAGGCCGAGGAGCACGCGGGGCACCTCCTGTGTGCCGTGCAGTTCGCCGATCAGCAGCAAGTCGCTCCCAGCGGCCAGGCTGAACAGCCGCTCATTGGCGGCCTCGGGCAGATTGTAAGGGGTGAGGGTCTCGGTCACGGCGGTCCTCCTGCCGGCGTCTCTGCCATTCGTTCGCCGCGCCCGCCCCTTTTCCTTTACCAGTCACCCCCCGGAGCGGCCACTTCATGGGGTATCATGGCTCCATGGAACTCCACGGCAAGAACATCATCGGAAGAGAAACGTCGGCGGAGGGGACCGAGACGCTGACGGCGACCAACCCGGCGACGAGCGAGTCACTCCCCACCCATTTTCACCTGGCGACGGAGGCGGAGGCGGACCGGGCCGTCCGGCTCGCCGACGCCGCCTTTGCCGCCTACCATGCGCTTCCGGCGGAGCGGCGGGCGGTCTTTCTGGAGCGGATCGCCGAGGAGATCACGGCGCTCGGCGACCCGCTGCTGGAGACGGCGAACCAGGAGACGGGCCTGCCCCTCGCTCGACTGACCCTGGAACGGCAGCGCACGGTGGGCCAATTCCAGATGTTCGGCGGCGTGGTGCGCGAAGGCTCCTGGGTGGAGGCCCGCATTGACCGCGCCCAGCCGGACCGGCAGCCCCTGCCCCGGCCCGACCTGCGGCGGATGCTGATCCCGCTCGGCCCCGTCGCCGTCTTCGGGGCCAGCAACTTCCCCCTCGCCTTTAGCGTCCCCGGCGGCGATACCGCCTCGGCGCTGGCCGCTGGTTGCCCGGTCGTCGTCAAGGCGCACCCCGCCCACCCCGGCACGTCCGAAATGGCCGCTCGCGCCATCCTCGCCGCTGCCGAGGCGACGGGAATGCCGAATGGAGTCTTCTCGCTGCTGCACGGGCGGGAGGCCGTCGGCCTCACTTTGGTCCGCCATCCCCTGCTGCAAGCCGTCGGCTTCACCGGCTCCCGCACCGCCGGAGTGGCCCTCTTCCGAGAGGCCGCCGCGCGCCCGCGCCCGATCCCCGTCTACGCCGAGATGGGCAGCGTCAACCCGGTCTTCGTCCTGCCCGGCGCGCTGCGCGAGCGCGGGGAGCAGATCGCGGCGGGTCTGGCGGCGTCCGTGACTGTGGGCGTCGGCCAGTTCTGCACCAATCCCGGCCTGGTCTTTGGGGTCAAGGACACGATGCTTGACCGATTCACACAGTCCGTCGCGGACAACATCTCTCAGGTCGCGCCCGCGCCCATGCTGCACGGGGGCATCTGCCGGATGTATGTTCAGGGTGCCGACCGGCTTGGGGGAACGCCGGGGGTGCGCCTGGCCGGCCATGCGGCGACACCCGCCGACCCGGCGCTCGCGCAGGCCGGTGCGGCCGTCTTCGCCACCGACGCCGCCGCGTTCGCCCGCACGCCGCATCTGGCCGAGGAGGTCTTCGGCCCTTCCACCCTGCTCATCACCGCCGACACGCCCGCCCAGTTGGAGGACATCGCGGGCAACCTGGAGGGCCAGCTCACAGCGACGGTCCACGGCACGCCCGACGACCTGCGTGAGCACCGCGGCCTGATCGCCATCCTGGAGACCAAGGTGGGCCGGCTGCTCTTCAACGGCTTCCCGACCGGCGTGGAGGTCAGCCCCGCGATGCAGCACGGCGGCCCCTTCCCTGCCACCACCGACAGCCGCACCACGTCCGTCGGCACGGCGGCCATGGCGCGCTTCGCCCGCCCCCTCTGCTGGCAGGATGCGCCGCCCGACCTGCTGCCGGCGGAATTACAGGACCCGAACCCCCGCCGCCTCTGGCGGCTGGTGGACGACGAGTGGACGCGGGAGGCGATTGCTTCAGCATGATGACACGACGGAGAGGGGCGGCACTGGCACTGACGGCGTGGCTGGCGCTTCTCACATCGGCGGTGCAAGCGGCGGCGATGCGACAGGATTTTCGCAGCGTATCAGGGCAAACGCGGGTCACGTTCTCCGGCACAGGGTCAGGGCGAGGGCCGTCTGTGACCGGGGGCGCGCTGCGCCTGCTGGACGGAGGGCAGAACGAGAACAATGCCGTCGCTTTTGACCGAACCGCCCCCGGCCTCTATCGGCGCATAGATGCCGCATGGCAGATGCAGATCGCCCCCGGCGGCGAGGGGGCGTCGTTCGTCCTGCTGAACACGCAGAAGCGGGGGGTGAAGGGCGCGGCCCCCGCCGGCGTGGCGTGGGACAGCCCCCGGCTGCCCGGCGCGTTCGGCGTCGCCTTTGATGTCCATGACCCGCCGACGCGGAACCCCTTCAGTGCCGACCGCAACATCTACGGACGCCCCCAGCGCGAGGTCGCCCTGTTCTGGGACGGGGCGGAGATCGTCCGCCGCCTCTCGCCGGTGGAGTTCCGGGGGCGGACGCCATTGGCGGTGAGAGTCACGGTCGCGTTCGTCTGCGGCGGCGCGGATGTCACTGTCCGTATCGCGGGCGTCGCCGTCTACGCCGATTACTTCCTCCCCGGCATGACGCCCTACGAGAGCCGCGTCGCGTTCGGCGGGCGAACCGACGCGGCGACCACGACGCTGGCGATCCGCAACGTCGCCGTCTCTTGGCGCGACCTGACAGTCGCCCCGCCCCCGCCGCTGGTCGTCCCGGCCATCAACCAGCAGCCCCTGGACATCGCCCATAATCGCCAGTCCAGCGTCGTCGCCTTCCCCGATGACACGGACGGGTATGGGCGCATCCTCTGCACGCTGACCCTGGACAAGCCTGATAAGGGATACGATCCCTGGGATCGGCAGGCAGCGATCTACGCCTATGACGACCAAGGGGAGCGGTTTGAACTGCTCCGCTTCATCACGCCCTATCACCGGGGCTACACCTGGACCTTGGACGTCAGCGACTACCGCCCCCTGCTGCGCGGGCGGCACAAGATTGAAGCCTGGTGCGAGACCTACAGCACCGGCTGGAAGGCCTCGGTCACGTTCGCCTTCTACCCCGGCCGCGCCGACCGCCTGGCCTATCGGGTGATGAACCTCTGGCGCGGCCAGCCGGAGATCGGCAACCCGGATAAGCCGATTACGTCCTTCTTCACGCCGCAAACCATCAGGCCCGACCCCGCCGCCGACTTTGTCAAGTTACGCTTCACCGTCACCGGGCACGGCCAGGCCCCTAACACGGATGATGCCGCCGAATTCCTGCCCCTGCGGCGCACCGTCTCGGTCAACGGGATGAACTTCCCCAATCTGCTCTGGAAGACGGACAACTACCTGAACCCCTGCTCGCCACAGGGCGGCACCTGGAAGTTCGACCGCGCCGGCTGGGGCCCCGGCGATGTGGTGACGCCCTGGGACATTGACGCGACCCCGTTCCTGCCGCCCGGCCAGGCGAGCGTCATCCGCTATCAGATCGCGCCCTACGTCAACAAGACCCCTGATCCGGGCAACCCCGCCCGGCACTGGATCGAATCGCAAGTGATTTTCTATCACGTCTCCCCTGCTGCATCCTCCTAGGGCTGCTTGATGAAGCGGAAACGGCTGACGCCCGGCGCGCCCGCCTTTCCCCCTTGACTCCGATCCCACGTGAGCGACAAGACGCCGAGGACCGTGTCAACGGACACGTAAGTATCACGGCCCAGGGTGAAATCCTCAATCGGCCCGGGGACCCGCTGCCCGTAATGGCCGTAAGGCGGGTCCGCCCTCAGACGGAGTGTCGTCGGTTCTTTGAACTGCCAGGCCATTGCCGCCTCCCCGTCTCCGACATAGGCACCGGAAACCGGCCCCGGCGGCCCCGCCTGGTTCCAGGTGACGGCCCCCCGGCCGCCTTCCAGGAAGGTGAGGACCAGGGCATCGTCGGGATGCCGGCCATCGGGGCCGAGACTCCGCCAGGTGCCGATCATCGCCTGCGGCATTGCCGCGCGTCTCTGAGGGGAGGGGCGCAACTCGTGGAAAACGACAAGCATGGCGACGACCGGCAGCAACAGGACAGCGGCTTGAACGGCCTGGCGCACGGGTTTCATGCCGCAATTATGGGTCAACCGCCGGCATAAGTCAAGGACGGAAGATCACGCATACCGATCAGGGCTGAGGGCACGGATGTCAATGGAAGGCATCTCATCGGAAAGAAGCTCGGCGATCAATCTGCCGGTGATCGGCCCCAGGTTGACGCCCATCATGCCGTGGCCGGTCGCGGCGGAGAGATTTTTGTAGCGGGCAAAGCGGCCGATGTAGGGCAGACCGTCCGGCGAGCAGGGGCGCAGGCCGCTCCAGACCGGTAGATCACGAAAGTCTTCCGGGCCGAACTCCGGGAAGTAGCGGGGGATGGCGTTGAAGATGCCGCGCACGCGCGCGGGATTGATGGAGCGATCCAGTCCGGCGATCTCCAGGGTGCCGGCGAAGCGGAGCGCCTCCCCCATCGGCGTCACGGCGACCCGCGCCTCCTTGAGAATGGAGCAGACGGTCGGCAGGCGCTTCGGGTGCGGCAGCGTGACGCTGTAGCCCTTGCCGGCTTGCAGGGGCAGCCTGATCTGGAGACCCCGCACGAGGCCCGGCGACCAGGAGCCGCCCGCCAGCACGTACTCGTCCGCCGGAAAGTCGCCGCGCGATGTCTGCGCGGCCTCGACCCGCCCGCCGCTCGCGCGCCAGCCCGTCACTTCCGTCTCCCAGCGAATCTCGCTCCCCGACGCTTCCAGAGCCTGCCGCAGCTCCGTCAGCAATTTCTGGGGCAACAGATGGCAGTCCTGCGGGAAGTAGACGGCCCCGGCGATGTCCATGCGGACGCCGGGGTCACGCCTGGCCGTTTCCTCCGGCGTCAACAGTTGCGCGGCGATGTCGAGTCTATGCGCCATCGGCACCAGCCGGACCTCCTCCTCCAGCGCGTGCTCCGTCTTGCAGAGCATCAGCATGCCCTTCTGGACGAGGCCGAAGGCGTTGCCGGACTGGGCGGCCAGCATCTCGAACTCGCGGCGACTCGCCAGGCTGAGGTCGCGCAGCAACGGGGCTGCCCGGTTCACGTGGGCGGCATTGGAGGCGCGACAGAATTTCCAGGCCCAGTCCACGAGGTCCCGGCTGGCGCGCGGGCGGAGGCCGAAGGGGCTGTCAGGCCGGAGCATCATGCGCAGGCCGAACGCGGGCATCCCCGGCGCGGCCAGAGGCACGAAATGGCTGGGAACCACCATGCCGGCGTTGCCCGTCGAGCAGCCGTCGTGGTCGGACGTCCCCCGCTCCAGTACGGTGACGCGGTGGCCCTTCTGTGCCGCATAGTAGGCCGTGCAGAGGCCGACCACGCCGCCGCCGACGATGAGAATGGTCTTGGACATAAGCCCGATCCCGCCCGCTCACGGCCGGGAATAGGGCAGGCCCCCGTATTCGCCCTGTGCTCTTACGTCGTCCCGGCATCCTGCGACTTGAAGGACTGAACGGCCTCGTCGCGGGTATCGAAGATGTCGAAGATGCGGTGCATACGGGTGATCTGGAACACGGCGTAGACCTGCTTGGTGATGCCGCACAGCTTCAGGTCGCCGCCGGCGGCGTTGACACGCCGCAGGCACGACAGGAAGGCCCCGATGCCGGAGCTGTCCACGAACTGCAACTGGCTCATGTCAAGGACCACGTTCGGATTCGCCTCCAGCACCGGCCCCATGTCACGCCGGAAGTCGTCCACGTTGCCCGCGATCAGGTATTCGCTGCGCGGGGTGACGACCGCCACCCCGTCCATCGTCTCCGTTGTGATTTCCATAGCGCGTTACTCCTCCTCCAGTTCTTCCTGCCGGCGCAGCACCAGGCTGACGCAGTTCCGGCCCTGCTCGTCGCGCGTGTAGTTCACCTCGTCCACGCTCTGCTGAACGATGAAGACCCCAAAGCCGCCCTCGCGCGAGCCGTCGAAGGAGGGCGGGGCGACGGCCTCCGGGTCGAAGGGCACGCCCTCGTGATAGAGGTAGATGCCGAGCCGGTCATCGTAGGCCTCCGCCACGATCTGGATGGGCCGGTCGGGCTGACCCTCATAGGCGTGCTTGATGATGTTGGAGGCCACCTCATTGGCGGCCAGCTCCAGGTGGAACAGCCGATCCTCCTGATCCAGCCAGGGGTTATCCGGGTCGGCCTCCGCCAATTGACGCCCGAAGGCGCGGATGAACTCCCAGATGGCCGCCAACTGTCCCAGGTCACTGGCGACCTCCAGCTCGGCGCGCGCCACGAGCCGGTCGGACGGCGCGGCCTCCGGCGCGGGGGCGGCGGCATCGGTGGCGGCATCGGCGGCGACGAGGGCCATCTTGACCGCCACGCAGGTCAGGTCGTCGGCGAACGTGTCCGCGCCGCTGAACTCCACGACCTCCCGGTGGATCAAATCCGTCAGCGCGTCGGGGGCGAGGTGGCCGTTGGCCCGGATCAGGTCCTCCAGGCGGTTGACGCCGAAGAACTCGCCGGCCTCATTTTGCGCCTCCGTGACCCCGTCCGAGTAGAAGACGAAGATATCCCCCGGC
Organism: Armatimonadota bacterium; assembly: GCA_019239955.1. Lineage (GTDB taxonomy): Bacteria > Armatimonadota > Armatimonadia > Armatimonadales > Capsulimonadaceae > JAFAZD01. The sequence continues at coordinate 1,039 of JAFAZD010000033.1, read as the reverse complement.
TCGAACGGCAGGACGACCTGCGTGTACACCTCGCGCTCGCTGAAGCCGAGCGGCATGTTGTCGCCCTGCAGCAGGCGGCAGTTGCCGTGACGGTGCCGGTAATGGATGGTGGCCGTGTGGCCACAGTCCACGAACTTGACCTGGCGGCCGTCCAGGTCAATGCGGAAGTAGCACAGGGTCTCGAAGGTATCCAGACCGATGAACTGGCCGGTCACCGCCTTGTGGACCCCGGCCACGATCGCCTCCGGCTCGGGCAGACGGGTGGGCGCGTCCGGCGGCGCCGACTCGATCAGGTGGCCCAGGGCGCGCAGCAGGTGGCTCTTGATGGCCGCGCCGAGCAGGGCGGCGGGGACGCCCTTGCCCATGACGTCGCCGACGACCACGTCCAGGACCTGGTCGCCGTGCTGGAAGAAGTCGTAGAAGTCGCCGTCGATCTGCTGGGAGGGGATGGTCAGCGCCGACACCTGTATCCCGGACAAATCGCGGGGCGGCTGGCCCAGCAGCAGGGTCTGCTGAATCTTGGCCCCGATGCCCACCTCGCGCTTGCGCGCCCGCGCCAGCTCCTCCTCGGCGCGCTTGTGGCGGGTCAGCGACTGGAACAGCACGGCCTGCAGGTCCAGGATGCGCTGGCCGGCCATCATGCGCACCTGCAATTCGTTCTGGTTGAACGGCTTGGTCAGGTAGTCGTCCGCACCAGCCTCCATGCCCTCGATCACGTCCTCCTTGCGCATTTTGGACGTGAGCATGATGATGTAGACATAGGGCGTCTGGTCCTCCTGCTCGCGCTGGCGTACCTTGCGACAGACCTCCAGCCCGTCCATCTCCGGCATCATCCAGTCCAGGATCGCCATCTTGGGCGACTCCTCGCCCTCCAGGATGTCCCAGGCCTCCTGGCCGTCCTTGGCGACCACAATCTCGTATCCCCACCGGGACAGGGTCGCCTCCAGCAGCCGGCGCGGGACCGCATCGTCATCGGCAATCAATATCTTCAAGGTCGATCTCCCTCTTTCCGCCTTTATTAGCCTTGCCCACCCGTGAG
>JAFAZD010000341.1 GCA_019239955.1 Armatimonadota bacterium | reverse complement strand
TCTTCGGCGTGCAGGGCGTGCTGGCCAAGACGTTCGGCCTGCCGCCGGGGAACGTGCGCTGCGTCACCTACTTTGTCGGCGGGGGCTTCGGCTGCAAGGGGTCGGTCTGGTCCCATGTCGTGCTGTCGGCGATGGCGGCGCGGCAGGCGGGGCGGCCCGTCAAGCTCGTGCTGACCCGGGCGCAGATGTTCGGTCCGGTCGGCTTCCGGCCGGAGACGGAGCAGAAGGTCGCGCTGGGCGCGGAATCCGATGGCACGCTGGCCATGGTCCGACACGATGTCTTGTCGCAGACCTCCACGTTTGACGAGTTCGTGGAGCCGAGCGCCACCGTGACCCGGATGCTGTACGACAGCGCCAGCGCCGCCACGTCGCACCGGCTGAGTCGCCTCAACTACGGCACGCCGACCTTCATGCGCGCGCCGGGCGAGTCGTCGGGCACCTTTGCCATCGAGTCGGCGATGGACGAGCTGGCTTACGCGCTGAAGATGGACCCGATTGCGCTACGCCTGAAAAACTATGCGACCCAGGACCCCGGCAACGGCAAACCCTGGTCCAGCAAGTCCCTCCGGCAATGCTACCAGGTGGGGGCCGAGAAGTTCGACTGGAGTCGGCGCACTCCCCAGCCTCGGTCAATGACAACGCCCGACGGCAAGCGGGTCGGCCTGGGCATGGCGACCGCGACCTACCCCACCCGCCGCAGCCCGGCGTCGGCGTTGGCCCGCCTGCTGCCCGACGGCACGGCCTACGTGCAGGCCGGCTCCCAGGACATCGGCACGGGGACGTACACCGTGATGACGCAGGTGGCCGCCGACGCGCTGGGCCTGCCGCCGAACCAGGTGCGGTTTGAATTGGGCGACACGGATATGCCGCAAACGCCGGTGTCCGGCGGCTCACAGACGGCGGCCAGCACCGGCTCCGCGGTCCGGGCGGCGGGCCTGGCCGCGCGCCAACGCGCCATCCAGATGGCCGTCGCCGACACGTCCTCACCGCTCTACGGCATCGCCGAGGCCGATGTGGACGTGCAGGAGGGGAGACTCGTTTCCAGGAGCGACCCGGCCAGAGGCGAGACATACGCGGCGCTGATGGCGCGGCAGAAGCTGCCCGGCATCGAGGCGCGGACGCAGGCCAGGCCGGGAGATGAGAGGAACGAGTACTCGATGCATTCGTTCGGCGCGGTCTTCGCCGAGGTGCATGTGGACCCGGAACTGGGGGAAATCCGGCTGGCCCGGCTTGTCGGTGCCTACGGCGTCGGCAACCGCCTCAACGCCAAGACGGCGCGCAGCCAGCTCATCGGCGGCGTGGTCTACGGCATCGGCATGGCCCTGCTGGAGCAGACGGTCCCCGACACCCGCTATGGGCGTGTCATGAACGCCGACCTGGCCGAGTACCATGTCCCGGTCAACGCCGACGTGCCGGACATTGACGTTCTGTTCGTGGACGAGGAGGATTACCACATCAACCCACTCGGCATCAAGGGCATCGGCGAGATCGGCATCACCGGCGTCTGCGCCGCCCTCGCCAACGCCGTCTACCATGCCACCGGGAAGCGCGTCCGCAACCTGCCGATCACGCTGGACAAGGTCCTCTCATGAAGGAACTGCAAGAAATCGCGTGGGCGTGGGAGGCCCTGCGGCGGCAGGGGCAGTCGGCGGCGCTCGCCACCGTCGTGCGCGTGGACGGCTCGGCGTACCGGCGGCCGGGCGCGCGGATGCTGGTCGAGCCGGACGGGCAGACGGTCGGTTCCGTGAGCGGCGGCTGCCTGGAGGCGGATGTCGTCCTGCGGGCGCAGCGGGTGCGGGAGACGGAGGAGAGTGCGGTCGTCACCTACGACACGACGGATGACAGCGACATCCTGCTCGGAGTCGGCCTGGGGTGCCGGGGCGTCGTCCGTGTGCTGATCGAGCGCCTCTCGCCCCAGTGCGATGACGCCATCACCCTGCCCGCCGGACTGTTGCGGGGGCGTGAGGCGAGCGCTCTGGCGACGGTCTACCATGCGGAAGGGGCCACCGGCCTGCGCGTGGGCGAGCGGCTCCTGCTGGGGGCAGACGGCCGCGAGATCGGCCACCCGGCGCTGCGGGCCGGGGCGCGGCGGGCGCTGGACGCCGGGAAGTCCGCCTGCAGGACGATCCGAGTCGCCGGAGGGCACGCTGAGGTGTTCTTCGAGGTCATCTGGCCGCCACGGCCGCTGGTCATCTTCGGGGCGGGGCAGGACGCGCAGCCGCTGGCCCGGCTGGCGAAGGAGGTAGGGTGGCACGTCACGGTCGCCGACAGCCGCCCCGCACTGGCGGTGCCCTCACGCTTCCCCGAGGCGGATGCCGTGCTGGTGTCGCCCCGCGACGGCCTGCCCGCCTCACTGGCGCTGGACGAGCGCACTGCCGCCGTGGTGATGACGCACAACTATCTTCAGGACCGCGCTCTGCTGGCGGCACTGCTGCCGTCGCCGGTGTGGTATCTGGGCGTCCTCGGCCCGAAGCGGCGGACGGAGCTGCTGCTGGCGGAGCTGCGCGAGGACGGGCTGATCATCACGGACGCGATGCGGGCGCGCCTTCACGGCCCCGTCGGCCTGGACATCGGGGCGGAGACGCCGGAGGGGATCGCCCTCGCCATCGTCGCTGAAATCCAGGCGATGGCAACTGGCCGCGCGGGCGGCCTCCTGCGCGAGCGTTCCGGCCCCCTCTACAGCCCCGCCGATGAGGACGCCCCGTGCCCGACATCGCCCTGATCCTGCTGGCGGCGGGCGCGTCGGCCCGCCTGGGCCGTCCCAAGCAGTTGCTTGCGTATCGGGGGCGCAGCCTGCTGCGCCACGCGGCGGAGGCCGCCGTCGAGTCCGTCTGCCGCCCCGTCCTCGTCGTGCTGGGGGCGGAGGCGGAGCGGATGCGGCCCGAACTGGACGGGCTGCCGGTGCAGATCTTCGAGAACGTGGACTGGGCGCAGGGCATGGCCTCCTCGCTCTGCGCCGGCTTGCGGGCGGTCCCGGAGGACGCTGAGGGCGTGGTCGTCATCCTCTGCGACCAGCCGCTCCTGACGGGCGATGTGATTGATGCCCTTGTCACTGCCTGCGGGGAATCGCGCGCCCCCGTCGCCGCCTCCGAGTACGGCGGGACGCTGGGCGTGCCGGCGCTGTTCGGCCGCGCGCTGTTCCCCGAACTGGCGGCGCTGACGGGGGCGGAGGGGGCGAAGCAGGTCATCCTCCGCCACGCCGCCGATGCCGCCCGCGTCCCCTTCCCCGGCGGCCTCGTGGACATTGACACTCCCGATGACCTGGCAAACCTGACACCCCGGCCCACCCCCTCCGGCTCGTTCCTCGCCACCTCCCCCTGTCAAGGGGATGAAGGAGGGGAGCAGGGCGGTTGACAGCCGGGGGCGTATCTGTCATACTGCGGACGTGCATCTTTTCCAGCCTCCATGGACCGATAATCTCTCCCCGTTTCTGGTGCGATGGCTCCTCTTCGGCCATACGGTCGGCATCCGCTGGTACGGGCTGAATTACGTGTTCTCGTTTTTCCTGGTCTACCTGTACTTCCGGGGCGCGGCGCGGCGGGGGCGCGTGCCGCGCCTGGATCTGGCGGCGGTGGACGCGCTGACCTACGCCATCGCCATCGGCATCGTCGGCGGCGGGCGGCTGGGATTCGTCGTCCAGCACCTGGACACCCTGCGGACGGACCCGCTGTTCCCGTTCAGGCTGACCGAGGGCGGCATGACCTTCTTCGGCGGCCTGCTGGGGGTGCTGCTCGCCATTTTCTGGGCCGGACGCCGGTACGGGATGGGCTTCCTGGCGCTGGCGGACATCGCCACCTTCCCGGCGGCGCTGGGCCTGGCGCTGGGGCGGATCACCAACTTCGTCAACGGCGAACTGGCGGGCCGTCCGACCCACGGCGACTGGGGCGTCATCTTCCCCAGCGTGGACAACGTGCCGCGCCACCCGTCGCAACTGTACGAGTCGGCGTCGCACTTCCTGCTGTTCGGCGCGCTGGTCGCGGCCAACCGCACCGACTGGGCACGAGCGCGGACGGGCCGGCTGTCCTACCTGTTCCTGACCCTCTACGGCTTCCTGCGCTTCGCCACGGACTTCTTCCGGGCCGACGACACCTACTGGGGCCCCTTCAGCACCGGCCAGTGGGCCAGCCTGGTGGTCGCCCTGGCCGGCGTGATCGGCCTCGCCCTACTTTCGTCGCCGCAGCGCGCCGCACGGCGGGCCTGACCAATTATCGAGAGGGCATTGGACGCGACGCTCTCGGCGATCCAGGGCAACCCGAGCGGCGCTTCCCCTACAGGGTCTTCTAGCTGTACGAGAACGGGAACATCATCGTCATCGCGTGCTTCCATACCGGCCGGTACCCGAAGCAGTGGCAGGACAGGGCATAATCGAAAGCGGTACCATGGTAGAGACAGGCTGATGGGCAGCACGCCTGAGTAGTCGTTGTGCGGGCGTGATCGAGGAACTGGGAGGGACTTTCCGCAGGCATTGCGTTCCCTGCCGTGGCGTGATATAATCGGGCGTAATGGCGTCGGCATCAGGTGAGCGGCGGCCCGCCTCCTGCGGCAAAAGCCGCCCCCGTGTTCTGTTCTACCGCACTTCTGCGGTAGAAGTCCGTGCGGGCGCGGAGAAATGCCGCAGAAGTGCGGTAATTTCACAGTCGCCCATCAGATGGGGATAAGAAGCCGCCCCGCCGCGCGTTATACCGCGAAAGCGCGGCTGATACACTTGTTAGGTTGCCGGGCCTTCACCGTGTCACCCGGCGGAGGGCAGGGAGCGATGTCTGCGGAGAGCGATCCCGTGTGGCGGACGACGGATGATCTGCTCCGCCGGGCGGCGCGGCACGGAGGCGAGACGGACCCCGAAGGCCCGGCGGGGCAGGAACTGCGCCAGCGCCTGCTCGACCAGCTTGGGCGCATGGACTGGACGCGGGGGCACGTCCAGTTCGGCCCCGTTCGCTTCGGCCCGACCCCGGAGGATGCCGCGCCGCGCCGCCTGTGGGACAGGGACGTGTGGGAGATACCCTGGCTGCGCTGGGCGCTGCTCCTCGTCGGCCTGGCCTCGCTCGTCCTGCTGCTGGCGCTGGCGGTGCTGCTATTCGGCTGGCCGGTCACGGCTGCCGGGGCGGGGGTAATCTTGGCGGGCGAGGCGCTGCTTTATCGGTACTGGCCGGGAAATCGTCGGGGAGCGGGCGACGAGGATAACGCGGGGCTATGAGCGAGTGGGTCCTGTCACCAGAGCAGAACCGCCGGACAACCTAACAAGGCGTTGCACCGGACAGACACGGCCTCGTTGGGTTCAGCGTCGTCGTCGGGTATACTTGGCCGTGCCTGCCGGTGAGCTTGGCGTTAGGTCGCACAACGAAGCGGGGCGAGAAACCAATGTTCCCGGAGTACCCGACATACGAGACCTGGCGTGAGATTGCCTTCTCCCACCGCCAGATACAGGAGTTCCTTTCCATCATCGCCCTGCCCCACTACGAAGCGGGGAAGGTATTGCCTCCCGGATCCAGCCTCCGCAGATGTTTCTGCACCGGGTTCTACTTCTTCTGCCGGAGCATTCAGGCGGAGTTGGCCCCCGCTCTGGCCGAAGCGTTACTGAACCTCGCAGTCCGAGTGGAATACTCTTGCACGGCGTCCGTCTGGGACCAGAATGCTGAAGCGGCTCGTCATTTGTTGGCGGACTACTTCAACGAAGGACAGAGTACGGGAGCGTAGCCAGCGGCTCGCCTCAAGCGCCGGGGAGGACCGCGTTGACCCACGGCACTGGCTAGTGACAGTTGCGGAACCGTGTGCGGCCTAACAAGATTCTATGGTTCGTTGTCAAGAGGTGACGGCTCTTTCTGCGGGTCTTTTTTCGGCTTTGGCTGCTGATAGACCCGCGCCGGGTCGTACTCGGTGCCGTGCTGCACGATGGACCAGCAGACCTTGGCCATCTTGCGCGCCGCCGCGCACAGCGCCACCGCGCACAGCGCCGCCGTGCTGGAGAGGCCCTTGGCCCGCTCCCGCTCGTACTGCGCCTTGAACGGACTGTCTTTGGCCCGCAGGCTGGCCGAAGCGCAGTTGAACAGCAGCCGTCTTAGCTCGGCGTCCCCCTGCTTGGTCAGGCCGCGCTCGCCTTTCTTGCGCCCGGACTGCGGAACGCCCACGTCCA
>JAFAZD010000088.1 GCA_019239955.1 Armatimonadota bacterium | reverse complement strand
CGCCGCCCCAGCGGACGGCGTCGGTCACGTCTACTTCAAACGGCAGGAAGCTGTCGAAGTGCTCGGTGAGTTGTTTACCGTTCAACCACACCCGACAGTCCCCGGCCACCGCCTCGAAGTGCAGCGCGAGCCGCCGCCCCCGCCAGGCGGCGGGGACACGGAAGCGGCGGCGCAGCCACCCCATCGAAGCCTGCTCCCAGGCGACGGGATAGCTGGGGAAGCAGCGGAAGTCGCCGCCGTCCCCTGCAGAGAAGGAATTGACGTTCCAGGGAGAGGGGATACGGATGGGCGTTTTGGACCACCCGGCGGGCGTGGGCGGCGGGAGCGCAGGCGGGCCGTTCTTCACGTCATACCCCGCCGGCAGGGGAACCGGCTGGAATTGCCACCGCCCGTTCAGGCACAGTTCCGCGCGCCAGGGACGTTCCGGCGGGGCGACCAGCCCCTCCTGCGGCGCGAAATCACGCGAAAAGCGCGTGATCGCCCACCCTGGCAGCGTGAACGCGAGGAGGATTAGCGTCAGGACGTGCCGATAGACCCACATTCTTCTCAAGATGTCCTCTTTGTGCCGATAAAAGGTCATGGAAAGACCAATCATGGATTGTCAAAGTCAATGAACGCATCGTTTTCGTAGTAAAACAAAAACGCCCGTAACAGCTTTCCAATATCTGCATTTAGCTCTTGCTGTCTAGCATTGCTGATGATCTCCTGCACCTGAGACATGCCTAACGTACAGACCAGGCTATGCGCTTTCGCAAACTCAGGGTTGTCGGGGTCTTCCTCATCCTCTGTATCGAGCAAAGCTCCCTGAGTATCTTCTGTCCATCGCCGGTCAGCAGGCAAAAACAACTCCAACTGCCACAGCAGGCGTTCAGCAGACAAAAGCACCTCAGATAGTTTCATTATCTGTTCCGCCTTAGCCATTCTTCCGCCTCTGCACTAAATATACTGTCACTCCGTCGTGACGTTCATGCCCATTTGGAAGCGGCGGGGGTCGGCGTTCGGGGGCATCTCGACGTGGAAGGCGCGGCCGATGGCGGTGTTGGCGATAATGACCGCGGAGCGGCAGTTCTCGGTGACGCGGGCGATCCGCCGCAGACCGCCGCCGTCGCCTGCGGGCAAAAATTGGCAGTGCGCTAGGGTCGCGCCGCCGCCGTCCAACACGAACGCGGGGGATTGACGGTTGTTCTTGTCCCAGTCGCCGAAGTTGCAGCCGATCAGCGTCACCGGCCCCGCGCCCTGGATCGTGCCGATGTGGTCCGACGGCCCCCAGAAGGCGCAGTTTTGCAGCGTCACCGGCCCCGCGTTGGTCGCGCGCACGATCATCCCCTGTGAGTCGGGGCGGGCGTCGCCGACGAACTCGCCATTGGTGATGAGCAGGCCGCAGCGGCCCTGCGTCTGCTCGACCACCAGCGCGTCGCCGCTGGCGTCCGAGCCGATGCCGACGAAGTTGCCGTTGCAGGCCCCATCTTTGGTCTCCACGAAGTGGTAGCCGATCCCGTAGCCCAGCACGAAGGTGTTCAGCACGTACTCCCAGTCGGTGCGCCCGAAGCGCAGCCCGACGCCGTGGGCGTTCACCCAGGCCATCATCGCCGGCTTCTGCGTCCAGAAGGGCCAGAAGTGGATGTTCTCGATGCGCCCGACATCGTAGCACTGATCCACGAAGAGGCCCACCGCCAGCGGCTGGCCGTAGACGCGCGCGACGTAGTGCCGCCCCGCTCCGCCCAGGCGCAGCCCTTGGTACGGGTTGGTCAGCGCCACGTCCAGCACCGTGAGATTGTCCCCGCCGCCGTGCGCGACCGTCCAGGGGTAGGGTGTCGGCGCGGCGGCGTTCTCGTCCTGCTCCGGGTAGAACACGGCCAGACCCTGGAGCGCCGGCGTGTTGCCGGTCAGGGTCAGGAACGGCGGGCCGTCGGCGTTGCCCCGGCCCTCGGTCGGCAGCAGCACGGTTCCCTGGGTGCGGACAAAGGCGGGCGGGGCGGCAAAGATGCCGCGCAGCGTCGTGAACTCCGGGATGGTGAGATGGCCCTTGAACAGATATTGGCCGGCGGGGGCGAAGACAGTCCCGCCCCCCTGCGCGTGGGCCGCGTCCAGCGCCTTCTGAAAGGCCGCCGTATTGTCTGACTTGCCATCGCCGCGCGCCCCGAAGTCGTGGACGTTCAGACTTGCGGCGGGAGGATGCCCGGCGGCATTGGCCGAGGCGAGGCCGCCCGCCCAGCCGGCCAGGCCGGACAGCGCGGCCCCTTGCAGCAGACGCCGCCGAACCGAATCGGTCATGTCCAACGTGCATTCTCCTTTCAGTACCCGGACAGGTGGCGGCGGAGCAGGCCCATCAGCGTGTACGGGTCCACGACCCGAACGTGGGGCAGGGCTTGCAGCCGCGCGAACAGTTTTTGGTGCTGGGTGGGCGACCACAGGATGGTGCGGAAGATGTGGAAGTGCGGCCCGTCGCCCTTGTCTGCGGCCAATCGCGCCTGGATGCGGGCCAGCGCCTCGTCTGTCTGGTCGCCGTTCGGCATGTCGTCGTTCATCGTCAGGTACGGCGTCTGTGTGTTGGCGATCAGACCCTGGTAAGACGGCAGTTTCTGCGCCACCAGGCCGTCAGGGGAGAAGCGGGCGTAGGCGGCGCGGGTCGCGTCCGACATCGGGCGCGCGTCGCCGTCAATGATGAACCCTGTCAGGGAGATGTCCCACTGTTGGTAGTATTTGGTGCAGTGCTCCTCCCAGGTCGGCAGGCCGCTGGGCAGGTGGGAGAAGGGGCGGTCGCCGTCCAGAAAACCCGGATTCAGGTAGCCCGCGCCCGAATCGCCGGCGATGAAGTGGTCATTGGGCGTCGCCGTGCGATGGACCCAGTCGAAGCCGACGGGGAAGCGGTCGGACAGGTTGGGATCGAAGGCCCAGCCCAGCGGGACCGCGCCGCGCGCGGGGTCGTCCCAGAGCGACGGCAGCCGTTGGTACAGCCACGCCGCCGAGTCGTAGTCGCCGACGTAGAACGTCACGTAGGTTTCGGGGACGACCCGGCCCGCTGCGTCCAGGTAGCCGGCCTTCACCCAATCAGCAGGGCTTGGCTTCGGCTGGGTGTAGCGGGGCTTGAGGGGAAACAACGAGAACACGGAGGCGTTTGCCATCGCATTCAGGCCGAGCGCGTCGGCGTCCATGTAGGCGTTGTAGCAGGACAGGATGGCGGCATAGCGCCATTCCGTCGCCACGTCCCCATGCCGCCCGCCCGCCGTCTGCGTATACT
>JAFAZD010000044.1 GCA_019239955.1 Armatimonadota bacterium | reverse complement strand
TGGTGCCTCGTCGGCGTCACGCCAATCAAATCACCATGAGACGACGCATCCTCTTTCTGATAGCAATGTTGGGCCTGGGAGTGGGCCTGGCCGCCGCCGCGCCGGCGGTCACGGTCACGCCGGTCAGTGCCGCCACGCTCAAAAGGGCCGTCGCGGGCTACAAAGGCCACGTGGTGCTGGTCAACTTCTGGGCGACCTGGTGCATCCCCTGCATGAAGGAGTATCCCGGCCTCGTGCAGATCAGCCGCCAGTATAAAAGACAAGGCGTGGTGGTGCTGGCGGTCTCCGGGGACAAGCCCAGGGACATTCCGACGAAAATCCAGCCGTTTCTGGCGCGGCAGAAGGCAAGTTTCCCCCAGTTCGTCATCCAGGGCGACCTGGACACGTTCGTGAATGCGTTCCAGCCTAAGTGGCAGGCGGACTTCCCGCAGACGTTCGTTTACGACCGGCGGGGCCGCCTGTTCCGGGAACTGGGCGGGGAGCAGAGTGTCCAGACGTGGCGATCCGCCCTTGCCCCACTGCTGGGCAAATCCGCCGCCCGTTGACACAGGGCCGCAACCCCTCGGTATAATACCGGCGATGACCGACGCAAGACCGCAGAGCACCGGGGAGAGGGGGGACATGGGGCGGCTGGTCTGGGTCGCGTTGTTGCTCGTCGGTGTGGCTCTGCTGGGCCTGTACGCCATTCTGGGCCGGCAGCATTACCTGACCACCCCCATCAAGCCTTATCTGCTGCTGTACGCCGCCGCATTCGGCTACTATATCTACGCCGCCGCGCGACTGCTCCCCCATCTGCCGCCCTCTCGCCGGCTCGTTCCCCTGATCTTCGGCTTCGGCGTGTTGTTTCGTCTGGCCGTGCTGTTCGCGCCGCCGTCGCTGTCCACGGACATGTACCGCTACGTCTGGGACGGGCGGCTGACGCTGCACGGCATCAATCCCTACCATTACGCGCCCAACGCCAACCAGTTGCGTCCCCTGCGCGACCCCGACATCTGGCTGCCGATGGAGTACAAGGCGTACCAGACCATCTACATGCCGGTCTCGCAGTTCGTCTTCGCCACCGGGAACGCGCTGTTCGGCGACAACCTCATCGGCTACAAGTTCCTCTACCTGCTGTTCGATGTCGGGGTGATGGCGCTGCTGTGGCGGCTGCTGGTCGCGCTGGGGCTGCCCGCGCGCAACCTCATTTGGTACGCCTGGTCGCCGCTGCCGATCACGGAGGTGTCGCTGGCCGGGCACCAGGACGTCGTCGGCGTGTTCTTCCTGCTGCTGGCGTTCCTGCTGGCCCGGCGGCCCCGGACGGAGTGGGCGGCGGCGCTGGCGCTGGTGGCGGCGGCCTTGACCAAGGGCTTCGCGCTGTTGCTGCTGCCGCTGTTCTGCCGCACGTTCGGGCGGCGCTTCGCCCTCGTCGCTGCCTGCGGCCTGGTGTATCTGGGCCTGCCGATGTGGGTCTGCCTGCCGCAGTTCGTGCACGGGATGCAGCAGTACCTCCGCTACGTGAACGTCAATTCCGGCCTGTTCCACTGGATGAACCAGGGCCTGTCGCACGTGACGAAGTCGCACTTCGCCATCGCCACGAAGATCAGCGACGCCGCCATCCTCGGCGTGACCGTCTGGGCGGCGTGGGAGCCGGTGGAGGCGTACCCCGACCTGCTGCGGCGGGCGTTCGTCGTGCTGGCGGTCACGCTGCTGGTGGTGCCGAGCCTGTTCCCCTGGTATCTCGTCTGGGTGCTGCCGCTGCTGCCGCTGCTGGACCGGCAGCCGTCCCCGGCGTTCGTGCTGCTGACGGGCCTGGTCGTTTGCCTCTATCTGTATTATGTCTCCCTGATCGCCTACTGGTGGACGCCGGTGATCGAGTACCTGCCGTTCTATGCCGTCCTCGCCTGGGAGTGGCATCGCCGGCGTCAGGCGCAGCGGCCCGCGCCACGGACTGAGATTGAGAAAACCCTGATGATGACCCCCGCGCCCCGACATCCGGCCCCCCCGGGACTGGGGGCAGGGGGGGCGTCCTGATTCGCGTGATGACGTTCAACATCCGGGGCGGTCTGGGCATGGACGGGCGGCGCTCCACCCCGCGCATCGCCAAGGCGGTCGCGGCGCACGCGCCGGACATCGTCTGTTTCCAGGAGGTGCATCAGCGGCTGCCCTGGAGCGGCTTCGTGGACCAGCCGCGCCAATTGCGGCGCGCGCTGGGGATGCCGTTCGTGTTTCAAAACAACCTCAACGTCGGCGTCGGGGGGTACGGCCTCGGAATCGCCAGTCGGCTCCCCCGGCGGACCGTGTGCCGCTGCTTCCTGCCCAGCGTCGGCGAGCGGCGCGGGGCACTGGAGGTCTCCCTGGAGACGCCGGACGGCCTGATAAGCGTCTGGTGTACGCACTGGGGCTTGCAGGGGGAGGAGCGGGAGCGGCAGGCGGCTCAGATGGCGGACTGGATTGCCGCCGCGCGGGACCCGGTGATTGTCTGCGGGGACTGCAACGAGCGGGCGGACGCGCCCGCGGTGCGCCGGCTGCTCGCCGAGACCGGATTACAGGACGCGGGTGAGGAGCATGACCTGCCGACTTACCCGGCGGACACTCCGGCGGCCCGCATTGACTTCATCTTCCACGCGCCGGCCCTGCGGCGGGCACGATGCGTGGTGGTGGATTCACAGTTCTCCGACCACCGCCCTGTGATGGCCGATTTCCGGTGAAGAGTAGGGGACAACGCGCCGATAATCCTCAGTGTGCCGATTTCTCCGGCGGCGCGGCCTCCGTCGGCACGGCGGGCTGGGCAGCCGCCCCGTTCCTCGTGACCGGCACGGTCGTCTCCGGGCCGTGCCCGTGCGCGGCGGCGAACAGCAGCTGGACGCCCTTGCTAGCGACCAGCGAGCCGACAAGGGTGAGCAGCGCCAGCAGCAGCAGCTTCTCCGCGAAGCTCGTCAGGGCGACGCCGATGCTGGCGGCGGGCGGGGGCGCGCCGTGAGGCGGGTTGGAGAGATTCAGGCCCGGCACGGGCTGCGTGAACATATGGTAGGCGAGCGAAAACACCAGCGCCAGCATGGCGATCCCGGCGGCAAAGGTCACGACGCCGGTGATCTGGCTGACGCGGTCCGGGTGGTTATGGGAGCGGAGCATCAAAACGTCCTCGGTGATGGGTACTGCGTCTTCATCTTAGCACAGGCGCGCGGTTCCGTCAAGGCCGGCTTCCAAAGACCGGGAACAAGCCGCCCTTGCGCGTCGGTCTGATGTGTGGTAAGATTAATTATGATGATACGTCGTCATTCCTGTAATCCTCTCGTTCTGACGGCGCTCGCGGCGGTTTTGTTCGCCGCCGGCCCGCGCCCGGCCCGGGCGCACCTAGACGTGTCCGCGCCGACGGACGCGCAGGTGCAGGCACTGGGGGCCTGGTACGAGCAGCACGTCCCGGCGCGCTTCCGGGCGCGGGAGGCGGTGGACGTGAGCGCCCTGACCGACCGTGAGATGACGGCCTACCTGCGGGGCGGGGACGATGCGGACGCCGCCGCGTCGCGCGCCGATGACGGTGACGGCGACATTGACGGCGTCTTTGAGGACGGCCCGCCGCGCATCACGCTGCGCCTGCCCGCCTCCGGCGAGCCGGACATGTTTACGTTCGCCCACGAGTACGGCCACTACGTCTGGTTCGCTCTGCTGAACAAGGGCGACCGCAGGCGCTACGAGGTGATCTACAACAAGCAGCGCGCCGGGCATCATCTGGTGACGCGCTACGCGGAGACGGAGTTGGAAGAGGGTTTCGCGGAGGCCTTCTCGTTCTTCGTCAACCAGCCGCCGCTGCTGGCGCACCGCGACCCGCTCTCCTACCAGTTCCTGGCCCAGTGGGGCGTTGACGCCCATTCCAAATGAACGGCGTTGAGATTCGCGCGGCGCGCGCGGCGGAGGCGGACGACGCGCTCCGCGTCCTCTGCGCCGCGTTCGGCCTGAATTACGACGCGGCGCGGCCCATTTACTACCGGGATCCCTTCTTCGACCTCTCCCACAAGCGTCTGCTGCTCACCCCCACAGACGGCATTCTCTCTTGCCTGACGGTCATTCCCTCGCTCCTGCGTGTGGGCAGAGCCTGGGTGCCGATGGGCGGCATCGCGGGCGTCGCCACCCGGCCCGACCGTCAGGGGCAGGGCTGGGGCAGCCGCCTGCTGGCCGTCAGCGTGCCGTCCCTGGCCGACGAGCTGGGGTACCCCCTCTCCGGCCTGTTCCCGGCCACCGAGGGGCTGTACCGGCGCGCGGGCTGGGAGACAGTATCGGAAGCCGTGCGCTGGCGTGGCCGGCCCGCCGACCTGCTCGCCCACGCCGAGGGCCTGTTGGTCCGTCCCCGAGTGGAGGACGACGCGCCGACGGTGCGCGCCCTTCAGGCGACAATGGCGGTGGGCCTGACCGGAGGTTGCGTGCGGGACGAGCGCCGCTGGCGCGTCATTGAGGCCGCGCCGGGGCGGGAATGGGTGGTCTATCAGCCTCCAGGGGAGCCGGTGACGGGCTACGCGGCCTATGAAGGTGTTGCCGACGAGGGGAAAGACACGCTGCGTCTGCTGGAGATGCACGGGGCGACGCCCGAAGCCCGGCGCGGCCTGATCGGCTTTTTCGCCCGGCAGACGCCGCGCGCGGCCAATTTGGAATGGCCCGCCGCCGAGGCCGACCTGGCGGCGTTCGGACTGACGGGCGATGGGATGGCACGAGAGCCGGGGATGATGCTGCGGCTGACGGACGTGCCGGCGGCCCTGGCCGCCGTCCACGCCGCCAACCTCGCGCCCGTCCTTGCCAGGACAGGGCAGACGCTGACAGTCCATGCCCAGGACGCGCTGCGGCCCGCCAACGCACGCCCGGTGCGGCTGGCGGCGGCGGGAGTGACGCCCGGCACGGACGCCGACCCGGACTGGATCGCCGCCGACATGCGCGTTCTGGCGCAGCTCTACCTGGGCTACTGTGTCCCCTCCGACGCGCACGGGCAGGGACGGCTCCGCGCCTCCTCCCCGTCCGCGCTGGCGCTCGCCGACGAACTGTTCCCTACCCGCGCCCCCTTCGTCGCCCCGCTGGATCAGTTTTAGTCTTCGAACACGATGCAGACCTTGCCGCTCTGGCCCTGGTCCGCCACCTGATAGGCCTCGGCGGCCTGGGACAGCGGGAAGCGGTCGGTGACGGTCCGCTCCGGGTGCAGGTCCCAGCGCGACAGGCGCTCCACCAGGTCCTCCATGTGGTTGGTGCTCGTCACCCACGATCCATACAGCGTGATCTGCGGGTGAATCAGCAGCGGCGACACGTCGAAATCCACCTTGCCGCCCTCCCCGACGAAGGCGCAGCGGCCCCACTGCCGCGTCCCCTGCAGGGCCAGCAGGCGCGCCTGCGCGTTCCCGGAACAGTCAATGCTCGCCTCGCAGCCTTTCCCGCCTGTCAGCGACCGGATGGTCTCCAGGGCGTCCTCGTCGGAGGCGAAGGCGTGGTCCACCAGGCCCATTTTTTGGGCGATCTCGATGCGGCCCGCGCTGATGTCGCATCCGAGAATCTCGCGTGCGCCCAGGGCGCGTCCCAGCTGCGCGGCGGCCAGGCCGACGGGGCCGAGGCCGGTGATCAGCATCCGATCACGCCCGTTGACCCCGATCCGGGTCAGTGCCTCCCAGGCCGTGCCGTACCCGCAGGCGACCAGCGCGCCGTCCACGTAGGAGAGGTTGTCGGGCAGGCGGACGCAGGTGTTCTCCTCGGCCAGCAGGTAATCGGCGTGGCCGCCATCCCGCTGCCAGCCGTAGGCCGCCCGCTGCCGGCCGTGGCAGGAGATCATGTAGCCGCCCTTGCAGTCCTCGCAGACCCCGCAGCCGGAGATGTGATACAGCACCACCCGATCTCCGGGTTTGAACTGCTTGCAGCCGGGGCCGGCCTCCACGATCTGCCCGGACGGCTCGTGCCCGGCGATCACGCCCCGGTACGCCTCGTCTCCGACGCCCAGGTGCTCCCGATAGATGGCGCGGATGTCGCTGCCGCAGATGGAGCTGGCCTTCATCTTGACCAGCACCTGGCCGTGACCGGGCGTGGGCACGGGGTACTCGCGCATCTCAACGGTGGAATTGCCGGGCAGAACGACTCCGGGCATGGTGGTCATGGGTGACTGTCCTCTTGCGTGTTGTTTCTCTGGTATTGCACCTGCACGGTGGGGAATCCTGCCGCGCGCTTCAGCAGTTCACACACCTGTCGCCCTTCGGCCCTCTTGCGTTTCCTGGCTTTGTCGAGAGGTGTAATCCCCATCCACCCTGGGGCCAAAGGGTCTGCCCCGGCTTCGACGAGCAACTTCGCCATGTCCGGCTGGCCGTTGGCGGCGACGACGTGCAGCGCCGTATTGCCCAACCGCACTACGTTACGCGCATTCACGTCGGCCCCCGCCGCGATCAGGCGGCGTGCGATCTCGATGTTGCCGTTTTGGACGGCGACCATCAGCGGCGTCCGGTCAATGTAGTCGAACCAGTTCAGAGCCGCCGCACCGTCCGCCGCCAGCAGCATCTCAATGAGCGGCAGGTAGTTGTCATTCACGGCACGATGGAGCGAGGTATCATCGGCCTCACGTTCCGCCGCCACCCGCGCTCCCGACTCAAGCAACAGCCTGACGACCTCCATGTCCTGACCTGCGACAGCCCAATAAAACGCCGTACGCGGCATGGCATCTCCCCCGGTCATTGCGTTCGGATCCGCCCCGTGCGCCAGGGCCTCCCGAATCATGTCCATGTCGCCCAAATCAATCGCTTCGCCCAGGAAATCGTCCCAGCCGGACTCGTCGCTCAATCCTCAGACCCTTCCGCGTCGGCCCGGATGACGGGGGTGTAGAGGCCGGAGAGGTCGCAGTAGGGCTGACCATCGCGGAGGGCGGCGGCGAGGGCGCGCAGGCACGAATCGCACTCGGCCACCGCCCGCCGCTCGGCCTGCTCGCGCGGCGACAGGCGCAGGCCGTCCTCGTCCGGGTCCAGGGCGACGATCAGGGACGTGGCGAAGACCAGCTCGATTCGGGCGAGGGGGATGCGGGGGCCGTCGCCGAAGCCGGCGGCGACGGTGAAGACGGTCAGGCGGTCGCTGGCGTTCTCGCGGTCCGTCGTGATCTCCTGCGCGCCCGTGATGTTGACCAGCCGGATTCCAGTGTAGACCCACATGGCGTTGTTATGGCGCGGGCGGCGCGAATTGTCAAGATGTCGGCAGGAGTCCGCCCGCCGGAAGCGCAATAGACTCCCGTGAGTCTGTCCGCGCCATGATCTCCACACGCGACATCGTGAAAATCTACCGGACCGGCGGCGGCGAGCTGACCGTCCTCAAGGGCATCTCGCTGGAAATTCCGGCGGGCGAGATGATCGCCATCATGGGGCCGTCGGGGTCGGGCAAGTCCACCTTCATGAACATCATCGGCTGCCTGGACCTGCCGACCTCCGGCTCGTACCGGCTGGCCGGCGAGGAGGTCGCGCGCCTGGAGGAGACCGCTCTGGCCGCCATCCGCAGCCGCAAGATCGGCTTCGTCTTCCAGCAGTTCAACCTGCTCCCGCGCACCACCGCCCAGCGCAACGTGGAACTGCCCATGATCTACGCGGGGACGAAAGACCGTGAGGCGCGCGCCCAGGCCGCCCTCGCCCGCGTCGGCCTCGCCGACCGGATGGACCACCGGCCCAATCAGCTCTCCGGCGGCCAGCAGCAGCGCGTCGCCATCGCCCGCGCCCTCGCCAATGATCCCGCCGTGCTGCTGGCCGACGAGCCGACCGGCGCGCTGGACACGCGCACCGGCGAGGAGATCATGGCCCTGTTCCAGTCGGTGAACGCCGAGGGGCGCACAGTGGTGCTGGTGACGCATGAGGAAGACATCGCCGCCCACTGCCGCCGCATCGTCCGCTTCCGGGACGGGGAACTCGTCAGCGACGAGCGGGTAGCGGAGCCGCGCGTGGCATAGGAAGGCCAGACTGAGGACCTAACCCCGGTCGCAAGCGACCTGCCCCTTCCCTGCCAGGGAAGGGGCGAAGAATAGTCCTCTGTCCCTTCCCTGACAGGGAGGGGACAGGCGGCTTGCCGCCAGGGGTAGGTCCTCACTCGTACCGCAGTGCCGTGATCGGGTCCAGCTTGGCGGCGCGGAAGGCCGGGTAGATGCCGAAGAAGAGGCCGACTCCCGTGGCGAAGCCGAAGCCGAGCGCGATGGCCCAGAGGGGCACGAACGTCGGCAGCAGCTTCGCCGCGAAGTGCCCCACCGCCGCCGAGATGCTCCAGCCCAGGCCGATGCCGAGCAGGCCGCCCAGCCCCGACACCACCACCGCCTCCACCAGAAATTGCAGCAGAATCGCCCCGCGCGTCGCCCCGACCGCCTTGCGGATGCCGATCTCGCGTGTGCGCTCCGTCACCGAGACCAGCATGATGTTCATGATCCCGATGCCCCCCGTCAGCAGCGACAGACCGCCGACCCCGCCCAGCACCAATTGAAAGATGTTCAACACCGTGTCGATCTGCTTGAGCAGCCCCTCCTGCGTGTCCACGATGAAGTCCTGGACGTTGAGCGGGTGCCGCCGCCGCAGGACCGCCCAGACCTGGTCCGCGCTCGCCTCCGTCTGGGTCACGTCCAGGGCCTTGGTGGAAAACCCGTCAATCCGGTCGCTGCCCGTGAAACGCTGCTGGACGGAGCGCAGGGACGCGAAGAGGCCGTTGTTGAAGTCCTCGCCGCCCGGCCCCCGGTCCTTGGGCGCCAGCACACCCACCACCGTCAGAGAGACCTCAGACCCGTTGGACGCGCAGATGATCCGCCGCCCGATCGGGTCGGCGTCCCCGAACAGCTTGCGCGCCAGCCGGCCGCCGATGACACAGGCCTTGCCCCAGGTCGCATCGTCCTCGGCGTTGATGAACCGGCCCTCGGCGACGGCGATGTTCTGGGTCTCGGTGTACGACGCCAGCACCCCCGTCAGCTGCGCGTTCTCGCGGTTCGCCCCCGCCTGCACCTCGACGGAGGTGCCCGCGGTAGGGCTGACCGGGCCGATCAGGGTGCATTCCCGCTCGACGGCCTGGATGTCCGCCATGTGCAGGCCTTCGATCCCGCGCCGGACGCTGTCCGGCTTGGGACTGTAGAAGGCGAAAATGAGATTCGAGCCGATGCCCTCGAACTGCTCGATCACCTTGCGCCGCGCCCCCTGCACGATGCCGACCATGATGATCACCGATGCGACTCCGATGATCACCCCCAGCATCGTCAGCAGCGCCCGCAGCTTGTTGGCCCACAGCGCCTCGAACGCCACCCGAAAGGATTCCCAGAGTGCCACGATAACTCCCGCTAATCGTTGTTGCCGGGGCCGATGTCGAGCTTGCGGCGGCCGGCGGCCTCCGGGACGACCAGGTGCTCGCCGGCCCTGAGGCCCGAACGGACCTCGACCGAGGTGTCGTTGCGCAGGCCCAACGTCACCTTCCGCTTCTCCTGCCGGCCCACGGGGGTCAGCACCGTGACCGTGCCCGCATTGCCGGCGAACAGGACCGCCTCCAGCGGCGCGAGGATCACCCTGCGCCGTTGCGCGCTTAAAATGTCCACGGCGGCGCTCATGCCGGGGCGCAGGCGCGGGTCGGCCCGGTCGAAGGCGACCTTGACCGAAAATTTGGCGATGGCGCTCCCGCCCGCGCCCCCCGCGCCCGTGCTGTCGGGGAAAGCGCTGGTGGAGGCGGGGGCGATGGAAATGACATGCCCCGTCAGCGTCCGGCCCGACAGCGCGTCCACATGGATCGTGACCGGCGCGCCCAGGCGCACCTTTGAGATGTCCACCTCGTTGATGCCGACTCGCACCAGGAGCCGGTCGCCCAGGGTGGCGACGATGGACTGGGCGTCGGAGAAGCCCGTGGTCGCGCTCTGCACGATCTCGGTCGGCTCCTTGTACTTCTTCAGCACGAGGCCCGACGCCGGGGCGATGATGCGCGTGTCGGCGAGGTTGACCATGAGCTGCGCCAGGTCGTTGCTGTTCTGCTGGACGGCGGCGCGGGCCTGGACGATGTCCGACTGGCGCACGGCGTCCTGCAGGGTGTTGGCGCGCGAGATCGGAAGAGCGT
>JAFAZD010000023.1 GCA_019239955.1 Armatimonadota bacterium | reverse complement strand
GTGGGGCGGCCCGAGGCCAGGATGCTGTAGAATTTGCTCGGCACGCACAGACCCTCCATGCCGACCTCCAGCGTCACCAGCGACACGTCGGCGGAGGCCAGGAGGTCGGCGTAATCGTCCCGGGGCACGAACGGGAACAGGCGCACGTTGCGCAGCCCCTCGCCGGCGACCCGCCGGGCGATGTGCGGCTTCTGCGCGCCGTCACCGACCAGGACGAAGGTGACGTCGTCGCGCAGCGTCTGGAGCCGGCGGGCCGCATCGAGGATGGTGTCGAAGTCGTGGTAGCGGCCGAAGTTGCCCGAGTAGCAGACCAGGAAGCCGCCGAGCCCTTGTCGGCGCCGGAAGTCAGTGTCCTTGGGCCGCGGCACGATCTCGTCGGGGTCGGCGCCGACGGGAATGACCGCGATGCGATGCTCCGGAAGGTCGTAGGCGCGGCCCAGGTGATCGCGCATGCAACGCCCCAGCACGACTGCCCGCCCGGCGGCGTGCAGCCAGCCCTTCTGGCAGCGACGCAGCGTGCGGGTGAGCGGGTGGTCCGGGCGGAGCAGGCCCAGAGTGATGGCACAGTCCGGCTCCAGATCGTAGACGGTGTACAGGTAGGGCGTGCCGGTGAGCCGCTTAAGGAGCTGCGCGGCGATGGCCACGGTGGGCGGGGCGGTGCCGACCAGCAGCAGATCGTAACGGCGCCGGCGCAGCAGGGCCAGCAGCGCGGCCCCGGCGAACAGCAGGTTCGCGCCCAGGCGGAGCGGGGTGGGCAGGCCGTTGGGCCGCGGCGTGGCCAGGCGCGTGATGTGGACCCCGTCCCAGTCCTCGGCGGACGGCAGCGCATCCGCCTCGCCCCGGTAGAGGTTGCGGCTGGTCAGGACATCAATCTCGACGTCCTCGTAGCGCCCCCGTAGAGCGCGCGCCAGGTCGGACAGCACCGTTCCCGTCCCCCCGGTACTGTCCGGGTGGAAGAACTCGTTCACAATGCAGATCCGCAAAGGTGTGGCCTCGCTTGAAAGCGGCATGTGGGGCCGGGCGAATCCCGGCTGATGTGCCTGGACAGGTGCGGTGCAGCCATTGCACGGTCTCGGTACGGCCTGCTCTGCAAGAAGTGTGCCAAAACGACTGATCAGCTAAATTGACGTAAGAGAGGAAACAAAGGCGGCCTCGGGGACCACCCCACTCCGGCAACCCGCCCCGGAGTCTAGCAACGCTGCGGCAGTGGGCACCAATCTGCCGCGCCGGGAGAGAAGGGACAGGCAACAAGGCCCGTTGCTTGCCCGCCGCCTGCCAGCGTGTCCACGACGCAAAATGGGTTGGCATCCTTTTTGCAGTAAGCGCTGGTATGAATGCTGTGCCCGGCAGTCGGCGAAACAAATCTCAAAAGGAGTGCCGCCGGCGCGACGGCACCTGAATAGCCGGGCGGCGCGGCCTTTGGTCGTCATCCTGGTGACGACTTTGCTCATCCTCTTTGGCCCTCTGCCTGACAATGCTTGACCGGGCGAACGTTCGTCAAGACGACTCTTTGAGTTTCGCGCCTTCGGACGACGCGGTCTCTCTGCGGGAGAGCGCCTACTCGGAACAGGTATTCAGATGGCCCATGACTTTGAGGCAGATCGTCACGGCCCTGCACGAACGCCGGGAGACTCCCGAAGACTCAAACGAGAGGCATTCAGAAGGCGGCATATCGGTTGGACGAGCGCCCTGACCTGTTGTTGGGCCGTGACGTTTTTGCTGAGCGCCAGAGACGTTATGATCGCCGCCGCGGTGGCGGCGCTGCTCTACACGCTCTGGCTCTGGAAGGCAGTCCACCGTTTGCCCGATGTCTCGCGCATCCTGCGGAGCCTGGCGCGCCCCGAAGTGCGGAAGCAGCCGCCCCTTCCCCACCTCGCCCTTTTCCTGGTCGTCTTCGCGGGCCTGCTGCTGTTCTCTCCCCAAGTGGAGGCCGGCCTGCATCTGTTCCTGCGGCTGACCCTCTATCTCGGGACGTTTTTGATGCTGGTCTGCCTGAGGCAGCTCTCTCCTCGGTACCGTCGCACTCGCCCGGTCGTCCACGCGATCCTGCTCGGAGCCGTGATCGACGCCGTCTACGGGCTGTACCAGGTCCATGTGACGGGCCAGCTGCACGCCACCGGTTTCGGCAGCCACTACACGCCCTTCGGTTCTCTGCTCGTGACGGCGATCCTGCTGGCGACGGCCCTGCTGCTGGCGGCGCGCCGCCCGCCTCGGCGCGCCGTCTACTCCGGCGTGGTGTGTGTCTGCGCGGTCGCGCTCGTCTGCTCGCAGGCCCGTGGCCCCTGGATCGCACTGGCCGTCTCCTGCCCGATAGTCATCACCCTGTCCCGGCGACGGCTCGCGCGTGACCGGACACGGGCGGTGACCTATCTCGGCGCGGCCGCCGCGCTGACGGTGGCCCTAGCCCCGCTGTACCTCGGCCGCCTGCGGACGATCTTCGACCCGAAATGGGTGTCGAACTCGGAGCGGATTCTGATCTGGACATCAACCCTCCACATGATACGCGATCATCCTTTGATCGGAGTAGGCGAGGGACGGTTCGCCGCCATCTACAACGCCCACTACATCAGCCGGGCCAGCGTAGAGGGCTGGCACCCCCACGCCCACAACACCTTCCTCATGATCCTGGCGGAGAACGGCATCATCGGCTTCGCGGCGACACTCTATCTCCTGTACGGCATCGTCCTCTTCCTGCGGGCCGCACTGCGGGACGCCCCCTCCGACCCGTACGTCATCGGCACCGTAGGGGTGCTCTGCGCCCTGCTCGTGAACAGCCTTGTGGACTACTTCCTCTTCTCCGGCCACCTGAGGAGCGA
The DNA here is from genome assembly GCA_019239955.1 of Armatimonadota bacterium. Classification (GTDB taxonomy): domain Bacteria; phylum Armatimonadota; class Armatimonadia; order Armatimonadales; family Capsulimonadaceae; genus JAFAZD01. The sequence continues at coordinate 2,296 of JAFAZD010000023.1, read as the reverse complement.
GTGGGTGTTCTGGTTGATGCTGGGACTGGTGTATTACGATCGCCCGGCCCCGCGGCGCCCCCCGGCGGGGGACCTGACGCCCCAGGCGGCGGGGTGCCGGGAGAAAACTTTGGCATGAAATTTGCAGGTACTTCGACGGAGACTGCCGCTCCGGCCCGATCCCGGACCGGGACGCGGGAGTGGAAGCGGGCGTGTTCCGCCTGGGAAGGCGTCGCGTTGGTTCCGTTACTTTTTGCTTTCTTAAGGGCGCACTTTCCCGGACAGTATAGCCTGGCTCGGGCCGCCGCCTGGTACCGCGGCTCGCATCGAGCCGCGATCGCCGAGGCCCCGGGACAGGCGGAGCGCCCGCTCCTACGCCCAACGGGCGTCACGATGCTCGGCATCCCCCTGGCGTTGGTGACGGGAGGACTTTTCCTGGTGGTGGCGACTGCACTTGTCTCGCGTGGCTCGTTTGAGACGCGCCACCGCAAGGAGGCGACGCCCGCCTGGCAGGAGCAACTCAATGCCGGTCTAGTCCGTACAGATCACGTCATCCCGTACGACAGCAACGCCGCATCAGAGGATGACCTTGCCGGGACGTGGGTACTTGAGGCGCAAACGGGCCGTGGCGATGATATTTCGGAAACTTTGAATGACGCGCGTACGGGCAAATGGTTGGGGGGTAGTCTCTCCGTCGTTCCCGCCGCGTCCGGTACGTACAGGTTGAGGACGAGCCGTGGTGTGGTCTTTTACATCGCCGAGGATGATCGCATCACCCGGGTCGGCCCCGGCCATTACGCGGAAACTCACGCGGACCCTGATAATAGCGACAAGTATTACACCGACTTGAGAGTCGTGGGCCGAAAACTGACGGCGCTTCGACATGAGATCTGTCAGGTGCATCGGTACAGACCCCTTATGGACCCGTTACGTTATGAGATGTGGGTTACCTACGTGTTTCACCGGAAGTAGGGCCTGTTTTCCTGCCTGGTGCGAGTCTACGATATGACCGTCAGGACCCTGAACGATATGAATGCCGCCGGGCAAGCGAAACCGCTGTCGCTGGGTTGGAATTTTTCGTGGACACTGGCCGGCAGTATTGTTTCTGCGGCGTGCCAGTGGGCGATCTTTGTTCTTCTGGCGAAACTCGGCACTCCGGTTGTCGTTGGCAGGTTTTCCTTAGCTTTGGCGATCACGGCGCCGCCGTTCTTGTTCGCGACGCTGAACATGCGCACGATCCAGGCCACGGATGCACGAAGGCGCTATGAGTTGGGGCACTGCGTGGCGTTGCGCCTCGCCGCTCTCGCCGTGGCCGTGTTCTACCTGGTGGTGATGTTCTTCTTATCCCATGTGTCGTTCACGTTCGCCGTGATCATCTCGGGGGTCGCGCTCGCGAGGACATTCGATGCCTTGAGCGATGTCGTCTATGGCTTCCTGCAACAGCGAGAGCGGATGGATCGCATCGCTTTCTCACGCATCATCCAAGGTACCCTTCAGGTCTTCGCTCTCGGGACCGCCTATTGGCTCACTCACAACCTCCTTTTTGCCGTTATTGCTCATGCTGTTGCGTCCGGGCTGGTCACTGTTTTCTATGACGTTCCTTCGGCGGTTTGGGCCAGCGGGTATTCCGGTACGCAGACCGATGCTCAGAACAGAATCACCCCGATACAGATCTCGCCCATCGTGCCGAGATGGCACTTCCCCACCCTTCTCGCTCTCGCCCGCCTCTCGCTGCCGCTGGGGGTGGTGGCAGTCTTCGGAGCCCTGAGCATGGCCATCCCCCGGTACTACATCGCTCACGATCTCGGCGAGCGTGATCTGGGACTGTTCTCTGCCATGGCTTATTCCATCGCAGCCATGGGCATGATCTACGGGGCTATGGTGCAGTCCGCCATGCCTCAGCTTTCCGTGGCCTATCGGCAGGATCGACGGAAGTTCGCGCGTCTCATGAGGCGGCTCATGGCGGCCGCACTCGCCAACGGTCTTGTGGGGCTGATGATCGCCGCCCTGTGCGGCGGCAAGTTATTGACGCTGTTCTACAAGGCGGAGTACGCCGCCCACCCCTGGGTGCTGATATGGCTCGCCGTGTATATGACCCTGTTCATGTTGTCGAGCGCCATGACCGCGGGCCTCTCCGCGGCGCACCGGTTCGGCGTTCAGCCGCTCGTGATTCTGGGGCAGGCGGCCGCGACGGCTTTGGGATGTATGTGGCTCATTCCGAAGTTCGGGCTGCTGGGGGCCGTCTTCGGTATGATCGCGGGCTTCGTCGTGTGCCTCGTGTGCTTCGGCCAGTTGCTGAGAAGAGAGCCCGCTCTCC
>JAFAZD010000208.1 GCA_019239955.1 Armatimonadota bacterium | reverse complement strand
CGCCCAGACCCCCGCCATGAACAAGAAGGTCGCCGCCTCCGTCCACAAATTATTGCACGGAGAGTCGTCATGACATGGAAACTTGGGCGCCCACAGGAAGAACGGAGTGCTGTCCCCCAATGGCGCAGTGCGACAGTAGCCCTCCGACAAGGCGCGCTCCATCGGCATCTTGTCCGGGCCGCGCGATCTGAGGTCGGCGAGTTTCTTCCCCAGCGCGACGGCACTCAGCCCGAAGTGCTTGCCCAGTCACTTCTGCTTGCCCCACATGTTAGAGAACCTGCCCTTCTGCGGTTTCATGCGACGTTTTCCTTTGATGCCTTGGGCATGGTGCCCCCTGCTCACCGCGGCGCGGTGGAATCAAGCGGGGAATTTTTTAGCAGCCGGACGATCTGCTCCGGCGCGGGCAGTTGGCCTTGCAGCTCGGTGGCAGCCTATTTCTCGCACCGAATGATGGAAGTCACTCTCGACTTCGTTTGCGCCGGATCATACTGATAGCGGCCTGCAATTCCTCCATGTGCAAGAGGCGGGCGACCAGCAGAAAGGCGGCGAGGCCCGCGCCGCCGGAGAGGGCGATCAGGATTAGGGCCGAGAACTTGGGCGGCAGCAGGGCAGCAGGCAGCAGGGTCAGCGTCAGGGCGCGGACGATCTGAACGGCGAGGCAGAGGGCGGCGGTGGCGAGCAGGGTCTGGGAGAGCGAGAGCCAGAGGCGTCCGCCCTGGATGCCGCGCAGACGCAGACGCAGGAGGATGAGCAGGGCCGTCATGTGGATGGCGGCGGCGATGCTGGTCGCCAGGCCCAACCCGCGCACACCCCAGTGCGTGTGGTGGACGACGGCCCAGTTCATGGCGACGAACAGGACGCTGACGCAGGCCCCGGAGATGACCGGGATGCGGGAATTCTGGAGGGCGTAGAAGCCGCGCGTCAGCAGGGACTGGCAGGACCAGGCGAAGATGCCCAGGCTCAGGTAACGCAGGGCGGAGGCCGTGACCAGGGTGTCACTGTACGTATACTTGCCGCTCTGCAACAAAAAGGTGATGATCGGGACGGCGAGCAGGAACATCAGGGCGGCGGACGGCACGGTCAGGAACAGGATGTTGCGCAGGGACTGGCTCATGGTCCGGCGCATCGCCTTCAGGTCGCGCAGGCCGGCCTGCTCGGAGAGGGTCGGGTAGATGGCCAGCGCCATCGCCTGGGCGAAGACGCCGATGGGCAGCAGCATCAGCCGGTAGGCGTTCATGATGGCCGTCGTGTCGCCCGGGCCCAGATACGAGGCGAACAGCTTGTTGACGATCTGGTCAATGTTGGGCAGCGCGACGCCGAGGCCCATCGGCAGCAACATGACCCAGACCTTGCGCGCGCCGGGGTGCAGGACGGCAAAGTTCGGGCGGAGCCGGACGCCCAGCCGCCGGACGGCGAGGAAGGGGATCAGGAAGTTGCCCAGCAGCGCGCCGCCGACCGCGCCCCAGACCAGCCCGTGAATGCCGAGCCAGTGGCGCAGCACGATGCCGCCGAAGATGATGCCGCTGTTGTAGATGACCGGCCCCAGCGCGGGGATGAGGAACTGCTTGCGCGAGTACAGGACGCCCATCAAGAGGCCGCCGAGGAAGAAGAACATCTGGGCGGGCAGCAGGACGCGCGTGAGCGGCACGGCCATCGCCACCCGATGGGCGTCGAAGCCGGGGTTGAGCCAGACCGTGAGCGGGCGGGCCGCGATCCACATCACGCAGATCAGGAGGCCGATCACGACGAAGATGGTGGAGGCGACGATGCTGACGACCCGGTCGGCGCTCTTGTTCTTGCCCTGCTGGCGGTACTCGGTGATGATCGGGACGATGGTGGACGAGAGCGCGCCGCTCTGGAGCAGGTAGAAGAGCAGGTCCGGGACGGTGAAGGCGGCGTTGTAGGCGTCGGTCTGCGGGCCGCGCCCGAAGTAGTGCGAGATGATGGCGTCGCGCAGGACGCCCAGGATGCGCGACAGCAGCACGGTCGCCATCATCAGGCCTGTGGCGCGCGCAATGCCGCCGGGCTTGCTGCCCCCGGTCGGCGGGGGCGGCTCCGACGGGGGCGGCGCGGTGGGCGGCTGGACAGTGGTGGAGGCCATAGGTGGTTTAGTATACGGCCTGTCTCGCCGGGATGTCAAGTTTCGCGGCCGGGTTGACAGAATGCCCAGCGGCGGTGTATACTTTTGCGTGACCCGGAGATGCTCCCGAGTCCATGCTGTTGCCATCTCGCCGCAGAGAGAGCCAGCCCGACGTTGCCGTCAGATTGCAGACGTGTGACGCCGGGTTTTTTTGCCTGCGGCGGCGCACGCGGAAAGGGTTCTTGGCGGGATGTCACTGTTTGACAACTACACGACACAGGGGTTCTTCGACGAGATGTTCGGGGAGGACGGACAGCCGCACGGGCATTGCCGCAAACTGTTCCAGCGCCTCACAGAGATGTCCCTGCCGGACTACGTCGGGCGCGTCCAGCTCGCCGACCTGATGCTGGTGAACCAGGGGATCACGTTCAACGTCTACAGCGACCAGCGCGGGACGGAGAAGCCGTGGCCCTTTGACCTGGTGCCGCGCGTCATCCCGGCCACGGACTGGGACCACATAGAGCGCGGGCTGACGCAGCGGTTGACGGCCCTCAACCTCTTCCTCCACGACCTCTACCACGAGCAGAAGATTCTGAAGGACCGGATCGTGCCGCGCGACCTGATCGTCAGCGCCGCCCACTTCCGGCCCGAACTGCTGGAGGCGACCCCGACGGGCGGGGCCTACGTCCACATCTGCGGCAGCGACCTGATCCGGGGCAACGACGGCACGTACTTCGTGCTGGAGGACAACCTGCGCGTGCCGTCGGGCGTGTCCTACGTGCTGCAAAATCGCACCATCCTCACCCGCGTCCTGCCGGCCCTGTTCCGCGACCTGCCCGTCCGTCCGGTGGACCACTACGTCACGCACCTGCTCGCCAACCTGGGCGCGCTCGCGCCGCCGGGGCGGGCGGAGAAGCCCAACATCGTGCTGCTGACGCCCGGCGTCTTCAACAGCGCCTACTTCGAGCACTCGTTCCTGGCCCAGCAGCTGGGAATCGAGCTGGTCGAGGGGCAGGACCTGTTCGTGGACGAGAACATCGTCTACATGAAGACGACCAAGGGGCCGCAGCGGGTGGACGTGATCTACCGGCGGGTGGACGACGACTTTCTGGACCCGCTGATCTTCCGGGCCGACTCGGCGCTGGGCGTGCCGGGCCTGGTCAACGCCTACCGCGCCGGCAACGTCGCCCTGGCCAACGCCATCGGCACGGGGGTCGCCGACGACAAGGCCGTGTACGCCTACGTGCCCAGCATCATCAAGTATTATCTGGACCAGGAGCCGATCCTGCCGAACGTCAAGACGTTCCTCGGCTCCGACCCGAAGGACCTGGCGTATATCCTGGACAACCTGGACAAGCTGGTGGTCAAGGCGACCAACGAGTCCGGGGGGTACGGGATGCTGATGGGGCCACAGGCGAGCGCGGCGGAGCGTGTCGAGTTCGCGGACAGAGTCCGGGGCAACCCGCGCAACTACATCGCGCAGCCGCTGATCTCGCTCTCCACGTCGCCGTCGTTCGTGGAGGAACGCTTCGAGCCGCGCCACGTGGACCTGCGGCCCTTCATCCTCTACAGCGCCCAGAACGGCGTCACCATCGTGCCGGGCGGGCTGACGCGGGTGGCGCTGCGCCAAGGCTCGTTCGTGGTCAACTCGTCGCAGGGCGGCGGCAGCAAGGATACGTGGGTGCTCGCCAGGGAGAATGCGCCGATGCGCCAGAGCATGGGCGGGGGCGGCATGACGCAGACGCTGGGGACGATGGCGCAGTCCCTGGGGCCGCCGGCGCCGCGCGCCATGGGTGAGGAAGAACAAGGGGGTCAGCAGCAGCAGTCATGTTAAGCCGCGAAGCGGATGCGTGTTACTGGATCGGGCGGTCGGTGGAGCGGGCGGAGGCGACGGCGCGCATGGTGGACGTCTACTACCACGCCGCCCTGGAGACGTTCCTACCGATGGCCCTGGAGGAGCCGCGGGCGGGGGAGGGGGACGAGGTCAGCGCCATTCAGTGGCGCTCGATCCTGGTGATCTCCGGCAACCTGATCGGCTATGAGGCGCGCTACGGCACCAAGAACGACCGCGCGGTGCTGTACTATTTCGGGTTCGACCCGGAAAACCCGAACTCCATCCTGTCGGTCTGGAAGGCCGCGCGCGAGAACGCGCGCTCCATCCGCGACCAGATTTCCTCGGAGATGTGGGAGAGTCTGAACTCGTCCTATCTGAAGCTGCGCGAGTGGGACGTGGACCAGGTGCTGTCGCTCGGCCCCCATGAGTATTTCCAGACGGTGCGGGACTACTCGCATCTGTTCCAGGGCATCCTCAATCGGACGCTGATGATGGGCGAGGCGCGGGACTGGATTGACGCCGGGCGCTTTCTGGAGCGGGCGGACCAGACCACCCGCCTGCTGGGCATCCAGTACTACGACCCGCTGACGGGCGGGGCCGAGACGGTGAGCGAGATCGCGGCGGAGGCGGAGATCGAGGCCGAGAGCGATGACGGATTCGGGCCGCTCAACCTCCACGCCTGGATGGCGGTCCTGAAATCCGCCTGCGCCTTCGAGATGTACCGCAAGACGTACCGGGACGGGGTCAAGCCGGTCAACATCGTGGATTTTTTGGTGCTGAACTCCAAGTTCCCCGCCTCAGTGCGCCACTGCGTCGAGCGGGTCGGCGGGTGCCTGTCGCGCATCAGCGGCAGCACCGGCGAGGCGGGGACGGAGCCGGAGCGCCTACTGGGGCGGCTGCGGGCGGACCTGATCTACGCGCGCCCGCAGGAGATTCTGGACGCCAGCCTGCACGACTTCCTGAACGACGTGCAGAACCGCTGCGTGATGGTCGGCAACGCGGTCACGCGGACGTTTCTGTCGTATTAGAATCGTAGGGGCGACCCGGCAGGTCGCCCCTACCCGCGTCAGCACCTCGGGTCCGGCAGTTCCGGGGAGGGAACTTCGTCGGTCCAGACGACGAACTTCTGCAAGGTGGAGGGGCCGAACGAGGTGGTGATGGCGCAGTCGGTGGCGTCGCGGCCCGTGGCCATGAGAATCCAGCCGATGCGGCGCTGGTTGTGGCGGGCGTCGAACGTGTGCCAGCGGCCGCCCAGGTAGACCTGGAAGCAGGCGCTGAAGTCCATCGGATTCGGGTTGACCGGAAAGCCGATGTCGCCCAGATACCCCGTGGCGTAGCGGGCGGGGATGTTGAGGGCGCGGCAGAAGGTCAGGGCCAGGTGGGTGAAGTCGCGGCAAACGCCCTGCCTCTCCTCGTACACGTCGTAGGCGGTCTTGGTGGGCCGGGCGTACTGGTAGCCGAACTCGACGTGCTCATGCACCCAGTCGCAGACGGCCTGGACGCGCGCCCAGCCGGGCGCGGCCTGGCCGAACAGCCCCCAGGCGATGTCCGAGAGGCGGTCCACCTCGCAGTAACGGCTGCCGAGCAGGAACTGCAGGCACTCGGCGGGCAGGTCCTCGACGGGGTGCTGGGCGGCGTCCCCGGCGACGGGCAGGGGCAGGCCGCTGTCCTCCACGATCAGGTCGCTGCAGAGGCGCAGGCGTCCGGCGGGCGCGACGAGGCGGGCGCAGCGGTTCCCGAACCAGTCCGTGAAGTCCGTGACGGGGACGGCCGGCTCGACGCGCAGGCGGTCCGGCGCGCGCAGGTCGGCGACCCGGTCGGGGAGCGTGTACAGCATCAGCAGCATGGGGACGGGCGCGGGGATGTCGAAGACGATCTCGTAGCCGACGCGAATGAACATCGAGTTCTCCTGGGTGGGTTTTTGGTGCGCGGCGGCGCGGCGCGTTTAACATTGCAAGCGGCGATGCTCGATGTCAGGCTGAGTTTACCCGAAATTTAGGGTAATACAACTCAACGTTGAGTTGGCAAAGGATGAGTGGATGACATATTGTTTGGGGATCATCACGCGGGCCGGCCTGGTCATGGCCTCGGACTCGCGGACGAACGCCGGCTACGACCAGGTGAATGTCTGCCGCAAGATGCACATCTTCGAGCGGCCGGGGGAGCGCGTCTTTGTTGTTCTGAGCAGCGGCAGCCTGTCGCTGTCGCAGTCCATCATCACACTGCTGAGGCGGGACTTCGACAACGGGGCCGGGCTGGCGACGGCGGAGACGATGTACGACGCGGCGCGGGTGATCGGCGACCAGGTGCGGCACGTCTCGGACATGGACCGGGCGGCGCTGGAGAAGGACGACTACCGATTCAACGTGCATCTCATCGTCGGCGGCCAGATTCAGGGCCAGCCGCACGACCTGTACCTGGTCTACCCGCAGGGCAATCCGCTGTGCGCGTCGGAGGACTCGCCGTTCCTGCAGACCGGCGAGACCAAGTACGGCCGGCCCATCCTGGTGAGGGGCATCCGCTACCATGACACGCCCCTGGAGGAGGCGGCCAAGTACGCCCTGATCTCAATTGACTCGACGATGCGCTCCAACGTCACGGTCGGGCCGCCCATTGACGTGGTGCTCTACAGGGCGGGCGAGCTGGAGGTCAGACGCCGCCGGCGTCTGACCGAGAATGACCCGGACCTTCAGGCGGTTCACCGGCAGTGGGAGCTGGCCCTGCGCAAAGCCGTGCTGGAGCTGGGGCCGATTGATTTCGACACCTTCGGGCAGAAGGCCCCCTAGCCCCCAACACCGGGGGAACGGGAGAAGAAAGAGACACCATGCGCCTGCGCGTCTTTTATGCCACGCGGTATCTGTATTCGGCCCCGATCACGGACAGCCACAATGAGGTGCGGCTAATGCCGCACAACGACGAGGAGCAGACACGGACGGAGTTCCGAATCGCCACCCAGCCGTCCGTGCCGATCTTCAACTACGCGCTGCCGTCGGGGCGCGTGCATCACTTCAGCCTGCGGGCGCGGCATCAGGAGATGGCGCTGACGGCGGAGTCCGTTGTCCTGACGCAGCGGCGGACGCTGTTCACCGATGACGACGTCCCCGGCCTGGACGGCGCCTTCTACCGGCGCGAGGACGTGGCCGACCGTTACGCCGAGTACCTGGCCCCCACGCGGCGCGTCCCGGTGCTGCCGGAGGCGGACGCCCTCGCCGAGCAGGCGCGGACGTCGGCGGAGGGGCCGGGACCGGGCGACCTGCTGCGGGCGGTGATGAACACGATCCACAGCGGCTTCAAGTACGTGCCGGGGGCCACGACGGTGGACACGCCGCTGCCGGAAGTGGTGTCGGCGCGGGCGGGGGTCTGCCAGGACTTCACGCACCTGATGCTGGCGATCTGCCGGCGGCAGGGCATCCCGGCGCGCTACGCGAGCGGGTATCTGTTCACCGGGGAGCGGGCGGCGGCGGACCAGACGCAGCGGCTCCGTCAGGAGGCGGCTGGCGGCCGCGAGCGCAGCGGGCTGTTCGGGGGTGACGCGACCCACGCCTGGGTGGAGTGCCTGCTGCCCAACGGGCGCTGGTACGGCTTCGATCCGACCAACGCCCTGCTGGCCGACGACGCCTACATCAAGGTGCATCACGGGCGCGACTACGACGACGTCACCCCCCTGCGCGGCGTCTACAGGGGCGGCGCCCATGCCACCCTGGAGGTCTCCGTCCGCGTCGTCCAGGAGTGAAGCAGCCTTCCAATCTGTGGATCAAAGCAACAAACTGATCGTAGCCATCGCGCACGACTGCCAATGCCCTTAGAGTACACATTACCCACGGCACCGAACGCGTGAGACCTCACGCGGGGCCGAGATCCACACTAATGCGCGCCCCCGTTTCGGCGGAGCGCCGGGCCGCGTCCAGGATGCCGATGGCGCGGCGCGCCTCGGGCAGCTTGACCAGGGGCGCGTCGCCCCGCGTCAGGACGCCGGCCAGGTTCTCGTAGAAGTCACGCCACCGGCCCGGAACGCGCCCCGCCTCCTCCTCCGCCCCCGCGCCCTTGAGGCGGGCGCCGTGCGCGGGATCTGGGTGCGCCCCATCTATATTCCCGGCCATCAGCGCCGCCTCCTGCGGGTCCACGCCGTACTGAACGTAGGTCGCCCGTGTCCCGTGGGCGCAGAAGCGGGGCTTGGGAAAGGCACATTGACTGGACAGGTCGCAGATGGCAGTCCGACCGCCCTCGAAGTCCACCACGATCAGACATTCGCTGTCTACGTCGGATTCAGGGAAGTCGCGGGGCATGCGGCAGAACACGCCCGCCACCCGCTCCGGGAACAGCAGCGCGACCTGGTCGACCAGGTGCGCGCCCAGGTCGTAGAAGCGGCCCCCGCCGGCGCTCGCCTGCCCGCGCCAGCCGCCCCACGCCCCAAACCCCTGCCAGCCCGCCTCCATCCAGCGTACGTCGCCCAGGCGCCCGTCCGCCATGCACGCCCGCAGCGTCCGGAAGTCGTCGTCCAGTCGCCGGTTCTGGAACACGGTCAGGAGGCGGCCCGCCCGCTCGGAGGCGGCGATCATCCGGTCGCAGTCGGCCAGCGTCAGGCACATGGCCTTGTCGGTCACGACGTGCTTGCCGGCGGCCAGCGCCCGGACCGCCAGGTCGGCGTGGGTGTGGTTGGGGGTGGCGATGACGACGGCGTCCACGTCCGGGTCGCCGAGGGCGGCGTCATAGCTGGGAAAGGCCCGGCAGCCCTGCTGGGAGCGGATGGCGTCGAGTTTGGCCGAGTCGTGGGTCGCCACGCCGTAGAGTTGCAGACCGCCCGCCAGTCTAATGAGGCGGCAGTGACAGTCGCGCCCCCACCAGCCGTAGCCGATGACGACGACGCGGGGCCGCGCGCGCTCCGTTGTTGAATCCATAGAAAACCTCAGCAACCCTACGATCAGGCCTCAAGCGGAAGGAGGCTGAATCCCGGCGGGCGTCATGCCTCGGGGATCCGCTCCCAGGGAGCGTCATCCGGCTCGTCAAAACGTGGGGCTCAAAATGACGCCGGGTCAGGCCTGATGCCCGGGCCCTGTCCGCCAGTCGCCTCAGCCATTGCCCAGTTGCCGGATGGGGGCGACTGGCAGGAACACTCGGTCAGCGCGACGAAGCGGGCGAAGGCGTGCCGGGAAAGTGTCAGGCGCTCGTGCCTCTCAAAGACGGCCTGGGCCTTCTCAGCCAGGGCAGACTCGGTGATACTGCTGGCGAATTGCTCGCGGCACTTTGGGATTGTTCAAGATTGCACTTTTTAGCGGGCGAGCTTCAGAAGCGATTTTGACGCACTTGGTTATTCGCCAGCAGTATCTACTTTGAAACACACGACCATTATACCCGAACGGCAGGAATATCAGGAATATCTCGTCCTCAGAAGGACGAGGCGGCTGTCCTCCCACCGATAAATGGTGTGGGCATCTCGTTTGCAGTTCATGGACCGTTTTTGACGGCCATCAAGGGAACGGCTTGTGGTAACATGAAAGGCATCAGGTTGGTTCTCCAGAAATATGGCGATAATATCGCTTGACCATGCGGCGTTGTGTCTGAGATGTCCCGCTGCAGGTTCATCATGAAGAGGAGTGGAGCATCGAAATGGCCTCTAGTAAAGACTTGACTGTCACCATAGCGCACGACTACCTATGCCCCTGGTGCTGGGTCGGTTTCTTTCACGCGAAGAAGCTGCGGGAGGAGTTCCCGCAGATCACGCTGGACTGGCGCGGCTATGAGCTGCTGCCGGAAGAACTCGGGCCGCTGCCGGACTACAAGCCTAAGCCCCGCGACTCCAGCCGGCCGCCGTCGCGCTTTGAGGCGTTCGCCGAGGCCGAAGGGCACCCTGTCCCGGAAGGCCGCACCCTCGGCGTCATCCGCTCCCACCTCGCTTTGGAGGGCGCGGAGTACGTCAAGGACAAAGCCCCGGACTGTTTCGATCGCTACAACGAGGCCATCTATCGCGCCTTCTGGGAGCGCTCCGAGGACATCTCTGATCCCGACGTGCTGGGGGCCATCGCCCACAACGCCGGGCTGGACAAGGCCGGTTTCCTAAATGCCGTCCGCGCCAGGAAGTATGACGCCAAGATCGTTCGGTTCGACCAGGACGCCTACGCCGACGACATCACCCACGTCCCCACCTTCCGCTTCCGGGGCGAGCGCTGCGCCGAGGCCCCCTACGCCACCATCCGCGAGATGGCCGAGCGATTCCTGATCTGGTACGATAAGCCGTAAATCAAGCCGGCGAGGCAGATAGTGTCGCAGGGCGGGAGCAGGAGAGGAACATGAGGCTGAAGCGGCGACTTGTCACACATCCGGGCGGGCACCGGGCTGTCGTACAGCCTGCTCGTCTGAGAGCCGGGACGGCCCGACCGCGAGATCGGCGGGCTGGGCACCGGGCCGATTGGCCGCGAGCCCCTGCCGGATCACCGCCTGCTGATCGGCCTGTGCCCGCTCGGCGGCGACATCAGCAAAGTGCCTCAGATTCGCTACATGATCTCCACCGGCGGCGCATCCACGGACAACCCGATCAGCAACCCGTTCCAAGGGACGAGCGGCTGGGGGTCTGGACCGCCCGTGCCGCTGGGAGGTCAAGAATTCCTGCTGGCCGCCGCCGGGAAGCACCGCCCAGTCATGTGGCCCGCGCGCGACAACGATGTTTCCCTGGTCCTGCGCGTAAGAACCATCCCGTGGACATTACCATCAGTTCGCTAAAAAGGATTGCCCCATGAAATTCGTCTGCTACAAAGAGTTCGATGACCCGCAGGAGCCGGTGCGTCCGGGGCTGCTGTATAAGAACAAGACGCTGCCGCTGGGGCGCGTGATCGCCGTCGCCGAGGCCTTCCACCCGCGTGGGCTGGCCGTGCCGGAGGACTGGAACGCGCTGGTCGCGCGGCTCCCGGCCTTCGCGGAGGCCGTCAAGGAGTTGACGCAGGGCAAGGCACTGGACCAGGTCTGGCCGGAGGTCGGGGTCCTGCCCGCCGCGCCCGTGCCCCGGCCGAACCGCATCCTCGCCATCGGGCGCAACTACGCCGAGCACGCCAAGGAGCAGGACAGCGACGTGCCCGACGAGCCGATCGTCTTCCAGAAGGCGTCCACCAGCGTGATCGGGCCGGGCCAGCCCATCGTGATCCCGCCCCACATCGGGCGCGTGGATTTCGAGGGGGAGCTGGCCGTCGTGATCGGCCGGAGCGGCCGGAACGTCCCTGAAGCTGAGGCCCTGTCGCTAGTGGCCGGCTACACGCTGATGAACGACGTGACGGCGCGCGACGAGCAGCGGCGTGCCTTCGCCCGCTCCCTGCCCTGGTTCCTGTCCAAGAGCCGTGACACGTTCGGCCCGATGGGCCCCTGCCTAGTGACGGCGGACGAGATTGTTGACCCGCACAAACTGCAGCTCACCACGACCGTCAATGGCGAGGTCAAGCAGCAGGCCGGCACGTCCGAGATGATCTTCTCGATTCCACAGCTCATCGCCTTCCTGTCGCGTCACATGGCGCTGGAGCCAGGCGACGTGATCCCCACCGGCACTCCCTCCGGCATCGGCCCGCTCCGCCCCGGTGACACCGTCGAGATGCATATCCCGGAGATCGGCACCCTCTCCAACCCCGTCATTGGCGAGGAGGAATGGGGCGGCGAGGAGGCGGAGTAGCCCGTACATTGAGCCTGGCTCCGTGGCATTGAGCGACTGGAAGGATCTTCTCCGAAGAACGATTGAGGCGCACGGCGTTGTCCTCAAGCCGGGAGGTTCCTCGCAATCAACATCGCGGATATTCTTTGCTTCAAGGACCCGGAGATGCCGCGCATCATGGCGGAGAACCCGGCCCTCAACCGGCGGCAGATCGCGGCGCTGTTGGGGTGCAGCGAGCAGACCGTAGACCGGTTCTACGGAGACAGCATCTCCCATCTCAGTTACATGCTCACCAGTGCCGCCTCCGCCCTCCGGTTCGACTTCCACAGCAGCCTGTTTGAAGGCAAAGGCACGGAAGACGAGAGCTGGGGGCTGGATAACGTGCGGCTCAGGGTGGGTAATAATGGAGCATCATGAACACACCCACCCGCATCCCGCTCCGCACGGCCCGGACGGCGATGGCCGCCTCGGCGAACCCGGTCGCGTCACTGATCGGCTGCGAGACGCTGCGCGCGGGCGGCAACGCCCTGGACGCGGCCGTGGCGATGGGGGTGGCCCTGGCCGTCATGGAGCCGCACAACTCGCACCTGGGCGGCGACGTCTTCCTGCAATACTGGGACGCGGGGGCGCGGAAGCTGTCCGCGCTGAACGGCAGCGGCGCGGCCCCGTCCGGGGCGACCATTGCGGCCATGGGCGGACAGGTCCCCCTGCGCGGCGTCCGGGCCGCGTCCGTGCCCGGCGCGGTGGGCGGCTGGCTGACGGCGCTGGCGCGGTGGGGCGCGCTGACGGCGGCGGAGGCGCTGGCTCCGGCGATTGCACTGGCCGAGGACGGCTACGCGCTTCCCCAATGGCAGGCCGCCCTGCTGCAGGCCCACCAGAACCTATGGGACGAGTACCCCGAGTCCGGCGCGGCCCTCATCCCCGACAATTTGCAGCCCGGCGCGACGCTGTACCAGCCGACGCTGGCGCACACCCTGCGCCGCATCGCCGAGGGTGGACGCGCGGCCTTCTATGAGGGCGAGTTCGCGGAGAAACTGGTCGCCCACTCCGAGGCGAATGGCGGCTTCTTCACGCGCGAGGATTTGGCAAATCATCAGTCCGTCATCAGCGAGCCGATCCGCGCGACGTATCGGGGCACGACGGTGACGGAGCAGCCGCCGGTCTCGCAGGGCCACCTGCTGCTCCAGATGCTGGGCATCATCGAGGGATTCGACATGGCCGCGCTGGATCCGGAAGGCCCCGACGCCGTCCACGTCATGGCCGAGGCGAAAAAACTCGCCTTCGCCGACCGGCTCTCCTACATGGGCGATGTGCCCGACGCGCCCCTGGCCGCGCTGCTCTCCAGGGAGCACGCCGACCGCCAGCGGCGGCGCATTGACCTGGAACGCGCCGCGCCCCATGTGTCGCCGGGCCGCCTGCCCGGCGGCCAGCCCGGCTCCGAAACGACCTTCCTCTGCGCCGTGGACGCGCGCGGCAACGCCTGCGCCCTGATCCAGAGCGTCTTCCACGGCTACGGCAGCGGCGTGGTCGTGCCGGGGACGGGAGTGCTGCTGAACAACCGCATGACCGGCTTCTCGCTGGAACCGGGCCACCCCAACGCGCTCGCGCCCGGTAAGAAGACCATGCACACGCTCAACACCTGGATGCTCTTCCGGGACGACGCGCTCTGGGCCATCGGCGGCACGCCCGGCGGCGACGCGCAGGTGCAGACCAACTTGCAGACG
Organism: Armatimonadota bacterium; assembly: GCA_019239955.1. GTDB lineage: Bacteria > Armatimonadota > Armatimonadia > Armatimonadales > Capsulimonadaceae > JAFAZD01. The sequence continues at coordinate 16,213 of JAFAZD010000208.1, read as the reverse complement.
ATCACGCAGCTGATTGACTGGGGCCGCAGCCCCCAGGAAGCCATCGAAAGCCCAAAGTGGCACGTCCCGTCCCAGAACGCGGAGCTGGCGGTGGAAGACCGTCTGCCGCTGGAGACCTGCTACGAGCTGCGCCAGCGCGGCCACCAGCTCACGGTCGGCGGCCCCTGGTCCGCGCCGTGCGCCAGCCAGATCATCCTCCTCGACCCCGCCACCGGCGCGCTGCTGGCCGGCTCCGATCCTCGCACCGACGGCCTCGCCCTGGGCTACTGACTCTCCCCCTAAGCCAGGGATGGTATCTTTTGCTCTTTTGTTATTCTGTAGAAGCATTTCCCCACGCGAGAAATTTAACACAAATTTAACATTCGGGTGCGTTTTTTCGCCATCGCGCGGCTATAATGAATCGGGCCGTCATCACTCGCGTCGGCTCGGATTTTCATGCCTGTTGCTTCGGGAGGACTTCATGCGCTTCGGTCAGGACCCCCTGTTCTTTGATCTGCTGGACAAGCAGGCCCAATTCGCCGTGCAGGCGGCGCAGCAGTTCGCCGCCCTCAGCCGGGACTTCGGGGGGCGGCAGAAGGCGGCGGAGGCGATCAGGAAGCTGGAGATGGACGCGGACACGCTGACGCATGACGTGGTCATCAAGGCCGACGCCAAGTTCGTCACGCCCTTCGACAAGGAAGACATCCACGCCCTCTCGCACGCGCTCGACGACATGACGGACCACATTGAGTCCGCCGCCGCGCGCATCGCCCTCTACCGCCTGGACGCGCCCCGCCCCGACTTCTCGCCCCTGGCCGACCTGCTGCGGCAGACGGTCGAGGCCACCGCGCAGGCCGTTGACAGCCTGCACCATCTGCGCGAGCACAAGCAGATGCAGGAGAGCTTCACCCGCATCCATACCCTGGAGAATCAGGCCGACGAGGCGTATCGCAAGGCACTCGGCGACCTGTTCAACGAGGCCGGGGCCGACCCCTTGCAGGTGATCAAGTGGAAAGAGATCTACGACCGCATCGAGATCGCCACCGACCAGTGCGAGAACGTCGCCGACATCCTGGAAAGCATCGTCGTCAAATACTCCTGAGGTTCCCCCATGCATGACCTTCCCTTCCTGCTGATCGTCATCGTCCTCATCGCGCTGGCGTTCGACTTCACCAACGGGTTCCACGACACGGCCAACGCCGTCGCCACTGTGATCTCCACGCGCGTGCTGACGCCGCGCGTGGCCATCCTGATGTGCGCCGTCTTGAACTTCGCCGGCGCGCTGGTCTCACAGAACGTCGCCAAGACCATCGCCAAGGGCCTGGTGGACGCCCACGCGGCCACGCAGCTGGTGGTGCTGGCGGCGGTTCTCGGGGCCATCACCTGGAACCTGATCACCTGGTACTTCGGCATCCCCTCCTCGTCCTCGCACGCCCTGATCGGCGGCCTCGTCGGCGCGACCATCGTCTACGCCGGGGTGAACCATGTGCTCTGGAACGGCGTCTGGGAGAAGGTCGTGCTGCCGATGATCTTCTCGCCGCTGATCGGCGCGTTCTTTGGCTTTCTGATCATGGCGGCGATCTACCTGTTCTTCGCCAAGTCATCGTCGGGCTTCGTCTCGGACCTGTTCCGGCACCTGCAGCGGCTGTCGGCGGCGGCGATGGCCTTCAGCCATGGGCAGAACGACGCGCAGAAGACGATGGGCATCATCACCCTGGCCCTGGTCGCCTTCGGCGCGCTGCCCGGCGGTAAGGACATCCACATCCCCACCTGGGTGGTCCTCTCCTGTGCGACGGCGATGGCGCTGGGCACGGCGTCGGGCGGCTACCGGATCATCCGCACGCTGGGGCACCGCATCATCCACCTGGAGCCGGTGAACGGCTTCGCGGCGGAGACGGCGGGCAGCATCGTGATCTTGGGCGCGGGTCACTTCGGGTTCCCGGTCAGCACCACGCACGTCATCTCCGGCTCCATCTTCGGCGTCGGCATCGCCAAGCGCCTGGCGGGTGTACGCTGGACGGTCGCGCAACGGATGGTCGCCGCCTGGGTCATCACCCTGCCGGCGGCCGGCTCGGTCGCCGGCCTCTGCTTCCTGCTGCTGCGCTTCATCCCCGAGGGCCACGCCGCCCCCGCGATCATCACGCACTGACCTTTTTCTGACCGGCCCCCGCCCCCGGCGGGGGCTTTTTCCGTTTGGGGGGACCCAAAGGGAAGACCTAAACCCTGGCCGCAAGCGGCCTGTCCCTTCCCTGCCAGGGAAGGGATGAGGAACCCCCTCCCGCCCTCCCCCTCCGAGCAGGGGAGGGGAAGCCCCCCAGCCCCCAATTCTGGGGGAGCAGGAGGGAAGTCGGGGTTCGTTTTAACAAATTTGCGATTGGTACCCGGCACTTCAGTGCCGGGCTATTCCTCCAGGAAGGAAAGTCCCTGCGGGACTGAGGAGCGGGGGAGTTCGTTTTGACAATTTTCGGACCCACCTCCTTGCTCGCTCGTTCCTCGCTCACAGGGTCCTCCCGCAACGGGAGGATAAGGCATGGCCGCGAGCGGGTTCGTTTTGGCAATTTTCGTCATGCGGCACGGTTGCCCCCTGCGACTCGGGCGAAGCGTTTCCGCAGGAATCAAGCCTCGCCCCCTCCCCCGAAGCGGAGAGGCAGGGGCGACCGGAGCGAGTTCGTTTTGGCAAAATCGTGTGTCCGTGGTCACAGCGGTTCCTTTCGGCATACAGGGCAGACATGGGCATCTGCGACTGCGTTTCGTCGTCGGCGCAATGGTATCATTCCTGAATGGCTGGGCCGCCGTATCGTGAGAAATGCGGGGTTCTGCAGTGGAGATAGACATCCTCCGTGAGTAGGCTCAGTTGTTGGAGGCGGACGACAGCGCGGACGCGAGCGAGGAGCCGTGAGAGGCTTTCCACGGGCATTGCGTTCCCGCCCATGGCGTGATATAATCGTGTCAACGATCAGGCGATCAGCGCGCCCGCAGGCGGTAGAGCCCTGCCCTGAGCGTGATTATGCCGTGCAGGTGCGGCAGAAGTCCGTGCGGGGCTGGGGAATTGCCGCGGAAGTGCGGTAATCTTACAGCCGCCCCGCCGATGGGATTTAGAGAATGCCCCGCCGCGCGTTATGCCGCGAAAGCGCGGCTGATACAGTAGTTAGATACTGTGTCGTTTGTCAAGCCCCAGAAGCCGCCGGTTGGCGGGTTTTCGGGCCGCCGCTCGGGCCGTAGTTCGGGTCGAAGGGCTGACCGGACTTGAGGACGCCGAAGGCCAGCGTCAGCAGCTTGCGCATCGCCGCCCCCACGATCAGCATCTTACTCTTGCCCGCACCGAGCAGGCGCTGGCGCAGGGCCTGGAGCAGCGGGTTGGAGCGCAGCGCCGCCAGCGCCGGGAAGTACAGCGCGTGGCGCAGCCGCCCGCTGCCCACCTTGGAGAGCCGGACATGGCCCTTCCACTGCCCCGACTGGCGGACGCGGGGTACCAGCCCGGCGAAGGCAGCGACCTGACGCGCCCCCGCGAACTGGGACACGTCCCCGATCTCCGCCAGCAGCGCGGCGGCGGTCGCCTCGCCGATGTGTCCAACTGCGTTAGCGGGGATGCTGGTCAAGAGGTCGCGCCGGCCCCGCAGCGTGGGGCTGGTGCCGATGTGGTCGCGGATCCGCTGCCGTGTCTGGGCGATCTGCTCGTCCAGTACCGCCAGGACGGCCTCGACGGAGGCGCGCACGGCCTCGGGGCTGACGTCCTTGCGGTTGTGCTCCATCTGGCGCATCTCGGTCAGGCTCTTCAGGCGGCGCACCAGGGCCTGCAGATGGCCCATCTCGGGCGCGGGCGGGGCCCACGGCTGGGGCCGGTGCAGGGCGCAGGAGCGGGCAATGAGAAGCGCGTCGGTCTTGTCGGCCTTGTCGGTCTTGGTGCGGGCCATCTGCGCCTGCCCGAAGCCCCGGACGCGGGCGGGGTTAGGGCTTTATTGAGGGGACGACGCTGACGGTGTGGCCCTGGGCATGGAGGGAGCGGGCCAGCGCGTCCCCGTAGGGGCCGGTGGCCTCCAGGCAGGCGTGGACCCTCTGGCCGCCGAGCAGGCGTGGACCCTCTGGCCGCCGAGCAGGGGGGCGAGCCATTCCGCCAGGCGCTGGGAGCCGGCCTCGGTGTTGGGGAAGGCCCTGTGACGGGGTTTGCCGCCAGGGCTGCCCAGGAGGGCGGCGTCAAAGTTGTGTTTGCTGATGTCGATGCCGAGGAACATGAGTGGCCTCCGGTGGGGGTGTCTTTGGGTGTTCTTGCGCTGGGTCAGCCTTGTCTATGCAAGCTCGCCTTCCTGGGGAGGGGCTTAGGATACTGTCCGCCCTGTTAGGGCAAGAGGCGGTGCCGGGCGCTGATCTAACTACCAGACTCGCCTCGGGCGCGGGGCGGTCTCAGGCCGCGATGAGCGTCACCGGCACCGACACTATTATACAAGGCCGCCGGGCGAGGGCCGCGCCTGGGCCGAAGGCATCTTGGCCGGAGGGAGGCGGGCGCAGCAGCGGGGGCGCGTTCAGTCGGGCCGCTCCCGGAATGGTTAGAGCCATGCACAGGGTCGTTACCGCCATCGTTGGGGCGCTGTTACTCCCGGCCGTCGTCTGCTCCTGCCAGAAGCCCGCCTGGATGCCACCGGCTTCTCGCCCGCAGGCCGGTGTTCAGTCCCCCGCCTACCCGGAACCCGCCCTGGTCTGGCAGAACGTCGTCATCGCCCACGGGCGGGTCACACAGGTCGGGGCGCAGCGGCTGCCCTACCCGATCAGCCTGCCGGACGCCGTGCGGCCCCTGGGTGGGAAGGCGATGGTCCGGGAGGGCCAGGAGCCGAACTGGATCACCGGGTCCGAGATGTATTTCCCGGTCCAGGACGCGGGGAGCCTCCGTCGCTGGGCGAAAGACTCGGCCAGTCACTTTCCCGTGCCCCTGGGGGACTACCGCATCGTTCGGAAGCCAGACCTACATATCACCCACGACACCTTTATGTACCGGGTCGTGGTCAGGGGGAAGGACACGCAGGTGTTGCTCGTCGTCTCGACCTACATCGGCCGTCCCACCCCCGGCGACCCTGATGCGGCCATCGGCGGCGCGTGGACCTCCAGCGACTCGCCCATCAAAGATGAAGACACGTTCATCGGGGTGCGCGTCTACTACACCCGCATCACGGCCAGGCCGTAGCGAGTACCACGGAGCGGGGGTGTCGGGAGCGGCGCGTCCTGTACGGGCCGGGATCATCGGTAACGTTTCAGACCGGGATCATCAGTAACACTTTGTAGCCGGTCTTACTCCATTCTACCTACCGGAATCTACCCGAGGATATTATGGTCTCTTTCGTCCAGCCGGGCGACCAGCAGGTCGTAGAAGAGGACGAACAGGACCCCGTCCACTTCCTCCAGGGCGACGTTCTCCTCCATCAGCGCGTCACTCAGAAACAACTGGTGGGACCGGAAGCGGAACGTGGCCGCCTTGCTGACGCGCCGCACGAGCAGGGCGTAGACAGCGAGGACGCGAACCGGGCAGGCGGGGCCGGTGAGATACGGCGTTAGATACGGCGTTATCGCTCCACGCTGGTACCCCCTGACGGCGGAGGCGCGCCGGAGAGCCCCGAAGATGTGGTAGACTCACTGTAGATCGCCAGTACCATGAGGACCCGTATGAGCGTGACTCCCGCCTACCAGGAAGTGATCGACTTCATCGCCGCCGGTACCAGCCCCGACGCCGTCGCCGCCTTCCGCCCCTCCGAGGCGGCCCGCGCCCGCGTGGCCGACCTGCTCGCCCGCGAGAAGGCGGGGGGCCTGGACCCGGAGGAGACGGCGGAGCCGAACGATTGCGTGCAACTGGAGCACCTGATGCGTCTCGCCAAGGCCCGCGCCCACCAGTACCTGGCGGGCAAGTAGCGCCGCCGTGAGTACGACCTACATCCCGGCGGAACTGCGCCGCCTCGTCATGGAGCGCGCCGCCCGCCTCTGCGAGTACTGCCTGATCCATGAGGACGACACGTTCTTGGGCTGCGAGGTGGACCACGTCGTCAGCGAGAAGCACGGCGGGCCGACGCGGGAGGACAGCCTGGCATACCCATGCATGACGTGTAACCGCAACAAGGGCAGCGACATCGCCTCGCTGGTCCCTGGGACCGAGACGCCGGTGCGCCTGTTCCACCCGCGCCGGGACCGCTGGCACGACCACTTCCGCCTTGACAGGGACGGCATCAACATCGTGGCGCGGACGGAGGCCGGGGAGGCAACGGCGCGCATCCTCGGGTTCAACGCGCTCGACTGCCTCCTGGAGCGCCAAGCCCTGGTGCTCGCAGGCCACTACCCGCCACCTGCCGCTCGAAGGCTGATTGACGTGAACGAACCGGGATCATAGATAGCGGTTCAGAGAGGAATCATGGGTAACTCTGTGTCAGCGGTGTTACTTCCCAGCTTGATTCCACCCCTGGATGTGATAGTATCGCTCGTCGCCTTCTGACATGCCGCACCAACAGGGAGCGGACGGCGAGGCCGCGCACGAGGCGGGTGTTGTCCGTTGAGGCAGGAAATTGCCCCAGCGTCAGCGAACTGCGCGGCATGACCGTTGACGTTTCCCGCTACTTCTCCAACATGGACGGCAGCGTGTATGCGCTGTTGAACCTGCCGGAAGAGGTGGTGGCGTATCTGTTCGCGCGTTACTCCCGCTCCACGCTGTCCCTGCGCGACGACCTGCGGCAGATGATCGCGGCGGAGGACCTGGGCGCACTGATCGGCGGTGCGGCCCCGGCGCAGGGCGGGGAGGCATTCGCGGGCCTTCAGGAGCGGGCGCGGGCGTTCGCTGAGAAGTACGTGCTGGGGTACGGGCATTCGTCCGTATCGGAGCATGGGTGCGTCCATCTGGCGATTGAGGATGTCAGCATCATCGCGTCCAAGCTGATTGAGGACGCGCGGCTGGCGTCGTACACCGAGAAGAGCACCCGGTACGTCGCCTTTGACCCGGAGAAAGTCTACCATCCCCCCGCGGTCATGGCCGATCCCCGGCTGGCGGAGGAGTATGCGGGCACGATACGCGCCCTGCTATGCGCCTACACGGAATGGGCGGAGCCGGTCATCGCCCAAATCCAGTCGCGCGTGCCGCGTGGGGAAAAGCAGACGGAGCGCGCGTATGCCGCCGCCTGCCGGGCGTCCGCCTTTGACACCCTGCGCTACCTGCTGCCAGCGGCGACCTGGACTAACCTCGGATTGACCCTCAACGCCCGCTCGCTGGAACACCTCATCACTAAGCTGCTCTCCCAGCCGCTGCCGGAGGGCCGGGAACTCGGCGCGCGGCTCAAGGCCGAGGCCCAGCACGTCCTCCCCACCCTGCTCAAGTACGCCGACCCGAACCCGTATCGGGCAGAAACGGAGTCCGCCCTGGATGCGCTGGCGGCGGAGATCGCCTCTCCCGCCCTCCCTCATCCCCGGCCCCTCTCCCTCCCAGGGGAGAGGGGAGAGGAGGCCCCCCCCGCCCCCAATTCTGGGGGAGCCGGAGAGAGAAGAGCGGTCTCCCTCGTCGCCACCGACCCGGACGCCGACGCCATGCTGGTCGCGGCCATCCTGTACGGCCATGCGGCGCTGCCGATGGGGGAACTGCTGGGGCGGGCGCGGGCGATGGGCCGGGAGATGCAGGAGCGGGTAGTGGACGAATATCTCGCGCGGCGGGGCAAGCACGACGCGCCGGGGCGGGCGCTGGAGCGCGTCGCCTGCACGATGGAACTGACGATGGACTACGGGGCGTATCGGGATGTGCAGCGGCACCGCATGGCGACCCAGACGACGCAGGCCCTGTCGCCTGGCCTGGGGTTTGAGACGCCGCCCGACATCATCCGCTTCGGCTATGAGGAGCAGTATGAAGTCCTGATGGCGCGGGCGGCGGCGACTTATGACCGGCTTGCGGACGCGGGGCTGGGGTTGTACGCCCCCTACGTTTTGCCCCTGGCGACCCGTATCCGCGCCCTGTTCACCTGGAACCTGCGCGAAGTCTTTCATTTCGTGGAGCTGCGCTCGGCGCGTCAGGGCCACCCGTCCTACCGGCGCATCGCCCAGGAGGTCTACCGCGCCGTCGCCGAGGCGCACCCGTTGATCGCCCGCTACATGCGCCCGAACATGAACCAGTATGACCTCACCCGCGACTGATGATTCGGCCGGAGGGCCCCCTCCCGGCCTCCCCCTCAGAGCAGGGGGAGCAGAGCGCCGACTGAAGTGGCTACTCTGGCTGCTCGGCCTGCTGGTCGCCGTTCCCACCATTGTCACCCTCATCGGCGCGGCGACCTCCCCGCCCCACGCCAAGGGCGTCCCGGTCGGCCGCCTGGTCTACCTGGACGCCGACCAGCCCTCGGAGAAGACGACCCTCCTGCGCGGCCTGTACCTGTCGCAGCCGGACGGGCCGCCGCGCCTGCTGGTGCATGAGTATGAGCCGCAGGACACCGACGCCGGGGTTCGGGAGTGGATCACAGAGCCTGCCGCCTCGCCCGACGGAACGCAGGTGGCCTACATCAAGCAGGACATCACGCTCTTGGAGGAGACGCACACCCAGGACACGCAGCTCTGGGTGATGCCGCTCAACGTCCCGAATGCCAAGTCCCGTCCGTTGCTGGACCTGACGAAGCTGGGGTTTAAGCAGATCGTCGGCCTGACCTGGACGCCGGACGGGCGATCCGTCGTCTTCTCCCAGGACGACGCCCTTTACGGCGTGCCCGCCGCCGGCACCGGCGCGGCAAAGCCCGCCAAGCTTGGGTCACTGACCCCGTTCGCGCCCCTGAAGACCCGCCCGGATGTTTCGGCCACTCAGGGCGTGACGCTGAGGCCCCCGGCGACTCGGGCGTACCTGGCGCAGACCGTGCGCGGCCCGGAGGTCGTCGTCGCCACGGCGACGGCAGACACACGTTCACAGGGGATGTATCCCGCGTCCGTCTGGGCCGTCAGCGGCGACAATCAGATCGCCTATGTGGACCCGACCCACCCGGCGCACATCATCGTGCAGGCTCTGCCGCCCCTGGAAGGTTCGCGCTCATATCAGGCCCGGTGGGGCTGGTCGCTGTTCGGCGGGCGGCGCGTCACGTCGCTGCGCTGGTCGCCCGACGGCCAGTATCTGGCGTATACGGTCAGCAAGCCTCCCGTTCCCGAGGACGAATTGTTCTACATCGCCCTTGCCGACGGCAAGACTTACCAACTGCCCGTCCGCACCGGACGCGCCGCCTGGGACTGGACGCGCTGAGGTATAATAGGGATATGTACGCCCTGCTCGAAAAGGACGAGGAGACCGACAGCAGCGTCTTCGCCGCCTATCTGCGCGCCCAGAGCGACGGCGACCTGCTGGACATCCTGCTGCACCTGGACCCGGAGCGCTACCCGGCCCGCGTGGACGCCGCCCGGCGCGAGACGCTGCGCCGCCACGTCCTGCCCGTCACCGTCCACACCACCGAGGAGCGCTTCTTCCGAGGCCTTGCTCTTGTGGCGTTGTCCCTGGCGGGCTTGACGGTCCTACTGACGATCCTGCTGACTCCCACCGATGCTGCCGGTCCTCCCTGGCTGGCGGACGACCAGTGGAAGGACGGCATCCTGGTCAGCACCCTCATGCGCCTCGCCCTGCTGGACATCCTGCGCCTCCTGGTTGTGATAAGCGTTCATCTCGCCCTCGCGCCGCTGGCCCTGCTGACCCTGGGCGGCTGGCTGCTCGCCCGTGCGCGCCACCGCGCCATCCGCGCCGATGTCAAGCGTCTCGTCCTGGCCGCCTGCCTGATCCTGGTTGTGGCCTTCCTTCTCGCCGCCGCCCCTTTCAGCAGCGTCCCTGCCCTCTTCGACCCGTCCGCCGTCGACGCCGGCTTCTGGGGGCGGGCACTGACACTGCTCAATCTCCGAGGGTAAGGCCGCATGAAGCACAAAACGCGGCGCGGCGGCAACCCGCTGGGCGAGTACCGCCGCCTCCAGCGCGAGATTCGCGCCCTGTTCGATCCATTCACGGCCCGACACTGTCCCGGCTGCGCCACGCCCTGCTGCGTCAAGCCCACGCGGGTCACGCCCGTGGACGTCGCCCTCGCGCTCGGCGCGGGCCACACGTTCCCACACCTGGCCGATCCCGACCCCTACGCGCCCGCCCTGAACCACGCCGCCCACCGTCTCACCCTGCCGGTGATGAATTCCGACCCGGAGCCGGTGGAGTGGTGCGAGTACCTGCACAATGGCCGCTGCACCTTCCCCGACGACCTGCGCCCCTATGGCTGCACCACCTATGTCTGCGGCCCAATGTATGAACACCTCCCCGACGACACCCTGCACCGCCTCCGCCGCCTCATCCGCCAATTGGAGGAGGCCCACATTGCCCTCCTCCGCTCCCTGAAAGATGCTGGAAGGCTACCGGAACAGGAGTAGGAGACTATGTGGCAGCCACTCAGCAGAGAAGACCTGATGGACCTGATTGAGGATGCTGAACTGTTGATGGAGGAACCAGTCAAACGGTTCTGGGACCGCATCAAGATTCCGCCGGAGAAGTGGCAACTCCCACCGCTAGGCGATGAAGGAGGCGGATTTTGGGTGGTTGCCGTTGTCGGGCAGAAGTGCGTCTGGTACAACGACATTGAGGAAGGCTTCAACATCAGCCGCGCCAGTCAGTTCGGTCAGATTTCGAGATACTCCTGCAATCAAACAGACCTGCTAATTATTATTAGCAATTATCACCATGACTTCTTGAAGGCCATCGCTTCAGAAGCATAATCATCCGTGCCTGTCCGTGCTGACGTCCACGGTGAGGGGGCTGCCGGTGATGAAGGCGGCCAGGCCGCTGAAGAGGAAAGGACGTCAAGGCGGGGCATTCTGTGCTGGAGTGTAGCCCAGGCCCCAGACGCGCATCAAGGCGCGACAGCCATCGTCGAAGCCGGTCGTGAAGTCCACCATCTGAAATGCGGGAAGCGTCCAGGAGAGTTGGCTGACATCGCAGGGCTGGTGAAGGATCGGGATGATCCTGTTCTCGTAACGCTTCTGCTGTAATGCAAACAGCAACTCCCGCTTGACCCACATGGACGCGGCGGCGTGGGGGGAAAGAACGAGAGCAAACCAGTCGCAACGGCTGAGGGCCGCCCCGATCTCGTCGTGCCACTGCTGTGCGCCCACAATGTTGGTCTGGCTGTACCAGACAGGAATGCCGTGACGCCGCAGCGTTTCCACGAGGGGCATCACGAATGCGGCGTCCGGGCTGGCGTGGGAAAGGAAGACCTCGTTTGGCAACATCGTGGGGCGGATGTGCGGTCAGTGCGCGGGAGCCAGAGCCGGTGTCGCTTCCGCCAGGGCGTCGGCGATCTGCCCCAGGCTTTCCATGTTCTGGCTGGGCGCTTCCGGCAGACGGATCATCCGAAGGCGGCGGAGAATCCAGGGGACGTCGTCCTGGGAGACTTCATCCGGTGGCCCGGCGAGGACGGAGATGACACGCCCGCTGTAGTTTCTGTTGCCGAGGGCGTAGCCGATCTCGGAGTTAACCTCCTTGGACCGAAGGCCAGCCGGCGTCAGCAGGACGACCATCGCCTCGGATCGTTCCAGCGCGTCCCCGACTCTCGCCGCCCAATTCTCGCCCGGCAGTATCTGCCGTTCATCCCAGACGTCAAAGCCCGACTGTTTCAAGGTCTCGGCAACCTGGTAGGCCAGCGCGTCGTCCGCGTGGGAATGGCTAATGAATACCCTCATGTTCTCATTGTACCTGAAACTGGCTGTCATCCGCGCATGTCCATGCCGCCGTCTACGGTGACGGTGCTGCCGGTGATGAAGGCGGCGAGGTCGGAGAGCAGGAAGCAGGTCGCGCCGGCCACGTCTTCGGGGAGGCCGATGCGGCCCAGGGGGAAGCCCTTGGCAACGTCTTCGCGGCCCAGGGCGTCCAGGCTCGGCGCGGCCATCTCGGTCTCGGTCCAGGCCGGGGCGATGCAGTTCACCCGGATGCGGTCCGGGGCCAGTTCCTTGGCCATGGAGCGCATGAACAGAATCTGCGCGCCCTTGGACGTGGCGTAAGCCGAGTATTCGGCGCTGCCGCGCTGGCCCGCCGTCGAGGTGTAGATGACGATGCTGCCGCCCCGGCCCGCCTGCCGCAGATGCCGGGCGGCGGCGCGGACGGCCAGGAACGTGCCGCGGACGTTGATCGCCATCGTCCGGTCCCAGAACTCGGTGCTCATGTCCTGCAACCATGCGCCCTCGAAGATGCCCGCCGAGACCACCAGCCCCCACAGCGGCCCCAGGCGTTCGGTCGCCGCGTCCATCGCCCGGTCCATCGCCCCGTCCTCAGCCACATCCGCCTGAACCGCGAACGCCTGCCCGCCCGCCGCCGTGATTTCGGCCGCCAGCGACTCCGCCCGGTCCGCCCGCCGCGCATAGTTGATGCTGACCAGCGCGCCCGCCGACGCCGCCATGCGCGCCGACGCCGCCCCGATCCCCCGGCTCCCGCCCGCGATGAAGATGTGCTTTCCAGAGAGATCAATCATGAAGCGGCCTTGATGCAGGTAGGGGCGCAGCATGCTGCGCCCCTACCCAACCCCTCTACCCGTAGTTGGATTCCGGGTGCTTGCCCAGGAGGCGGAGCTGGCGGGGGGTGGCGACGGCGAGTATCTCCGGGTTGAACTGCCAGGGCCAGGGCGAGAACTTCTGCGCGATGAACCGGTGCGAGTAATGCACTTGCAGCAGGTAGCGCGTCCGGTCCGAGGCGTTCTTGCTGCCGGAGTGCCAGATCTCGCTGCGGAAGAACAACACATCCCCTGCCCGCACCAGCACCGGCTCCAGCGTCCGCCCATGCCAGTTCGGATTCGGGTCCGCCCCCCACCCGATCCCCCGGCCCGACTTGTGGCTGCCGGGGATCACGTAGGTCGGGCTGTATTCCTCGGTCAAAATGTCCGTGAGGTAGTAGTGCGCGGTGCAGACGTAAATGGGCAACTGAAATTTGGGATCGTCGAAATTGGATTCGGGGACGGTGATCCATATCTGGTCGGCGTGGGGCGCCCAGCCGTCGTGGCCGGGGTGGCTGCGCCAGGCGGTCTCGCCGATGATGTGGCACTGCTCGCCCATCGCCGCCTCGGCGAGTTCCACGACACCGGGCCGGTCAATCACGTCCAGGAAGACCCGCTCGCGGTTGAAGACACACTTGTAGTGGTCGTCGAGGCCGGCGTGGTCGAGGCCGAAGGGGCGTAGCCGGTCAATGGCGGCGCGCAGGTCCGCCACCTCCTCGGCGGAGAGGACGCCGGGGATGAGAGCGAAGCCGTCTTCGTGCAGGGCGCGCGTCATGCCCTCGGTGTCGTCCAGGGCGAATGTCGGCTGGCGGTAGGCGAACTCGGCCATCAGAGCGCCTCCTTGACCTTGCCGTTCTCCATGACGGTCGGGAAATGCGCCCCTTTCAGTTCCTCGCCGGGCGCGACCTCGACGTGGCGCTCGACCAGATGTCCCTGGCCCGACGGCTCGTAGCGCGTCCAGCCGGGCATGTAGTGGACGGCGATGGCGGGGCGGGGACGGTCGGACCTGTTGGCCGGCGCGCCGTGCCAGCACAGGCAGTGGTGGAAGACCACGCCGCCCGCCGGCACCTCACAGGCGACCGTTCGGACCTCCGCGCCGGGCGGCACGACCGACGGGTCAGGGTCAGGCCCGTAGGTCTCCATGTTCGTGCCGATCTGCCCTTTGCTGGCGTGGCAGTTGCCCCACCTGTACGAGCCGGGAACCATGCTCATGCAGCCGTTCTCCACCGTCGCGTCCTCCAGCGCCACCCAGGCGCTGACCAGGTCGGCGGGCTGGATGATGGGCCAGTACGGGTGGTCCTGGTGCCAGAGCGTCGGCCCGCCGATGCGCGACGGCTTGAGCTGCATCTGGTCGTGCCAGACCCGCACCGTGTCCGCGCCCATGAGTTGCGCGACCATCGGGACGATGACGGGGTTCGCCAGGTGCCTGTGGAACGCCGGCTCTGCCTCCCACATGTTGACCACCTGCGTCACCACGCTGTCCTCACCCCCGCCGATGTTGCGCGCGGCCTCCGGCGACGCCGCGCTCCGCCCGGAGAGCACCCGGTCCAGCGCCTCGCGCAGCTCGGCCAACTGCTCGTCGGTCAGCACGCGCCCGTAGTTGAGAAATCCGTCACGCCGAAAGGATTGAATCTGTTCCTCGGTCAGCATCATCGCCCCCTCCTGACTTCTGCCGACAGTGTAGCACATCGCGCCCCGCGCCGTCTAGGGGAATTCCGGCACCACAACGCACATTGGCGGGAACAGGAATGCGTCGGCATGGCCTCTGCCGAAGAGTTTGCTTGACGCTTCGTCGGCTTCCGCTTATAATAGAAAAGTAGATTGACCTGTACAGGACCCTGTTGAGATCGGAGAAGCCCATGAAGCCTTCCCACACCCTGTCCCGATTGCTCCCCATGCTCGGCCTACTGCTGGCGGCAGGCATGATTCATGCCCAGCCCTCCGCCACCCCCAACTTTGTCAACGGCCCCGTCGGATTGACGCCCGACCAGGCTTCCGTATTCAAGGCCGCGCTGGCGGCCCTGGCCCGGCAGGGACACACCTGCATCGTCGCCGAGGGCGCGCCCCTGCGCCCCACGCTCAAGCCCGACAAGGCCCCTGCCGTGCCCGACCACACGCCCTTGGAGATCGCCGTGAAGCTGGTGGCCGACGCTTATGACTACGACGAAGAGCGCCGGGGCAACGTGTTCCTGCTGACCAAGCGCTACACCGACCCCGCCGACCTGCCCAGCGTCACCCTAGACGAATGTACGCACGACCTGGAATACATCACCAACCTGCTGGCCGCCTTCAACCCCCCGGAGCCGTCCGGCCCAACTCACGACAGTATGTGGAACGAGTTGTACGCCGTGATCGGGTCCTACTCGTCCGAACAGATGCGGGCGCTGCTCGGCCCCGGCCTGCCCGTGTCCAGCCTCAGCCCGGATCAACGGGCGGCGGCACAGGGCTGGGTGCAGAGTATCCGTATGAGTTACCCGCTTGAACTGACCCGGCACTGCCTCGACAGCCTTCGGCATGCGCCACAAACGCAGGTAGGCCTCGGCAGTCTCGCGTTGGGGTCTCAAGGCAAGGCGACTGTGTTCGGCCGACGCTGGCCGGACGCGGGCGGCTCGTTTGTCTTCATCGGCTTCGATCAGGACACCCCCATCATGGGTGGCCGCGGCGTGGACCCCAATGGCGGCACGACGACTCGGGAGGAGCGGGAGGCGGCGCGGACGCGGCGGGATGGCGCGCGGACGGACGGAGGCGAGACGCTGGCCCAGGCGGTGGCGGCTCTGAACCGGCGGGGGGCGCGCTTCCAGGTGCAGGACGAATTGGCGGCCAAGATGGTTATTGTGGCCGGGGGCGACAACGCAACACCGGAGGCAGTGCTGGATGGGCTGGCAGGCGTCTACGGTCTGCGGGTCTATCGGCGCGACGACGGAGTCACGGAGCTGACGCACGTGGAGCGGGTAACGCCCGTGGATGTGGCGGCCCTACCCGACGCCGTGCGGCGCGCCCTGCCCGCGCCCCTGCTGCGGGTCGCACACGTCGCGGACACGGGCGCGGGGCCGCTGGACACCCAAATCGCTGCGCTGAGGCAGCGCCTCCAGGATCTGTTGAGCCACTACCAGCCCGGGGCGGACTTCCACGCGCAGTTCGCGGCGTTGATCGAGGAGCAACGGGATCTCTTTAAACGCCAGGACAATCATCGCAGGGCTGCGGACACGGCACACCGGGCAGCGGTGCGGGCGCTACGGGCGGCGACGGAGCTATACCCTGCGTCCGTGAAGGTGGACGGGCTGGTGCCGGTCTCGGCGATGACCGAACAGGATCAGGAGGCATACGCCACGGCGGACATGGCGGATCTCCTCGGGAGGATCAAACCCGCCCTGGCCCCCCAGAGCGTGGACCCCGTCCTGAAACTGAACCAATACGTGCTGACGGCGAAGATCTATCAGCGGGAGGATGTGCGAGGCCGTTGGAAGATTGATCTGTACTTGAATCGCCTGACGCCGGAGGGGCGTCTTGAGACCGAGATGGGAGAAGGCGAGGTGGCGTATCAGGGGCAACTGCCGGACGGGATGCAGTAGGCTGCCCCTGCAAAACCCCCGCCGGATTGCCGATAATCGGGCATAGGGAATCGCCCCGCATCTGCGACGGAGAAGCCGTATGTCCACCAACACCATTCAGCACCTGCCGCTGGAGCAGATCGTCACCAACGAGAACCAGCCGCGCAAGTCGTTCTATCAAGACACCCTGGAGGA
>JAFAZD010000135.1 GCA_019239955.1 Armatimonadota bacterium | reverse complement strand
CCGCGCCGCCTTCCCCCTGCAGCGCGTCCTCCTGCAGCAGGATTTTCAGGCGCTGGCCTACACCGACGCCATGACGGGCCTGGACAACTTCCGCCAGTTCGAGCGCACCCTGCACGATGAGCTGCGCCGCGCCGACCGCTACGCCCGCCCCCTCTCCGTCCTGCTGCTGGACATTGACCACTTCAAGACGTTCAACGACACGATGGGCCACCAGGCCGGCGACGCCCTGCTCGGGCAGCTCGGCACGGTGCTGCGCAACACCCTGCGCTCCGTGGACAAGCCGGCTCGCTACGGCGGCGAGGAGTTCGCCGTGATCTGCCCGGAGACCGGCAAGGAGGAGGCCCGCCTGACCGCCGAGCGCGTCCGCCGCGCCATCGGCGACACGGCATTCTTCCTGACCGGGCCGGCCGGCGAGACCACCCGCGTCACCGTCTCCGTCGGCTTCGCCACCTTCCCCCAGGATGCCCGTACCGCCGCCGACCTGATCAGGCGCGCGGATACGGCCCTCTACGCCGCCAAGTATGCCGGCCGCAACGTCGTTCGCGGCTCCGATGACGTCAGCACACGAATTGTGATGGCGTAGGTGGAACCCCCTCCGGCTCGGCGAGCCTCGCCGAGCCGGAGGGGGTTCTTCTCAGCGAGCCGGAGGGGGTAGATTGCCCAGAAAGTCCTGCACCTGCCAGCGCGCGTTGCGCCCGTGCGACCCCAGATAGTCCAGCATCGCCTCCTCGGCGAACTCCCCGTCGTGCAGATACTCCGGCGCGAAGTCCTCCTGCACCGCCTCATAGACGGCCTGCAGGTCCCCCGCGCTGAAGGCCCGGTGCGCCTCCCGCACCGCCGCCGGCTTCACCTTGATGAACAATTGGTCCGATCCCTCGAACCGGCCCTTGGCGACGTAGCCCTCGACGCCCTCGCGCGCGGCGAGGAACTCCAAGGCCCGCAGCCGCTTATACACGTCGCCCGCCTCGCTGCCGCCCTGCATCCGCCCGTGCAGCCGGACAAGGTTAAGCCGGTAGTCCTCGCCGATCCGCTCCTTCTCCAGCCGGTCAGTGAACACGAAATCCGGGTCCAGCACGTCAATCAGGATCAGATCGGGCTGATCGGCGGGGATGATCGTCTCCATCTCCGGCAGCAGCATCTCGAAGCAGAGCGTGTAGCCCAGGTCGGCCAGCCCATAGGCCTTCGGATACAGCTTGTCCATGAGTTGCCGCGCCTGCGCGCCGTAGTCAATGCCGAGTGCCCGCACGTTCTCGATCCCCGCCGCGACCAGCGGGTTGCCGCCGTCGTACACGTCGCGTGTCGCAAACAGGTATTGGTCACCGTGCTTGTACAGGCGGATGTTGACCCCGTCTTCCTTCTTCTCGACGATCACCTCGCCGTCGCGCAGCGCGCGGAAGAAGGTGCGCTCCTGAACGACCGCAAACCGGTCCGCCGTGTAGTCCGATGCCGGCAGGATGCGCGGATACCCCCGCACGACCTGCCGCGTGTCCGCGAAGAATATCGTTCCCTTGAGCACGTAGGAGATGGCGGCGTGGCTGCCCGACCGGTGGTACGTCAATGCCGCCCTGTCCTGCGAGAATGAACGGGGGCTGACTCCGAAGAACCCCGCCAGTCCTTCCCGCGTGAACGCCGGCCCCTTCGGATCGGCACATTCCCTGAGTTTTTCCGCGATCTCCAGATACATGGCAGGGAAAGTATACCGCCGCCCGCCGATGAAGAGTGCCGCTTGTGCGAAAGACCGGGTGCTGGCCGGTCTGTCAAGGGGGCGGCGAACCGTCCGCATCGCGCACGTAGAAGTACATCATCGTCCCGCCCGCCGGCGCTCCGGCAAACGAGGGGGAGATGGTGAGGCGCTGCCGGGAGTCCGCCCAGTGCGGCGGCACCAGGTCGTAGCGACCATCGCGCCGGAGCAGGGTCATCTGCGTCACGTCGCCGCCGTCAATGTTGACCGCGCCCCAGACGCCCTTCGCCCGCCAGAATCTCTGCTCGCCCGCCAGTGTCCAGCCGCTCGTCAGCGAACTGCCCCGCTGCAATGCCTGAAAGCCCGCCGTCTCCAGGCGGGGCGTCTTGACTGTCAGCAGGAAGAAGTGGCGGTTGTCCTTGGACCAGGCCACCGAGGTGCGGGAGGTCTGGATGTGATCCACTCGTCCGGGCGGGGTATGGCCGAAGCCGGAGCGGCCGGCCCTCCCGGATCGGGCACTGCGCCCCCTCCGCCGCGCAGGTGAACGCGCGGCACGGCGTCGCCTTGTCCGGCTCGTGCAGCGCCCGGAACGTCGGGCGTCCGCACACGTCGTACTTGACCCCGAACGCCCAGCGGATCATGCCGACGTTCTCCCGCACCCGGCCGCCCAGCACGATCGGGGCGACGTGGTGCCCGCCCGGCGGCTGGGAGTCAAAGAACAGCCCGTTCCAGGCGGCAAGAACCGGCCCGCGCCCCCGGTCGCTCAGGTACTTCGTCACCGCGCCGACGCCGCGCGCCCAGGGGTAAGCGTTGTTGTCGAAGGGGTGATCGTCGCCCTGTCCTGATCGTATCGCTCCAGGCGCAGATGGGGATTGGCGGCGAAGTCGAAGTCAAACAATTCCGCCGTCTCGCCGTCGGCGGACGATCGCGCGAGCCCGCGGGCGACGCCGGGGTGGGGGCTGTCGCGGACCGCGTGGGGCCAGGGCCAGACGGCAAGCGGCGCGGGGGGGGAGGACGGATCGGCTCCGGCGCAGGCGGCGTCTCCCACCGCAGGACAAGAAGCAGGAGCAGCGCCAGCATCGCGCCGAACACTGCGGTCGCGGCGGACACGCGCACGAGGCAGAGGCGGGCTTTCATAACGCGGCAGCGGCGCGCACTCAGGCCCTCGGAGGCTGCTGAGGCGCGCCGCTGGGACGGGCGAGGAGGGGCATAGCATGCTGCGCCCCTACTTGGCCGAGAGGTCCTTGTTGATCTGGATGAAGTGCTTCCACTGGTCGGGAACCTCATCCTCCATGAATATGGCGTCCACGGGGCACTCCGGCTCGCACAGGCCGCAGTCAATGCACTCGTTCGGGTCAATGTACAGCTGGTCCTCCGCCTCGTGGATGCAGTCAACGGGGCAGACGGCGACGCACGATTTATCTTTGACACCGATGCAGGGTTCGGCGATCACGTAGGGCACGGGCATTCCTCCTGAAGTTCTGTGCCCGCTATTATACTCCCCGCCGCCCCGTTTCCGCAAGCCCCTCACTTGCGCCCGCCGTCCAGCTTGACCTCCTCAAACTTGCCGCCGCTGTCCGCCGCGATCTGGGTCAGCAGGCCCGCCGCCTCCTTGCTGTCGTCCGTGCCGTCCGGGTTCGGGCCGAGCAGGCCGTAGGCGTAAATCGGGACGCGGGCCGAGTCGGCGGCGGCGATGCGCGCCGCCAGCTTGTCGAAGTCCTCCGGCGTGGCGTAGACAAGCTGGGAGGTGCGCGGCACGCCGTCCGTGATGACCACGACCACGTTGACGCCGGGCATGGCGAGGGCCGCCTTCAGCGCGCCCTCCAGGTCGGTGTCGCCGTCCGGCCTCAGGCGGTCCAGGAACTTCTCCGCGTCTCGGATGGTGTCGCGATCGGCCTTGACCAGTTGCGGGCGGAACAGGCGAATCTCGTCGGAGAAGGCGATCAGGGAAAACGTCTCGCCGTCGGCCAGGGTCTGGAACTGCTTGGTCAGCTCCTCGCGCGCCTGTTCGATGCGCCTCTTGCCAAGGAATTTCTTCTCCGTCATGTCCATGCTGCCGGAGATGTCCAGGACGTAGACGATGTGGCGGGGCCCATTGCCGCCGCCCCCGCCACCATCCTGCGTGCCGAACAGCCCCTGTCCACTTCCAGCGCCGGTCCCCGAACCGCTGCCGTTCCCGGCGCCCGTCCCTGCCTGGCCTTTGGTGTCGCCGTTCCCCGGCGCGTCTCCGTCCGGCCCCTTCGCGTCGCCCGGCTTGTCCCCAGTCGCCACACTCGCGGCGGTCTGGATGCCGTCGCTGGACACCGGCGGGTCGTCAGGCTGATCGGCCTCGGCGGTCTTCGCGGCCTGCGTGATGTCCGGCTGGGGCGCGGCGGGGGCCAGGAAATGCCACCGGGCCGCCGGTCGGGGCCTGGGGCGCGGCCTCGGCGGAGCGCCGCCCCCGGTGTGGGCGGCGGCCAGGGCGATCTTGGCAGGCTGGTGCGGCGACGGCGGCAGTGGCGTCGCCAGCCGCTTCGGCTTCGGCGGGGGCGGCTTGGGCCTCGGCGCGGGGGGCCTGGGCTTCGGCGGCGGGGGCGGCTTGACCATCTGCATCGGCAGCAGGGTCAGCAGCAGCAGTTTGGGGGGCGCGGGCGGCGCGACCGAGGGCAGGAGCCGCCAGAAGTGACCCACCAGCGCCAGCGCCGCCAGATTCAGCAGCGCCGACACCCCCATGAACGCCCACCATCGCCGAATGACCGCCGCCACGCTTCCCGATCTCCCCCGCACATAAAGACGGTTTCGCGGGCGGGCGAGTTCCCGGAGAGGGCAGGGGCGCAGCATGCTGCGCCCCTACATCAGTCGGGTGAGGGGATGCCTTCCTGCTTGACTCATAAGCCCCGACTCGCTATAATGAGGGACATCGCTCACGCGCCCAACCTGTCCGCCTGGGGAACCGACATGTCCGATCCACCGTCGCCTGCCGCCCGCGTCGCCGCCCTGATTCTCGCCGCTGGCAGGAGCACGCGCATGAAGTCCAAGGTTCCCAAAGCCCTGCACCCGCTGCTGGGTAAGCCCCTGCTGCGCCACACCGCCGAGGCCGCCCAGCAGGCCGGCGCGGACCGCGTCCTGCTCGTCGTCGGCCACCAGGCCGACCAGGTGAGGGAGGCGATGGGGACGGAATTCGAGTACGTCCTCCAGGCCGAGCAGAAGGGGACGGGCCACGCCGTCCAGATGGCGGAGAGTCTGCTGTCCGACTGGGACGGCACCCTGCTGGTCCTTCCGGGCGACGCCCCGCTGATCTCGCCGTTCCTGCTGGAGTCCCTGCTCGACGCGCACCGGAAGGCCGGGGCCGCCGCGACCCTGCTCACCGCCGTGCTGGACGACGCCGGCTCCTACGGCCGCATCGTCCGCGATCCTCGGACCGGCCAGGTGGAGGGCATCGTGGAGGCCAGGGACGCCACGCCCGCCCAGCTCGCCGTCCGCGAGATCGGCACCAGCATCTACGCCTTCGACCCCGCCCGGCTCTTCCCCGCCCTGCGCGCCGTCACGCCCCAGAACGCCCAGGGCGAGTACTACCTCACTGACGTCATCGCGCTGCTCGCCGCCCAGGGCCACCCCGTTGAGGCCGTCGTCTCCCCCGACCCCGACATCGTGCGCGGCGTCAACACCCGCATCGAGCTGGTCGAGCTGGCCCAGATCATGCAGGCGCGTATCCACCGCGCGCACCTGCTTTCCGGCGTCACGATCTTAGACCCCTTGACCACCCACATTGACTCCACCGTCAAGATCGGCCAGGACACCGTGATCTACCCGTTCACGATTTTATCCGGCGTCACCGACATCGGCGAGGACTGCCAGATCGGCCCCGGCGCGCGCATCAGCGACTCGCGTGTCGGCAGCGGCGTGTCCGTGCGCGACTCGCACGTCGTCGCCTCCGAGGTCGGTGACGGCACGAAAGTCGGCCCCTTCGCCAACCTGCGGCCCGGCAGCGCCGTCGGCAAAGACTGCAAGATCGGCGACTTCGTGGAGCTGAAGAACGCCCAGCTCGCCGACGGCGTCTCCGCCGGCCACCTCGCGTACCTAGGCGACGCCGAGGTCGGCCCGCGCACCAACATCGGCGCGGGAACGATCACCTGCAACTATGACATCTTCCGCACGCCGACCAAGAGCAAGACCACCATCGGCGCGGACTCCTTCATCGGCACCCACACCACGCTGGTCGCCCCCGTCACCATCGGCGACGGCGCCTACACCGCCGCTGGCTCCGTCATCACCGAGGACGTGCCCCCCGACGCCCTCGCCCTGGGCCGCGCCCGCCAGGTCAACAAAGAAGGCTGGGTCAGCGCCAAGAGGCGCCGCCGGCAGGATGCTCCTAGCAGATGATGCTGGGAAGTGTCGGAAAGGATAACGTCATGTCCAAAACCCTGAGTTCAGATATTCACCAGGAAGCTTTGAAGCTGGTAGAGGCCAATGTCGAGGCGGAACCGGCCATCGCCAGGGCGTACCTGTTCCCTTCTGACGAGGAAATTCGCCTGATCTACGTGGACCCTACGGTCGGGTTTCTGCGTAACGGCGAGGCAGTCGCACCGTACTACTTTGGCAACAAGGCCAGTGGCTTTGTGTACCTGTCCGCCATCGCACTCATCCGGCCGGAAGAGGAGGGTCGGGCGGCGCTACCGGAGGGCTGGGGAGATTGGAGTGATGCGGAGGTTGTCTGGGAGAAACCATAGATGCCGATGGATTGGCGGACCGCCTATCTGGAACAAGCCCGCTCCGACCATGCCATGCTGCGGCGGCTCCTGACAGATAAAACTGTCCCGCTGTGTCATTGTCTCCATTACCTACAAATGGCGACGGAGAAACTGGCGAAGGGCTTTTTGACGCAGCCGGGCGGTGCCCGCTATCGTCGGACCCACGACGCCTTCGTGAACTTCCTGATAATCGCAAAAGGGTCGCCGGATTTGCAGAAGGCGTGTGGGTTCACACAGCGACGTGTGTTCGCGGCGTATCTGGATAGTCTGCGTGACCTGGCACAAGACGTAGAAAACCTTTCGCCGGAGGGCAACGACCATCCGAACCCTGAGTATCCATGGGAGCAGGCTGGCGTCGTCATCTCGCCGCTAGCGTACCCGTTCTCTAATCTTGATCTGTACCAACAATCGCCAAAGATGGCTAAACTGCTGAAATTCATTGCCGACTGTTTCACCGTCGCATAGATCGAAAGGCACTGCCGGGTCAGGGGGGAGCAACCATGAGAGCGGACAATGAGACCTTGCGCGTCTTCAGCGGCAACGCCAACCCGGAGTTGGCGTGCAAAATCGCCCACCACCTCGGCCTGCCGCTGGGCCGGCTGCACGTCGCCCGCTTCGCCGACGGCGAGGTGCAGGTCAAGATCGATGAGAGCGCGCGCGGCATGGACGTCTTCATCGTCCAGCCCACCTGCGCCCCCGTCAACGAGACCCTGATGGAAATGCTGATTCTGACCGACGCCTTCCGGCGGGCGTCGGCCCGCCGCATCACCCTGGTCATGCCCTACTACGGCTACGCGCGCCAGGACAAAAAGATCAAGCCCCGCGAGCCCGTCACCGCCCGCCTGGTCGCCGACCTGATCACCACCGCCGGGGCGCACCGCGTCCTCTCCATTGACCTGCACGCCAAGCAGATTCAGGGCTTCTTCCAGCTGCCCCTGGACCACCTCTACGCCGGCCCACTGCTCGGCTCCTACTTCACCGAGGAGGGCTTGACCAACCACGACACCGTGGTCGTCTCCCCCGATGTCGGCGGCGTCGGGCGCGCGCGCGGCCTGGCCGAGATGCTGCACGCCCCGCTGGCCATCATCGCCAAGCGACGCCCCGAGCCTAACCAGGTCGAGATCATGGAGATCATCGGCGACGTGCGCGGCAAGACGTGCGTGATGGTGGACGACATGATTGACACCGGCGGCTCCCTCGTCTCCGGGGCCTGCGCCCTGGTGGACCGGGGCGCCCGCCGCGTCGTCGCCTGCTGCACCCACCCCGTCCTCTCCGGCCCCGCCGTGGACCGCATCGAGAACTCGCCCATCGCGGAACTCATCATCACCGATACCATTCCGCTCTCCGAGGAGAAGCGCGCCCGCTCCTCCAAGATCAAGGTGATCTCCGTCGCCCCCCTGCTCGCCAATGCCATCCGCCGCATCCACAAGGACGACAGCGTCAGTGAACTCTTTGACACATTTTGGTAGGCGTGGTGAGCAAAGAAGACGCGCCATGATGACACAGAGGGCGAATTGTGGTATGCTGACGCTCTCTTTGGGTCGGCAATCCGCCGGTGACGACGGCAATCATGGCCGCAAAAGGTTGAAATGGTGAAACTTTCCTGCTTGTTCGCGCTCTCGCTGCTGCTCGTCTTGTGCCGGGTGGCACCGGCGGCGTCCACAGACATCGTGCCGCGCGGCGACACGCTCAATGATGCGTTCGCGTCCCTGGCCCGCGCGGGGCTGCTGGCCGAAAACACCTACCCGGCGGACTTCCTGGGGGAGCCGCTGCACACGCGAGGGCAGCTGGCGCGGCTCCTGGAGACGCTGCTGCTGGACAACCAGGACCAGCTCTCCCGGGCGCAGGGCGATTCGGGCGCGGCCCCCGCCCTCCGGGCCGCCCTGCGCGGCCTTCAGCCGGAGCTGACCGCCGACGGCGTGGACGTGGCGGCGATCCTGGAGGACACGCGGGCGTCATCAACATCGGTGGGGGGATACGTTCAGCCGGAAGGGCGCCTGCGGGTCGGCGGTGACTCCCAGCCGGGCTCGGGGGCGTTCGGCATCTACCGCGCCACGGCGCAGGGGGACCTCGGCTCCCGTTTCCGCTACGTCGCCTCCGCCTCCAACTGGCCGCAAGACTGGCGGCGGAATTTTTACAACGACGTCGGGCCCCACGATTTTTCCGCCGTGAATGAGGCGTATCTGGAGTACGCGGGGGAGCGGGGCCTGAGTGTGCGCTTGGGGCGCTTCTACGACCGCTGGGGGCCGGGCTATCTGGGCGCGACCCTGCTGTCGGACAACGCCCCGCCGTTCGACCAGGCGCTGGTCGCGTTCCCCTTCAGCCTCGGCGCGCACCTGGGGCGCGACTACCGCTACTCCCAGATGCTGTCCGCCTACAAGCTCAACGGCAGGACGATCTACTTCTCGGCCCGCCGCGTCGAGTACGCCTTCAGCCGGCAGCTCAACGCCGACTTCCAGGAGAACTTCGCCTCCGACACCGCCCGGTCGCTGCTACTGACCCCGCTGCCGGACTTCTACAACGCGGAGAACTTCAACGTCCTCGGCCTGCGCTCCAGCGGCTTTAATCAGAAATTCAACGCCAACTTCAACCTCGGCCTCTCCTACGACGGTGGCCCCCTGCGCCTCTACGGCCAGTTCTTCCTGGACGACATCCAGTCGCCGGGGCACCGGACGTACACCACCCCGCGCAAGATCGCGTACCTGGTCGGCGCGGCACTGCTGCCGACGCCAGCGACCCAGTTGATCGCGGAGTACGCTTTCGCCGATCCGACGACTTACAGCAACATCAACCCCTCCCTGCAGCTCCAGAGGGGCCGGTTCGACGAGATCGGCCTGCCCAGCGGCCCAAACACGCGCGAGGTTTTTCTGCGGGTCAGCCAGCAGGTCACTCCCCATCTCTCCCTGGCCGCGGAGGGGCGGGACCGACGCCGGCACGACGACTCCTTCCCCGAGCCGAACACGCGCACCCTGGGCGCGTTCGCTACCTACAACCTGGACCTCCGCAACAGCCTGGGGCTGTCATTCTACGACTACCGGCAGGACCCATTCCCGCTCGCCTCAGGCGTTCCCGTCGGCAACGGCTTTCAGCCGACGCAGCAGGAGGGCAACTACGGCCAGCGCGAGCGCATCCGGGAGCTGGACCTCAGCTATCAGTTCTTTTTCTGAACGCCCCCGGGCCGCCGGCCCCGCCCTTGCGGCCCGGCAGGGCGGGCGCGCCCGGCCCCTTGATGACCCGCTTGTCCGAGGAAAGATAGTACTCCAGCATCTTCAGCCGCTTGCGCAGGCGGATGCCGGCCTGGATGATCATCCGCGTGGGCGCCCGGTGCCGCGGCGCGTAGCACAGGGCGTAGAAGTCCGCGAGCGCCTCGTGCAGCAGGCGAATCTCCTTGAGGCCCGCCTGGTTGATGGATTGGCTGCCGTAGTGCAGCACCACGGCGTCGGACACGTAGTAGATCGGCTGCCGGTGCTGGCCCAGCATAAAGCAGTAGGCCAGGTCCACGAAGAAGTGCGTGAAGCGCTCGTCCAGCAGGCCGTACCGCTCCCAGGTGCTGCGCCGGAGGATGAAGCTGGTCGTGCCGATGCTCTGCACGGTCTGCGCCCGGTTATAGTCGAATCGGGTGTTGTAGTACTGGTCGGTCAGGCGGTTGCCGGGCAGCAGCTTGTGGACGTTGAGCGACTGGCACACGATCGGCAGCAGGCCGGGAAAACTGCGGATGCAGTGCTGGATGGAGCCGTCCGGGTTAATCAGCTTCGGCCCGGCCGCCGCCGCGTCCGGGTGTTCGTCCATGAAGCGCACCAGGGTGTCGAACGCGCCCGGCTGCACCTCGACGTCACTATTGAGCAGCAGGCCGTAGCGCCCGCGCGCCATCCGCAGTCCCGCGTTATTGACCTTGGCGTAGCGCTGGTTGGTGGTGTTGCAGACCAGCCGCACCTGCGGGAATTCCTGCCGCACCATCGCCGGGCTGTCATCGGTGGAGCAGTCGTCAATGACGATGACCTCGAACGCGCACTCGCGCGTGTTATCGTAGATGGACTTGAGGCAGCCCCGCAGCAGGTCCCGCGTGTTGTAGCTGCCGATGATGACCGACAGGTCCGTCGCTGTCGGCGGGTTGCATGTCTCCGTATTCATGTGGGGATGTTATCCTCCTTCTCCTTGAGGGCGGTGCGGCGCGCGCCCGCGCGGCCGGCCCGGAACGGGGCGCGGCTGTAGAGCACGTAGGCCAGGGCCAGCGAGACGATCGGCCACCAGGGGCTGTAGTAGTTCGCCAGCATGATCAGAATCGCCATCAGCGCGTACCCCGTCCCCCAGCGCGCCCCGCGAATCAGGTGGTCAACGTACAGGCAGAAGATGACGGTGAACACGATCCCGCCCTCCAGCAGCAGCCCGCCCCACAGGGATCCCAGGGACTCCACGATCTGGGTCGTGATCCCCAGGGCGTTGACGAACTGGGGCAGTTCCAGGGTGGCGTACTGGTTGAACCCGATGCCCAGAATCTTCTGGTCCGGCGGCAGGGCGGCGAACTGGCTGTAGCTGGAGAAGCGCGCGAAGAACGTCTCGTCCCGGTTCAGCACGATGGGATAGATCAGCAGATTGGCCGCGTAAAAGACGACAAAGAACAGCCAGGTGATGCGGAGCCGGTAGAACAAGCTGAACAGCAGCAGGATCGGCAGGGCCGCGAACAGGCTGTTGGAGGTACACAGCAGCAGGCCGGCCACGATGACGCCGATGGTGCGCCGCTGGCTGACGCCGGAGCGCTGCTGGTAGGAGCGCAGCAGGAAGAGAGAGCCGAGCAGCATCACCGCCACGTAGCTCGGCTCCTCCGTGAAGCCGGTGACGCGCGTGAAGCCGTAGCGCCCCCCGATGCCCCGCCCGATCTCCAGCCCCTGTACGGTCGTAAGAGGCAGCGCCTGATGAAAGAATGTGACGGACACGTACTGGTACAGCATGAACGCGACCGTGGCATAAATCCCCCAGGACAGCGCGCGCATCACGGCGGTTTCGTCGCAGCGGAGCAGCCAATAGTAGGTGGCCGCCATGGCCAGCATGATCAGGATTTTGAAGGTGAAGACGAACACGGACGGATCGAAGCCGGCGCGCGCGAAGTCCAGCAGCGTGAAGCCCAGCAGGACCAGGAACGGGCCGGCGAAGAAGCGCAGGCCGATTCCCGCCAGCGCCCTCGGCGCCAGGAGCGCCGCCAGGCCGATGGCGAAGAAGGGCAGGTAGAGACTTAACTGCCCGATCGAGAGCCGCAGCGCCTTCATCGGCAGGAAGAACGCCGCCAGGAAGCACAGGAAGGGCGTCAGGGAGATGACCCCCGCGCGCGGCGTCCCCCGGGCGGCCGCTTGCGCGGCGTCCCCCCCCGGCTGTGGCACAGCGACACTCATCGGCTCAACATCCTCCGGCCCCGCGCCGCCGGTAGCCTGCCAGGTAGTAGCAGGACAGCGCCAGCCGGTACAGGAACG
The DNA here is from genome assembly GCA_019239955.1 of Armatimonadota bacterium. Classification (GTDB taxonomy): domain Bacteria; phylum Armatimonadota; class Armatimonadia; order Armatimonadales; family Capsulimonadaceae; genus JAFAZD01. The sequence continues at coordinate 1,145 of JAFAZD010000135.1, read as the reverse complement.
CGGGCGGCTGGAGGCGCGCGGGGAGGCCGTCCAGCGCCGCCAGCAGGGCCCTCACCCCGGCCCCCAGCCCCGGCCTGAGCAACGGCATCAGGAGTCGCCGCATCCAGCGCGCCCGGAGCGGGAGCTGCCCGATCGGCCTCTCGAACAGCGCGAAGGTCGTCAGCGCCGCGTAATCAGGGTGCTTGGCGAGCAGCAGAGGCAGGGATCGGGCGGCGTAGGTCGTCATCCGCTGGCATGCTCTGGTGATGTTGTATTGGTCGTCCATGTCAAACGCTATGGCATCGCGGGCGAACTTCAGCGGCACCCCCAGCTTCGCCAGGCGGCAGCCGAGCTCCTCGTCCTCGCAACCGTAGTCGGTGAAGTCCTCATCGAAGCCGCCCGCCTGCTCCAGCGCGGCGCGGCTGACCGCGATGCAGCCCGTGGCGAAGAACTTCGGCGGCAAATTGTCCAGGTCCAGTCGGTCGAGTTCCTCGGGCCGGCGCACGCCCAGGTAGCGGGAGGCAAAATAGCGAGCGTAGGCGCTTGCCCGCATTCTGTCTGCCGGTACCGTGCCGTTGGCCCGCACGGACAGCCACTCTCCCCCCGTAAAGCACGCGCCGATTGTCGCCAGGAATCGCGCGTCCAGCACATGATCCACGTCCAGAAAGACCACGACCTCTCCGGTGGCGAGTGCCAGACCGATATTGCGGGTCCGTGCCCGGCCCGCGTTCCGCGTGTTGCGCCGGTAGTGGAGGCCGCCCAGGGTGGGGTGGGCGGCCAGGAAGCGCCGGCAGACCGCCTCCAGTGGCTCCGGTGAGGCGTCATCCACGACGATGATTTCCACGTCATGCAGGGGGTAATCCTGCGCGGCGATGGACGACAGGCAGCGCTGCAGGACGTCGTCCCCCGCCAGGCAGGGGATGACAAACGAGATGCGCATACCCCTACCCCCTGCTCCGCCCCGTGGGGCTTTGCAGCAGATTCCTGGCCTTCATTTCCTCCAGCGACCGCTCGTACTGCTGCACCGGCGGCGCCTGCTGCTCCGCCCAGTGCAGAAACTGCGCGATGCCGCGCGCGAACGACCAGCGGGGGGAGAACCCCAGCGCCTTCCGCACGCGGGCCAGGTCGGCGGCGTTATGGCGGATGTCGCCCAGGCGGAACTCGCC
>JAFAZD010000180.1 GCA_019239955.1 Armatimonadota bacterium | reverse complement strand
GCGGCCTGACGCAGACCCCGCCACGACATGCCGCGACGGACTTGCAGGCACATCGCTGGCGCAAGGGCGGAAGCAAAAACCACCGACGCAGTATTTTCGACAGCCGCATCGTCCTCCGTAATACTGGGGAGGCGGGGAGGGGCTGTCCAGGAGGGGTGAACAGGACGTTCGCCCCTCCTGTCTTTTTTATGGCCGCGCCTTGGCTTGCTTGCGGCGCTGCTCGGTGTTCAGCTCGCGCTTGCGCATGCGGATGTTCTTGGGGGTGACTTCCACCAGCTCGTCCGGGCCGATGTATTCGATGCAGTCGTCCAGGGAGAGGTCGGTGGCTTTGGTCAGGCGGGTGAAGGTCTCCTTGGTGGACTCGCGCATCGAGGTCAGGTGCTTCTGGCGGCAGACGTTGACCTCCAAGTCGGTGTCGCGGGCGTTCTTGCCTACGATCATCCCCTCGTAGACCTCGGTGCCGGGGCCGACGAACAGGACGCCGCGCTCCTCGGCGTTCATCAGGCCGAAGGTCGTGGTCATGCCGGACTCGGAGGCCAGCAGCGAGCCGTTCTTCTCCACGCCCAGGTCGCCGGCGTAGGGTTGGTAGCCGGCGAAGAGGCTGTTGAGGACGCCGGTGCCGCGCGTCATGGTCAGGAACTGGTTGCGGAAGCCGAGCAGGCCGCGCGTGGGGACCTGAAAGTGCAGGTGGATATGGCCGGAGCCGTCCGCCTGCATGTTCCGCATCTCGCCCCGCCGTCGGCTCAGAGCCTCAATCACCGGCCCCGAATGCTCCTCCGCCACGTCCACCTCCACGTCCTCCACCGGCTCCAGCCGCCGGCCGCCCTCCTCGTGGAAGATCACTTCGGGCTGGGAGACTTGTAGTTCGTACCCCTCCCGGCGCATGGTCTCGATCAGCACGGCCAGGTGCAGCTCGCCCCGGCCCGACACCAGGAACTGGTCCGCTGAGTCCGTGTCCTCCACGCGCAGGGCGATGTTAGTTTGAAGTTCTTTGGTCAGTCGCTCGCGCAGCTTGCGGGACGTGGAGAACGTGCCCTCGCGGCCCGCCAGGGGCGACGTATTGACGCCGAAGGTCATGCGCAGGGTCGGCTCGTCCACATGGGTCGCCGGCATGGCGACAGGGTTCAGGCGGTCGGCAATGGTCTCGCCGATGCCGACGTCCGGCAGGCCGGAGACGGCGACGATCTCGCCGGCCTGCGCCTCGTCCACCTCCACCCGGTTCAGCCCCTGGTAGATGAAGACCTGCGCGACCTTGCCGGAAGTGACCTCGCCGCCGCGCCCGATGACGGCGACGCTCTGGCCCGTCTTGATGGAACCCGCGTTGACCTTGCCGATGGCGATGCGGCCCTTATAGTCATCGTAGTCCAGGGTCGTCACGCGCACCTGGGTCGGCCCGGACGGGTCGCCGGCCGGCGGGTCCAGATGGCCGATGATCGTCTCGAACAGCGGGACCAGGTTCCGGCCGGGGTGGGCGGGGTCGAGGGTGGCCGTCCCTTGCAGGGCGTTGGTGTAGACGACGGGGAAGTCCAGCTGCGCGTCATTCGCGCCCAGCGCGGCGAACAGGTCAAACGTCTGATCCACCACCCAGTCCAGGCGGGCGTTGGGCCTATCTATTTTGTTGACGACGACGACGGCCTTGTGCCCGGCCTGCAGGGCTTTGGAGAGGACGAAGCGGGTCTGCGGCATGGGGCCTTCCACGGCGTCAATCAGCAGCAGGACCCCGTCCACCAGGCTCATGACACGCTCGACCTCGCCGCCGAAGTCGGCGTGGCCGGGGGTGTCCACGATGTTGATTTTCACGTCGCCGTAGGTAATGGCAGTGTGCTTGGAGACGATGGTGATGCCGCGCTCGCGCTCCAGGTCCATTTTGTCCATCACGCGCTCGGCGACGGCCTGGTGGGCGCGGAACGCGCCGCCCTGCTTGAGCATCCCGTCCACCAGGGTCGTCTTGCCGTGGTCAACGTGGGCGATGATAGCGATGTTGCGGAGGTGATTCTGAGTTTCGGTACGGGACATGGCGCACTATTGTACCCCAATCCCGCCCGGTTCCGTCCGCCCCGCATTGCCCCGGCGGCGCGACAAGAGTCACGCGGCGGCGGAGGCATCCAGCAGGGCCTGTACCGCCGCTTCTAGGTCACGGGTGACGCGCGCGGCGGTGGCCCGCTTGTCGGCACGGTAGGCGTCGTAGCAGGGGGCGAGGCGGAAGGGATCGCCGACGCGGACGGTCGCGCGGCGCGGGCCGCGCAGGCGGGGAGCGCCGAAGGCCTCCACCTCCAGGCGGCGCAGGTTGTCGGCCATGCGCTCCGGGGTCGGGCGGGCGCGGACGTAGTTGTCCTGGACGGCGATCCAGTTGGCGACCCGGTTCAGGTCCCGCATCAGCGGCTCCACGCAGGCGGCCTGCTGCGCGTGCAGGCGCTCCCGGTAAGGCGAGCGCCGCGCGGCAGGTTCCTCGCGGGTGACGGCATAGACGCTGTTTATCAGCGTCCGCATCTTTTCCGGCAGGGTCGCATCGGGGGGAAGCGTGACGCCGATCAGCGCCGCCGCCCGGTCCAGCAGCAGCGTCTTCAGGGCGTTCATGCGCGGCGTCAGGTCCTCCGCCCCGGGCCCCCGGCGCTTCAGCCCGTACTCCGCCTCCATTGTTTCCAAGACAGCGATGCCGATACGCCGCAGGCGCGCATATGGCTCGGCCCCAGCCTCCGTCACCAGGCCCAGCGCCTCCTCCAAGGAGGCCAGGGAGCGGGCAATGGGCTCCGTCATGTCCTGCACGAAGCAGTAGCGGACGGCGACAGGCAGCAGCGACACGTCGGCCTGCTCGTCGCCCGCCCTGCGCGCGTCCTCCAGCGCCCAGAACGCAAGCTGCACGACGCCCGAATGGAACGGCAGCAGCGTGTCGTTCTGCGAGTAGACCTCGCCTTCGGGGAAGATGACGACTTTGCCGGCGGGCCCGGCCAGCAGCTCGCGCGTCGCCCGGAACGACTCCCGATCCGCCGTCCCGCGCACGACGGAGTATGCGCCGAGCCGCTGGATCAGCCGGCCCCACAGCCCGCCGAGACCGTCAAAGGTCTCCCGGCAGGCGAGGTAGTGGAACGGGACGTTCGCGGCTTGAGACAGGGCGAACAGCAGGGCCGGGTCGTCGTTGGTCGGGTGGTTGGGCGTCAGCAGCAGGCGCTCCCCGGCGAGGGACTTCAGGCGGGCGATGTCCTCCGGCGGGATGTCCACGCGGACGACGTCGCAGAAGCGGCGCAGCAGCAGCGGCAGGGCGGCCCAGAACAGCCGCAGGGTCGGCGGGTGCAGCCGCGCGGGCCGGAAGTCCGTGCCGGCGGTGCGTGCCGGGGCGATCTGTCCCGGCGTCTGTCCAGAGGCGGCGGTGGTCGGAGTGGACATGAGGCTATTGTACCCCCAGAACCCCCTCCGGCTCGCCGAGGCTCGCCACCTGCCCCGAAGCGGGAGAGGATGATTGTCCATAGGCGGTACTGTCCATAGGCGGTACTGCCTCGCGTTGCCTGCTCCTGTTGCGGTTGCAGAGGACAGGCTGACGGAGAGGGGTGCAGTCGCTCGTCAACCCTCCTCTCCCACTTCGGGGCAGGTGGCGAGCTTCAAGCGAGCCGGAGGGGGTTCCTAACGGCGAGCCGGAGGGAATCCCTACCTCCTCCCCATCACGAAGTCAATGCGCTCGCCGAGCGAGGGGTGGGTGTAGATCCAGAACTTGATGAACGGCGGCGGGTACGGGTCGTCCAGGTCGTGGCGGGCGAAGAAGACGAAGGCGCGGGCCATCGCGGGGCCGTTGCGGGTGACGCGCAGGCCGTAGGCGTCCGCCCGGTGCTCGATGTAGCGCGACGCCGCGTTGACCAGCGGGTCCGCCAGGAACGACAGCAGGCCGAGGGTCAGCAGGAAGACGGGAATGGCAGCCAAGTCGGTCAGGCCCGTCAGACGCCAGCGGCCCCCGTAGCGCGCGACCAGCCACTCCACCACCTTCTGCGCCAGCGGCAGGGCGACGAGCAGGGCGAGCACGGACGCGGCGAAGCCCCAGACGATGTGCTTCTCCACGTAATGCCCCATCTCGTGCCCGACCACGGCCACGATCTCGTCCGGCGGCATCTGTTTTAACGTCGTGTCCCAGAGCACGATGCGCGCCGACGGGCCGATGCCGGTGACGTAGGCATTGGTAGTGTCCGTGCGGCGGCTCTGGTCGGCGACCAGGATGGGCGCATTGGGGATGCCCGCCTGCACGGCCAGCACGTGAATCTTCGCCCGCAGCGGGCCGGGCGGCAGGGGCGTGAACGTGTTGAAGAGTGGCTCGACCAGCACCGGCTCCAGAAAGATGGCGAAGGCGAGGATCGGAATCAGCGCCCCCCACAGCCACAAGGCCCAGCGGCGGGGCGATCTGCGAATCAGCCAGAACAGCATCCAGAACAGGGGCACGTTGATCGCCAGGCCCACGGCCTCCCCTTTGACGCGGTCCCCCAGCCAGCCGCCGAAGCTCTGGTGGGACAGCCCGTACTGATGTTCCAGCCAGTAGCCGCTGTAGAACGCCAGCGGAAACCCGATCACGGACAGGGCGAGCGTCAGCAGCGCGTAGTACCAGAGCAGCGTCAGGAACCGCCGCCGCGACAGCCGCTCGGCGAACGTCCGCAGACGAGCCGACAGGCCCGACGCCAGCACGCCCCACAGCGCCAGCAGCCCGTAGGCCGTCCCGATGAAGTAGAGCGCGTAGCGCGTCCGAGAGTATCGATGCATGGCGGGCGTGACGGCGGGCGGGCGCACGTCATCCGAATCTTGACGGGCGGCGGGCGGCGGGGCCGCCGGATGTGGCGGCGCGGACTGGAGGGAGGGCGTCAGAAGAAGAAGGCAGGCGAGTAAGAGAAGGCGCATCTGGTACAATTGTAGCATGGACACGGGGAAAAAGCTGGTGTTTGCGCCCTGGGGGGCGGGGATGTTCGGGGAGGACGTGCTGCTGTTCGAGCACGGGCTGCTCTTTGCGATGGAAACAACCGTCGAGGCGGCGGGACTGGCCTACGCGGACATCCACGACCAGGTTGGAGGCGCGGACAAGCGGGAGCGGCCCACCCCACCGCTGGCCGAGGCCGACATCCGGGCGCTGGCGGCGCGGGCGGGGTGCGATGCGCTGGTGGACGGGATGCTCTCGCCCGCCCGCGACCCGCAGACGGGCGCGCTGGCGCACATGACCGTCTCGCCCCGCCTGTTCTTCTTCTTCCCGCGCGCGGGCCGCTTCGAGGCCCCCGGCGGCTTCACCTTCTCCGCCTTTGACCCCGACACCCGCCCGGAGATATTGGCGCTGGATTACGACCTGTACATCGCCCTGCAATACCGCCTGTGCGCGGCGGTGTTTGACGCGCTGAATCTCGACCTGCCGCCGGGCTTCACGACCGACCGCCTGCAGATCACCCCCTCCTGGGACGCCTACCTCGCCTTCCTCAAGGGCAAGCGCCTGGCGCGCACGGCGGAGACCAAGCTGGGCTACTATGAGCAGGCCCTGCGGCACGATCCGGACTTCTTCCTCGCCCTCCTCAACAGCGCGATGCTGTACAAGACGCAGACGGATTACCACGCCGCGCGCAGCCGTCTTCTCAGGGCCGCGTCCGCGACCCGCGACTCGGCCCTGCTCGGCGACGTGCATTTTGAGCTGGGCCTGTGCTCCATCTACCTGGGTGACCCCAAGACGGCGCGCAACTTCTGGGAGAAGGCGCTGGAGTATGGCGTGGAGAATCCGTCGCTCTACGTCAACATGGCCGGGACCTATGAGCAGGAGGAGAACCTGCCGGACGCGATCCGGCTGAACGAGGAGGCACTGGAGCGGTTCCCGGACCATCACAAGGCCATCGTCAACCTGGCCCGTCTGTACGCGATGCGCGGGCAGTTGGACAGGGCGATCCCCCTCTACGAGCGCGCCCTGGAGCTCCAGCCGGACGACGCCCTGCGCCTCTCTGTCCTCGGCGGCTGCTACCTGGCCGCCGGGCGGGAAGACGATGCTCGCCGCCGTTTCGAGCGCGCCGTGGAGTTAGACGCGGAGGGCGATCCCGGCAAGTACGCGCGGCAGGAGTTGGAAAAACTCGGCCCCGTGCCGGCCCCGCCGAAAGACGGGCCGGAGAAGAAGCGGTGGGGATTGTTTTAGTCCACCCGCGTCAGGCCGGGCGCTCCCCGGCGCAGGGTGATCAGGGTCAACTCCGGGGGGGCCAAAAAGCGCAGGGCGAGGCCGCTGACGCCCAGGCCGTGCGTGACGTAGAGCTGGGTGCGGCCCGGACGGATGCCGATGGCACGGCGCAGGCGGCCGCCGGCGTAGTAGCCCTCGCTCATGCGGCGGCCCAGGATGGTGTGGGTCAGCAGCGCGCCGAACAGGGGCAGGCGCACCTGACCGCCGTGCGTGTGGCCGGAGAGCACCACGTCCACCCCGCGCGCGACCGCCCCGGCGATGCCGTCCGGCGAGTGCATCAGCAGCAGGGTGAATCGGTCATCCGGGACGCCGTGCAGGGCGGCGGCCAGGTCGTCCCTCTCGCTGACCGGATCGTCCACGCCCGCCAAGGCGATTTGGTCGCCATCGCGCGTCACGGTCGCATGACAATTCAGCAGCGGCGTGATGTTGTGCGCGGCCAATCTCTCGGCGAAGGCGTGGGGGCGAACGCCATTCTTGTGCTCGGAGTTGCCGAAGACGGCATACAGCCCATCGCGCGCGGCGAACGAGCCGGCTAATTCCAGAAACGGCACGATACCGCGCCGGGTGTGGATCAGGTCGCCGGTGAGGACGACGAGGTCCACCGGCGGCAGTGTCGGCATCAGCCGCCGCAGCGCGCGCTCCCGCCGGCCCATCTGCCGCATGTGCAGGTCGGAGACCTGGCAGACGGTGTAGCCCTCGAAGGCGTGCGGCAGGCGCGGCGCGCGCATCTCCAGATGCACGACGCGCAGCGCATACGGCTCAATCGCGGTGGCGTAGCCAAGCGCGCCCAACGCCCCGGCCGCCATCCAGGGCAACCGACAGCGATGGCTCATGCCGCTTCCACCTTCTTCTCGGCGACGCAGACGACGGTGACGCCGAGGGGGAGGTTCGTCCTGTGAACCAGCCGCGTCTCCCAGTCGGAGAGGGTCTGGAGGGCGGCGTTGACGCGGGGGGAGAACGTCACCAGGTCGGCCTTCTTCTCGCCATTTTCCCGGCGCTTGGGCAGGGCCTTGGAGAGCAGGCGGTAGGCGGCGATCGGCGGGAACAGACTGGTGACGGTGTAGGAAATCTTGGTGACGGCGAAGCCGACACGCTGGAACACATCTTTGAGATGCGGGGCGGTGTAGCGGCGGTAGTGGTGGAGCGCCTCGTCGTGCTCACTCCACAGGAAGCCGAAGGCGGGGACGGTGACGAACAGCCGTCCGCCGGGCCGGAGGACGCGCAGTATCTCGGCCGAGGCCGCCTTGTCGTCGTCAATGTGCTCGATCACGTCCATAGCGGTCACGGCATCGAAGGAGTCATCGGCGAAGGGCAGGCGGCGCACGTCGGCGCGGGCGAGCGGGTAGTGCTGTCCCTTTTCCATGCCGCGCGCCCGGCAGAACTCCAGCGCCTGCGGCGCGAAGTCCGCGCCGACGACGCGCCCGAAGGGGGCGAGCACGTCCAGCATCGCGCCCGTCCCGCAGCCGACGTCGAGCAGACGCAGCCGTCCCGTACGCGGGTAGTGGGCGTCGAGGAGGCTGGCGATCAGGCGGCGGCGCGCGACAAACCACCAGTAAGTATCCTCGAAGCGGTACATCCGCTCGTATTCTTCATGCTTCATGGGGAGATCAGGGGTGGGGCGGCTCGGCCGGGGCCGGGGCGGCGATGGTCTTGAGGCGGCGGTGCAGGTGGCGGATGGCGGCCAGCTCGCGCAGCATCTTCAATCCATCGCGCATCATGTCCACCTTCGACCCGGCCTTGTGCGACCAGCGGATCGGCACCTCGGCGATGGCGTAGCCGAGCTTGCGGGCGACGTACAGCGCCTCGGCGTCGAAGGCGAACCCGTCCACCCGGCAGCGCGAGAACACCTCCTGCGCCGCCGACGCCGTGAAAATCTTGAACCCGCACTGCGTATCGTTAATTCCGGGCACGGCGAGCATCTGCACGATCTTGTTGAAGCCCCGTCCCAGCATCTCCCGATACCAGGGCTGATGCACCAGCAGGTGGGACTCGCGCAGGGGCCGCGACCCGATACCGATGTCCGCATTGAGGTCGCGCATCGCCGCCAGCACGACCTCGTACTCCTCCGGCGGCGTGGCGAGATCGGCGTCGCAGAACAGCCGCAGGTCGCCGCGCGCGCGCAGCACCCCATAGCGCACGGCGTAGCCCTTGCCCCGGTTGCCGCCATAACTGAGGCACTGCACGGGGACTTGGGGATGAGTCCGGGCAAAATCGGCGACCACCTGGGCGGTGGCGTCCCGGCTGCCGTCGTCCACCACCACGAGATCGAACGCCTCGCCGCGCCCCGCGAAGTACTCGGCGGTGCAGACGAGGGTGGTCGGCAGCCGGCTCTCCTCGTTGTAGGCGGGTATAATGATGGAGACAGACATCGGGTCTATTATCCCTCTTATTGTGGCCGATGTCAAGGGAAACCTAACCCTGCCACAGAAGACCTACCCCTGCCGCTGCGCGGCGATCCCTTCCCTAACAGGAAGGGGACAGGCCGCTTGCGGCCAGGAGCGGGTTCCGAGGACGGTGCAATGAACGCGGTGCAGTTCGGCGCGGGCAACATCGGGCGCGGCTTTCTGGGGCAGTTGCTCTTCGAGAGCGGCTACCGGACGACGTTCATCGAGGCCAACCCCGCGCTGGTGGGCGCCCTGAATCGGCGCGGCGAGTATCCTCTGCGCCTGGCGTCGGATACGGGCATCCAAGACCTGACCATCGGCAGCGTCCGGGCGATTGACGCGCGCGACGCCGAGGCGGTCGCCGCCGCGCTGGCGGAGGCGGACCTGGCCGGCACCTCCGTCGGCGTCGACGTCCTGCCCCGCGTCGCACCCACCCTCGCTGCCGGCCTGAGCGCCCGCGCCGCGCGCGGCGGGGGACCGCTGAACGTCCTGCTCTGCGAGAACCAGTGGCACGCCGCGCCCTTGATGCGCGACCTGCTCCTGCCGCACCTCGCGCCGCCCGCCCGCGACTTCTTGGATACGCACATCGGCCTGGTGGAGACGGTGATCGGCCGCATGGTCCCCGTGCAGACCGACGCCGTCCGCGCCGAGGACCCACTGCTGATCGTCGCCGAGCCGTACAAGGAGCTGCCCGTCGCCCGCGCGATGCTGCGCGGCCCCGCCCCGCCCCTGGTCGGCCTGATCGCCGCCGACGACTTTGATGCCTACGAGGCGCGCAAGCTGTTCCTGCACAACGCCAGCCACGCCGCCCTCGCCTATCTCGGCTGGCTGCGCGGCCATGAGTTCATCTGGCAGTGCGCGGAGGATCGGGACATCACCAGTGTCTGCGCGGCGGCATTGTCCGAGGCGTCGCAGGCCCTCGTCGCCGAGTACGGCTTCGCCCTGGACGCTCTGCGCGCCTTCACCGATGACCTGATGCGCCGCTTCGCCAACAAAGCGTTAGGTGACACCGTCGCCCGCGTCGCCGCCGACCCCCTGCGCAAGCTGCGCCCCAATGACCGCCTGGTCGGCGCGGCCAACCTGTGCCTGAAGCACGGCATCACACCGGCGGCACTGGCCCAAGTCATCGTCGCCGCACTCGCCTATGATAACCCCGACGATGCAAAGGCAATGGAGTTACAGGAGAAGAGAAGGGCGACGGGCGATGCAGCGACACTGCGGGACGTGGCCGGCGTTGCATCCGACTCACAACTGGCTTCGCTCATCAGGCAGCGCCTATGAAGTCCGACTACGTGGATAACTGGGATGCGCTGCCGCTCCCCGTTCAGGAGGCGCTGGAGCCGGTCATTGCCGACTTTGACGCGGCGGCCGATCTGCTGTTTGACCGGCGGCTGAACCTGTCCTTCGAGGCGGCGGTCAAGGAGCTGTCCATCCCCGGCGTTGTGGCGCTGACGGAGGGCCTGCGGCGGCTGCGCGCCCTGCTGGAGTCGCGGGTGACGGTGGCGGACGCCGCTGGGGGCGCGCTGCGGTTCGACGGCGCGACGCCTCTGACGGTCTACGACCTGCCGCTCTACACCCCCTGCGTCTACCTCTCCCAACTCGCGCGGTACATGGATTCGCAGAACGTGCGCGTCTGGAAGGAGGGCACGGCGGCGGAGATCGTGCAGATACTGCTCGTCATGGCCCGCTGCGTCCGGCCCGACATTGAGACGGCGCACATCCTGATTGCCGCCCTGCACGACATGGTCTATCTGTATCCCAAGGTCGCATTGGAAGAGGAGCAGGCGGACCCGAACGCCCGGCATATCGCGCAGGCCGCCCTGCGGCTGCTGGGGAAGCGGTGACAAAAATGCAGGGGCGCAGCATGCTGCGCCCCTGCGGGAACATCACTACAGGAACACTATCGGCCCCGGCGCGCCGATGGGCGGCGACTGCCGCCCCGCGCGGAGCGGGGAGTGACGCCGGAATGCCGGCCCATGACAGGGCTGCGCTCCTCCACCGGCGGATTGGGGTCCAGGCGCTGGCCGACCAGTTTCTCGATGGCCCGGAGCTGCGGCGTGTCGCCGTAGGTCACGAACGTCAAGGCCTTGCCCGACCGGCCGGCCCGGCCCGTGCGGCCGATGCGGTGGACGTAGTCCTCGGCGCAGACCGGCATGTCGTAGTTGACGACGTGGGTGATGTGGGGCACGTCCAGGCCGCGCGCGGCCACGTCGGTGGCGACCAGCACGTCCAGGTGGCGGCTGCGGAAGCGGGACAATGTCCGCTCGCGCTGCGGCTGGGAGATGTCGCCGTGGATGCAGCCGGACTTCATGCCGGCCCGCGCCAGCGTCTGCTCCAGCCGGTCCGCGCCGTGCCGGGTGCGCGTGAAGACCAGGGCGCTGCCGCCCGCCTCGCGCGCCTCATGGAGCACGTCCAGCAGCAGGTCGCCCTTCTCGGCGGGCGTCACCCGATGCACGATCTGCTCGATCTCCGGCACCGGCATCGAGCGCGGGTTGGCGTCCACGCGCGCCGGGTCGGTCAGGTACGCCTGCGCCAGTTTCTCCACGGCGTCGTCCATGGTCGCCGAGAACAGCATGGTCTGGCGCGGGCCGGTGCCGAGATGCTTGGCGATGCGCTGCACCTGGGGCAGAAAGCCCATGTCCAGCAGCCGGTCGGCCTCGTCCAGCACGAAGGTCTGAATATGGGACAGGTCCACCGTGCCCCGCTCCAGGTGGTCAAACAGTCGTCCCGGCGTGGCGACGACGATGTCCACCCCGCGCCGCAGCCGGTTGATCTGGGGCGTGATGTTCGCGCCGCCGTAGAGGACGACCCCACGCAGGCCGGTGCCCTTGCCGTAGAGGGCGAACGCGGCCTCCACCTGCATGGCCAGTTCACGGGTGGGGACCAGGACCAGGGCGCGCGGGTGGGCGCTCTCGGAGTGGTCCAGCGCGTTGAGGATGGGCAGGGCGAATACGGCGGTCTTGCCGCCGCCGGTCTGGGCGCAGGCGATCAGGTCCCGGCCGGAGAGGGCGACGGGCAGGGCGAGGGCCTGAATCTCGGTCGGGGTGACGTGGTCGGCGGCGGCGAGGCTGCGGTGCAGCGCCTCGCGCAGCGCCAGTTCGGAAAAACTCTGCAAAATGTGTTGCCTTTCTTCCTCCGTGATGTGAGGGAGGGATGCCGCCCGTCCGTCAAAAAATTAGGCCCGGGGGCCTGTTGACGGGCGGCGCATTCCAACATTCCACTCACGCACGAGGTCATCCAGCAACGAGCAAGCAAAAAACCGGCGGTTCAGGGGTCGAGAGCAAGCGGATTGATTGAAACTAATGACCCTATTATACCCCAAGTTGCGCCTTTTCCGAGCACTCTTTCCGAAGGTATACTTTCCGGCAGGAGAACATTAAATGAAACAGCCTCTTGCACTGACAACGGGGCTTGCGTGCCTCTGGCTGGGAGTGGGGCCGGGGACCGCCCAAGCGTCGCCCCAAACCATCACGCCGGGCACGGTCTGGCGCGACACGGAGGGGCACGTCATCCAGGCGCACGGCGGGGGCGTCATTCAGGCCGGCAAGACGTATTACTGGTTCGGCGAGGACCACGCCCAGGGCTATCTCTTTCAGGACGTCCCCTGCTACGCCTCGCAGGACCTGGCGCACTGGACATTCAAAGGCGACGCCCTCACGCAGCAGCCGGGTGGCGACCTCGGCCCGAACCGGGTCGTCGAGCGCCCCAAGGTCCTCTACAACCCCCACACGCGCACCTACGTCATGTACCTGCACATTGACGACACCCACTACGCGGAGGCCAAGGTGGGCGTGGCGACCGGCAAGCGCATGGAGGGGCCGTACACCTACCGGGGCAGCTTCCGGCCATTAGATCACCAGAGCCGCGACATGACGCTCTTTCAGGACAGCAACGGCACTGGCTACCTGGTGTTTGAAGACCGCGAACGGGGCGTCTGCATCGCGGCCCTTTCTCCCGATTACCTCAGTGTGGAGCGCGAGGTCGCCCTGATCCCGCAGCACTACGAGGCCCTGGCCGTCGTGAAGATCGGCCCCACCTATTTCCTGCTCGGCTCCCACCTGAGCGGGTGGGCCGCCAACGACAACGAGTACGCCACCGCGCCGTCACTGGCCGGCCCCTGGTCCGCTTTCCAGAATGTGGCCCCGCCGGGGACCAAGACCTACGACTCCCAGGCCGCCTATATCCTGCCGGTGCATGGCCGCAGGGCCACCACCTACATATATGTCGGCGACCGCTGGAATCCCAGAGATTTGGGCGACTCGCGCTACGTCTGGCTCCCACTGACGGTCGGCGACCATTCCCTCTTTCTGCCCTCCGACGCTCCCTGGGCGATTGACGCCGCCACCGGCCTCGTCTCCACGCCCAAGCCCTGACGCCCAAGAGGTCTGGTATAATGAGAACATGGAGCCGTGGCAGCTATGGAGGGAGATGGCGCGCGAGTCGGAACGTGCGGCGCGCCTGGCGGAAGCCGATGGCTGTCTTCGGTCAGCGGCCAACAGGTATTACTACGCGGCGTACCAGGCCATGACCGCGATCCTTTTGTATCGGGGGCTGACGCCGCCGGCGGACCGGGAGGCGTGGAGTCATGATGAGACGCCTTCACTCATCGAGGGCCAGCAGCCGCTATTCGTGGGCACAATGAGCCAGCGCCGAGACATGGCCCATCGTCTGCGTGAACTGTATAAGGTCCGCCTCATCGCTGACTATAGCGGCACCCATGACGTTGCCGCAGGTAAGGTCGCCACGGCTCGCAAGAGCGTCGGCTACCTCTTCAAAGTTGCAGACTCAGTTCTTCCCGAAAGGTAAAAGCAGATGGCAGAAGCGATACAGGAGCGGCAGGGCACGGATCAGGTTTATGAATGGCTCAGGGCTGAGGCCGCAGCACGGGGCGTTCCGGCGACCATTTACTCACTGGCGGCCAAGCAGGAGGGTCGGTTCTTGATCGTTCCCGTGCATCTTGCAGGTATGTCCGATGCGTTCGATTTCGCCGCCGCCCTTCAGGACTTGGAGGATGCTTACAATAATCAGCAGCCCAAGCCAGACTGGTTGTTAATCCTGCGCCCGGCAGCGGCCCCACGGAACGGATGAACTGCGCCATGTATGACTATGACGTAATCATTGTGGGGGCGGGGCACGCGGGGGCGGAGGCGGCGCTGGCGGCGGCGCGGGTCGGGGCGCGGACGCTGTGCCTGACGCTGGCGCTGGATAAAGTCGCGCTGATGCCCTGCAACTGCTCCGTCGGCGGCCCGGCGAAGGGCCACCTAGTGCGCGAGGTGGACGCGCTCGGCGGGCAGATGGGCGTCAACACCGACCGGACGCTGACCCACATTCGGATGCTCAACACCGGCAAAGGCCCCGCCGTGCAGGCCCTGCGCGCCCAGTGCGACAAGGAGCTCTACAGCCGCGCCATGCGCGCGACGCTGGAACAGACGCCGAATCTCGCTCTGCGCGAGGGCATGGTCGAGGACCTGGTGATTGAGGAGGGGCGCGTCGTCGGCCTGCGGACGGCAGAGGGCGCGGTGTTCCGTGCGCCCTGCGTCGTCATCACCACCGGGACGTTCCTGCGCGGCATGATGCACCGGGGCGAGGAGCGGACGGCGGGCGGGCGGCTCGGCGAGGCCCCCGCCGTCGCCCTGTCGGACACCCTGCGCCGCCTCGGCTTCCCCACCGTCCGCCTGAAGACCGGCACGACCCCGCGCATTGGCAAGAAGAGCGTGGACTTCTCGCAAACACAGGCCATCGAGTCCGAGCCGGACACGCCGCCGTTCAGCTTCCTGCACGAGCGCGTAGACATCCCCGGCCTGCTGCCGTCGTGGCTGACCTACACCAACGCCGAGACGCACCGGGTCATCCGCAAGAATCTGAGCCGCTCGGCCATGTATGGCGGGCACATCGAGGGCTGTGGCCCGCGCTACTGTCCGAGCATCGAAGATAAGATCGTCAAGTTCGCCGAGAAGCCCAGTCACCAGGTCTTTCTGGAGCAGGAGGGCTGGGAAACGGACTCGCTCTACGTCCAGGGCACCAGCACGTCGCTGCCGGCCGAGGTGCAGCTTCAGTTCCTGCACACCATCCCCGGCCTCGAAGAATGCGTCATGCTCAAAGCGGGCTACGCCGTGGAGTACGATGCCGTGCCGCCGACCGAATTGACCCACGCGCTGATGACCAAGCGGCTGCCGGGCCTGTTTCTGGCCGGACAGATCAACGGCACGTCGGGTTATGAAGAGGCCGCCGCGCAGGGCCTGATGGCCGGCGCGAACGCCGCCCTGTTCGCCCTGGGCCGGCCCGCCTTCACCCTGCGCCGCTCCGACGCCTACATCGGCGTCATGGTGGACGACCTGGTGACGAAGGGCGCGGACGAGCCGTACCGCCTGCTGACGTCGCGCGCCGAGTACCGCCTGCTCTTGCGCCAGGACAACGCCGACCTGCGCCTGACCGCGCTTGGCCGGGGGGCGGGCCTGGTCCCTGACGACCGCTGGGCCATGTTCGAGGACAAGCGCGCCCACATCGAGCGCGAGACGACACGCCTGCGCTCCCTCTCCGTCGGCGGCGCGGACAACGCGCGCCTGGCTGCGGCGGGCCTGCCTACCGTCACCCAGCGCCAGACCCTTGCCGACCTGCTGCGCCGCCCCGAGGTCTCCTACGACCAGGTACGCGCCTTGCAGGGCTGGCCTGAACTGCCCCGCGCCGTCGCCGAGCAGTTGGAGATTCAGTGCAAGTACGACCTGTACATCCAGCGCCAGCGCGAGCAGGTGGCGGCGGCGGAGCGTAGCGAGGACGTGCCCATCCCCGACGGCTTTGAGTACGCCCCCATCCGCGCCCTCTCCAACGAGGGCCGCGACAAGCTGGGCCGCGTCCGCCCGATCTCGCTCGGCCAGGCCGCCCGCATCCCCGGCGTCACCCCCGCCGACATCGCCGTCCTCTCCGTCCACCTGGCCCAGACTCGCCGGAGGCAGGCGGCGTAACCCCTTGACGTCGAGACGATTACCCAGGTATCATGGAGCCTGCCGGCCTGCCAGGTGAGAGAGACAGGCCCGCCGTCGATGTCGGCCTCACGACAGGAGCACAGGGACATGCCTCATCTGCTTCACACGGCGCTTTTAGCTTTGTTGTGGTACGTTGGCTTCATGTACTTGGTCGCGCCGCTGATCGTGCGGTTCAATCAGCGCATGTCGGCCAGCCCACGCTTTGAGCCGTTGGACTGGACCCGTGTGCCACCGGAAGCCCGGCAGTACCTGATTGAGAACGCGGGAGTCCTGGAGGCACTCGGCTTTCAAGCGGCTGCTTACGTGGCGTCTACGGGCATGACAGCCAATGTGCTGCCGCTCCTAATCATCTCTATCAATCGAGTGACCGGTGAAAAAGCCATGACGGCAGTGTTCTACGCGCTCAGCCAAGGCACGGCCCGCCTGACGGCGCGCTATGTCGAATTCACCACCTGGTTCGCTGACGGCCGGAGTTTGGATACGAGCAACAACAGCACAGCCCGCGCCTTCGCGTCCAGCCCAGACCATCCGCTCCATCGCTTCCCAATGGTCTCGGAGCCCGCGCAACTTCTTGCCGTACACCGCCGATTGTCCCAGCAGTTCGAAGAAGAGATCGAGAATGCTCCGCCAGCGGTGACATGGCATTTCACACACCGCATGGCCGTCACCGGCACAAATCGAGTACTGCCGCGTCCAGGCGAGGAAGTCGCAGAGCTTGCGGAGGTGGTCGTCGCCAGCTATGACCGTCAGTGTCACGCAGGGCGGCTTTACCTGGATGCCGCAGCGGGTGCTTACCGTCCGACATTGCGCGGAGCTTACCTGATGACCTGGGGACTGCTCTGGCCCGTGACCGTCTTGCGGCGAGCGGTAGAGCGTCGACGGGCGATCCGCGTCCTGCGAGCGTTGGGGGCCGCAAGCGGCCTGAAATGCTCTTCCGCTTGACGCTGCCTGCATTTTCGTGTAACATAGAGGGGCGTTTGACCCGTATTCATACCGACCAATTTAGGAAAAGAGGATCGTTCCCATTTTGACACAACCCCGCACCCGATGGCCGCTCGCCATCGCCGTCCTTGCCTCGCTGGCCGCCGCGCCGGCGGCCCTGGCCCAGTTAGGCACGCCCCCGCCGCCGGCTCCGCCCGCCGCCCCGGTGCCGAGCTTCCCTCCCCCGCCGGTTCCGGGCGGTCCGCCTGGAGTCGCCGCCGTCGTCAACGGCCAGTCCGTCAGCCGAACGGAGGTGGAGCGTATCGCACTCGCCATGGCCGGCCAGCAGGCCTTGCAGCAGGTGATCGCCAACACGCTGGTGGATCAGGAGGCCAAGCGGCAGGGGGTCACGGCCACGCCCGCCGAGTTGGACGCCCGCATCGCTCAGCTCCGGCAGAGCCTGACCGACCGCTACCCCGGCGGCCTGGACGCCTTTCTGCACGCCAACAACACCTCGCTGGACGACCTGAAGAGTAACCTCCGCATCCGCATTGAGGCCGAGAAACTGGCGAGCAAGGGACAGAAGCCGGTCCACCGCGCCCACATCCACTACATCGTCATCCTGACCGCCAATCCGGGCGGCGACCCGACCAAAAAGCCCCACACCGATGCCGAGGCACAGGCGATCATCGCCAAGGCCCAGGCGGATTTGAAGGCCGGCCAGGCGTTCGAGTCCGTCGCGGCCAAGTACACAGAGGATAGCGGCAAGAGCACCGGGGGCGACATCGGCATCGTCGGCCCGGACAGTTCGCTCGACCCCGCGTTCATCCAGGCGGCCCTTGCGCTCAAGCCGGGCGAGGTGACGCCGACGCCGGTGCATTCCGCGCAGTTCGGCTATTTCCTGCTCAAAGCCGTCAGCACGTCGGAGAGCGCGACCGGCCCGGAGAAGGCGCTCTACGCGCAGGCGGATCAGCAGCAGTCGCGCCAGCAGGTGCAGACCTACTTGCAGACATTGCTCAAAAGCGCCAAGATCACCAACTACTTCACGCCGTAAAATGACACACCGCAGGGGCGACCCGGCAGGTCGCCCCTGCGGAAGTTTTCCATTCAAAGGAGAGAACACATGGCAGCCAAGACGCTGAATGTCGGCCTGGTCGGCTACAAATTCATGGGCAAGGCGCACTCCAATGCCTACCGGCAGGTCAAGCACTTTTTCCCGGAATTGGAGATCCAGCCGGTGCTGAAGGCCATCTGCGGGCGCGACGAGGCCGGCGTGAAACAGGCCGCCGAGACGATGGGCTGGGAGGGCTACGAGACGGACTGGAAGAAACTGGTCGCGCGCGACGACATTGACATCATCGACGTCTCCACGCCCGGCAACCTGCACGCCGAGATTTCCATCGCGGCGGCGAAGGCGGGCAAGATGGTGTTCTGCGAGAAGCCCCTGGGCAACACCGCCGGCGAGGCCAAGCAGATGCTGGACGCCGTGAACGAGGCCAGGGTCAAGAATGCCGTCTTCTTCAACTACCGCAAGGCCCCCGCCGTCGCCCTCGCCAAGCAGCTCATCTCCGAGGGATCGCTGGGCCGCATCTACCACTGGCGCGGGACGTACTTGCAGGACTGGATCGCCGACCCCAGCTTCCCCCTGGTCTGGCGCCTCAAGAAAGAGACGGCGGGCAGCGGCGTCCACGGCGATTTGCAGGCGCACCTGATCGACATGGCCCGGTTCCTGGTCGGCGAGATCACCGAGGTTTCCGGGCTGATGGAGACGTTCGTGAAGCAGCGCCCGGAACTCGCCGCCACCGATGACCGCCTGGGCGGGACGGCCTCGGACAAGATGGGCGACGTGACCGTGGACGACGCCTCCCTGTTCCTGGCCCGCTTCGACAACGGTGCGCTCGGCTCGTTCGAGGCCACCCGCTTCGCCTTGGGCCGCAAGAACTACAACCGCTTTGAGATCAACGGCAGCAAAGGCAGCGTGGTCTTCAACATGGAGCGCCCGAACGAGTTAGAGGTCTACACGGAGGACACGCGCAAGGGCACCTACGGCTTCCGCACCGTCTCGGCGACGACCGGCGAGGACCCCTACAGCGGCCACTTCTGGCCCGCCGCGCACAACATCGGCTACGAGCACACCTTCATCAACCTGCTGGCCGACGCCTTCGCCGCCATCGCCAAGGGCGCAAACCCCTCCCCCGACTTCCACGACGGCTACATCAACAACGTCATCCTGGACACGGTGGAGCAGTCCGCACAGTCCAAGAAGTGGGAGCCGATCAAGGCCTGACCCCTCCCCGCCCCGGCCAATGGCCGGGGCTTTTTTGTGGGCACTCATCAAGACGGCGCAGTGGGCGACGCTCTGGGGTGTCTTCGGTGTAGAGGCTGTTGCCAGCGCCACATCGCGTAGGATCCGGCATCGACAGGGTGACATGATCTCAGAACTGGCCGAGGGGCCGCAACAAACGTTCACCGGCTTCGTCAGGCACTGGCTCCGGCTTCTGTCTGAGGACCGACTCCCGGAGGCCTGTGGGCTTCTGGACGAGCCGAACAGGTACGGCATTGTCTGGACGCCGGAGCTAATCCGCCGGGTCGTCGCCGAGACTTTCGATTCTCAGACCCTGTTCTACCTCGCCCACCCGGAGGGGCCACGCTTCACCGACCCGTCCGCACTGCCCGAGGCGGGGCAGCAGGACGAGACGTTCGATAGATTCGATGACGGCAACGGCTATCGGCTGGACTATCCGGTGCCGCTCAATGGCGAAGGGAGCGATTTGACCGCGCAGTTCGAGTTCCGCGCGAGGCCGGGCGGTTACGCGGCCATTCTGGACGACTTACACGTACTCTGAGGCACGTGTAGGGACCAAGATGACAAGTAACGGATTAGACCGGGCTGATGGGTAACACTCAGTCGCGGGCCTCGCCTGGGGAATAGGGCTGACGCCATAACGCCTGCCGGGCACAGGCCGTTGTTGTGGCGCGGGCCGTGTTGGCGGGCATCAGTCCGTCAGGTGGGTCATCAGGAACTTGGTGCTGAGGTCGCCCTTGCGGAAGAAGGCGTTGGCGAAGATGCGCTTGTGGTACTCCAAATCGGTCTTGATGCCGGTGATCTCGACCTCGTCCAGGGCGCGCTGCATCCGGGCGATGGCCCCGGCCCGGTCCTCGGCCCAGACGATGATCTTGGCGAGCATGGAGTCGTAGTAGGGCGGGACCTCGTAGCCGCAGAAGATGTGGGTGTCCACGCGCACGCCCAGGCCGCCGGGCAGGCGCAGGGACCGGATCGGGCCGGCGTTGGGGGCGAAGTCGCGGTCGGGGTCACGGGCGGTCAGGCGCACCTCGATGGCGTGGCCGTCCCAGCGGATGTCGCGCTGGCCGAAGGGCAGCTTCTCGCCCGCGGCGATTTTGATCTGCTGCTTGACCAGGTCTATGCCCGTGACCATCTCCGTGATCGGGTGCTCGATCTGGAGGCGGGTGTTCATCTCCATGAAGTAGAACGTGCCGTCGGGCGCGACGATGAACTCGACCGTGCCGGCGCTGGCGTAGCCGCAGGCCTTGGCGGCGCGGACGGCGGCCTCGCAGATGCGCTTGCGGACGGCAGGCGGGAGGTGGGGCGCGGGGGCCTCCTCCACCATCTTCTGGTAGCGCTGGGTCTGCAAGGAGCAGTCGCGCTCGCCCAGGTGGATCACGTTGCCGTGCTCGTCGGCGAGGACCTGCACCTCGATGTGGCGGAAGGTGTCAATGAACTTCTCGATGTAGACGTCCGGGTTGCCGAAGGAGGACTCGGCCTCGACCTGGGCGGTCTTCAGAATCTTGGGGAACTCCTCCTCGTTCTGCACGACCCGGATGCCGCGCCCGCCGCCGCCGCCCGCGGCCTTGATCATCACGGGGAAGCCGATCTTGGCGGCGATCTTGGAGGCCTCCAAGGGGTCGCGCATGGCGACGTTGGTTCCGGGGACGACGGGGACGCCCGCCTTCTCCATGGAGGCGCGGGCCTCGATCTTGTCGCCCATGGTCTCGATGGCCTTGACCGGCGGGCCGATGTATTTCAGGCCGATGGCGTCGCACATCTCGGCGAAGGAGGCGACTTCGGCGAGGAAGCCGATGCCGGGGTGGAGCGCGTCGCAGCCGGTGATGACGGCGGCGCTGAGGATGTTGGGGGCGTGGAGGTAGGAGCCTTTGCGCTCCGGCGGGCCGATGCAGACGGCCTCATCGGCCAGGCGCACCGGCAGCGAGTCCGCGTCCGCCTGCGAGTAGACGGCCACGGTGGGGATGCGCATCTCGTGGGCGGCGCGGATGACGCGCACGGCGATGTCGCCGCGATTGGCGACCAGGATTTTTTTGAACATAGTCGGGACTACAGGCCGCCCCCGGACGTGGGGATGTTGGGGATGGTGACGCCGCCCGGCCCGCGCGTGCCGCCGTTGGGGGGCGGCGGAGGCGCGGCGGGCGCGGGGCCGCCGGACGGCCCCAGCGTCACGGGCGCCGCGCCCGGCTGGGCGCGCCCGCCGCCGGTGTCGTAGACGGCCCCACTGGCCGGGTCCATCTGGAAGGAACAGCCCTCGGCGTGAATCATGTCGTCGGTGACGCCATACCTTTTCAGCTCGTCCAGGCTCCTGGGCGGCTGGTCGTCGTGGTCGGTCTTGTAAATCTGAACCGCCTGGTTCATCTGGGCGGCGTACTCGCCGCAGGCGACGCCCAGGCCGCGCTCGGTCGGGGTCGCCGCCTGGCTCGGCTCGGAATGGCGCGCGGCGATACGCGGGACCCACAGCCCGGCCAGAATGATCAGGACGGCGATAGCGACCAGGAGGCCGATCATCGTCCACTGTCCTCGACGCTGGCGGGGGGAACCCGGCCTTAACATCACGACTCGCTCCAGATTCTTATTCGGGGGCCAGGCGGAAGAGCGCCTGGCCGTATTCGACCGGGGCCCCCTCTTCCACGAATACGTCCACGACGCGTCCGGCCTCGGTCGCGGGCACGTCGTTCATCACCTTGATGGACTCGATGCTTCCGACCGCCTGCCCCAGCGCGACCTGTGTGCCGTAGCTGACCGGCGGCGTCGCGTGGTGAAACAGCCCCACCATGGTGGCCGTCAGCAGCGCCGGCTCCGCGGGCGCCTCCGCAGGCACGGTCTCCTCCACCAACGGCTCACTTGGCGCGACCGGCGCGGCCTCCACAGCGAGGGCCGGCGGGGGCGCGGCGGGCGGCAGCAGCGGCCTGCGGACGAGCAGGCGCTGCCCCTCCTGCTCCAGCGCGATCTCCGACACCGGGTATTCCTTCAGCAGCGCCACGATCTGTTCAATGGTCTCTAGGGTCACGTCAAACCTTACGGCGGAAGAAGAAGTACTCGAGCAGCCGCAGCACCTGCGCCAGCAGCACCAGGTTCAGCGCAATCAGCACCGTCCAGAGGACGATATTGTCGCCGGTGTGCAGCGGCGCGATGCCGCCGGGATTGGCGCTGAACGAGAACCGGTTGGTGATTCGCTCCACCGCCGC
Organism: Armatimonadota bacterium; assembly: GCA_019239955.1. Lineage (GTDB taxonomy): Bacteria > Armatimonadota > Armatimonadia > Armatimonadales > Capsulimonadaceae > JAFAZD01. The sequence continues at coordinate 3,179 of JAFAZD010000180.1, read as the reverse complement.
CAGCAGGCGTCCCACCCAGACCTCGACCGTGCCCAGGTTCAGCAGCACCAGCAGCGGCTCGGCGATCAGGATGATCACCGCGCACGTTTGATAGGTACGGTACTGGCGCTGCTCGGCGGTCAGCCCGCGCTTCGGAGTCCGCACCCCCAGTGCGCGCGCGCCGGACGCCTGCGCGTGCTGGAGGCTGGCGCGCCGGATCGCCGCCGCCTCGGCGGAGGCCTGGAGGCGGCGCACGAGGTCCACCGCCGTCCAGATCAGCCCCGGCACGCCGTAGAAGAGCGCCAGAATCTGCATCTGCCGCAGCACGGCCTGCGACGCCTCCGTGGCGCGCAGGTTCTGCCAGACGTAAATCTGGCCGGCCAGCAGCGGCAGGCCGAAGAACAGCGCCGCCGCCGTCCCCAGCAGCACATAGCCGACGCCCTCATCGTGCAGGCAGCAGATGACCAGCGTGACGAGCAGCACCACGGCGGCCACCCGCAGCAGGTCGAAGACGAGGCCGATGTTCGCCATCTGCACCTGGTGGTAGAGGTGCAGCCGGTGCAAGTCGGCCTTCAGGCTGTCCCAGGTGGGGTTGGCCCACGCGCCGCCGAAGAGGCCCCAGCCCACGTAAATCAGCAGCAGGGCGGTGACGGCCAGCGCGGTCCACAGCACGGGCCGGGCGATGTCGTCCAGGCGGGTCTGAGGCCCTCGCCCCGCGCCCTTGCTCCCGCCGGGCCGGGATGACACCGACGGCGGCGGGGTCTTCAGAGCATTGGATAAGTCAATCGGCGTCGACATAGGTGGCATCCCTCATGCGAAAGTACCGGGGGATGCCGGCCAGAAACTTCAGCCGGCACAGACGCACAGAAGGCAGGGGCGCTACTTGACGCGCTCTAGGTACTGGTCGTTGCGGGTGTCGATCTTGATCCGGTCGCCGATCTTGACGAAGAACGGCACGTTGACGACCGCCCCGGTCTCCACGGTGGCGGGCTTGCCGCCGCCCGAAGCCGTGTCGCCCCTCTCGCTGCCCGCCGTCTCGGTCACTTCCAGCTCGACGAAGCTGGGGACTTCGGCGTTGATGATGGCGTCCTTGTGGGAGAGCACCGTGACGTCCATGTTCTCCTTGAGGTACTTGACGCCCTCGCCGAATTTGTCCTTGCTGACGCTAATCTGGTCAAAGGTCTCCGGGTCCATCAGGTAGTAGTCGCTGCCGTCGTTGTAGAGGTACTGCATGGGGCGGCGCTCCAAGAATGCCTGCTCCATGCGCTCGCCCGCGCGCCAGGTCTTCTCCAGGGTCCGGCCCGTCCTGACGTTCTTGAGCGTCGAGCGGACGAAGGCCCCGCCCTTGCCGGGCTTGACGTGCTGAAAGTCCGTGATGGTATAAATATCCCCATCCATCAGGATGGAGACGCCGTTGCGAAAATCACTCGTGTCCATATAGAAAAACAATACTCCGGCGTTGGCCTGAAAGCCGTCTCACGGAGATTATAGCACATTGCCTCTGCTTTGACAACTGGCGATGGCGTAACCTGGGGTCGGAGGCTTTCCCATGCCCAAGCGCCGCGATCAGACATGGAACGGAGCATAGGGTGGGGGCATGGGGCGCAATGCGCCTATGATGCATGCCCCGACAGTCCCTGCGGCACACGGAACGATCCTGTTCGGGCGGGATTGGGGGGAGGGATGAGGCGATGGGTGTGGAACAAGAAGGCGGAGGATTCAGCAGCCATGAGGACCTTGTTGGGTTTGTTCTTCCTCTCCGGGCCGGCCCTGCCGGTCGTGGCCGGGACGCCACTCATCGTTGATGTGTGGCCGCATCTGGCGCCGGGCGAGCACCTGTCGGACACGGGGCGGACGGACATTGACGCCCGCAGCCACGTCACACGTCTCACCGATGTCAGCCGTCCGCAGCTGCTCGTCTTCCGGCCGGACAACCGGCGGGGGCATCCAGCCGTGCTGGTCTGTCCCGGCGGGGGCTACCAGATTCTGGCGGCCGATCTGGAGGGCACGGAGATCGCCCGGTGGCTGAACGCGCAGGGAGTGGTCGCGGCGGTGCTGCACTACCGCGTCCCCGGCAAGCGTGACGCGGCGTTTCAGGACGCCCAGCGCGCGCTGTCGCTGGTGCGGGCGCGGGCGAAGGAATTTGGGGCAGATTCGCGCCGCGTCGGTGTTCTGGGCTTTTCGGCGGGCGGGCATTTGGCGGCGCGGCTGGCGTGCGGCAATGGGGCGCGTTCTTATCCTGCCGTGGACAAGGCCGACCGCATGAACTGCCGGCCGGACTTCGCGCTGCTGATCTACCCGGCATACCTGGTGGACGATCCGGGCGGCCGCCCTGCCCCGGAGGTGCGGCCCCATGCCGGCACGCCGCCCGTGTTCCTCACGCAGACGCGCGATGATCCCTATCTGTGTGCCCCGGCCTACGCCGAGGCCCTGGAGCGCGCCGGGGTTTCGGCGCGCTGTGCGGTGTACGACACGGGCGGCCACGGCTACGGCCTGCGGCTGCCGCCTGACCAGCCCGCGCACCGCTGGCCGGACGAGGCGGGATATTGGCTGCGTCAGCAGGTCGGGCGGTGAGCGCGCCGAGAGGTGATTACTCGCGCCAGACCCATTGGCCGAGGGCGGCGAGGGAGTAGGGGTCGCTCTCAGCGGGGGCGGCGGACCGCTGAGATTTGATCTCGCCGGCGCAGGCGCGGACGGCCTCGATCTGTGCGGGGATGGTGCGGAGCAGGGGTTCCGTTACGTCCTGAGCGGCATCGCTGAGGGAGACCAGTACCAGCAGTTCTTCACAGAGGGTGCAGAGCTGCTGGACGCCATCCGCGAGGGACTGCACGGCGGCGGCCGGTTCGGGAGCCGGGTCGGGCGCGGGTTGAGCGCGAAGGTAAGACGAAATCCAGTCGGAAAACATGGGCGGGCCGTCCTTTGCGTCGGAAATTGCCATCATGGCATATAAGAGCATTGTCGGCAGGCGCGGGGGAAAATGGAGGGCCGCCCGGCCCTGGGACGCGGACGGGGTTGCGGCGGGCGTGGAAAGGGCCGGCGGGCATCGCCCGCCGGCCCTCGTTTCTTCGCCTGGCTTATTTGTGGGAGTGTTCGTGGGCCGTGGTCGTGTGCCGGTGCGCCTCCTGGCTGTGTTCATGGGCGGCGGCGGCATGGGACCGGGCGGCCTCGTGGTCGCCCTCGCGGTGGTGATGGGCGGCCTC
>JAFAZD010000045.1 GCA_019239955.1 Armatimonadota bacterium | reverse complement strand
TGGACTGGCCCCGCTGATGACCGGCTGGTGGTACGCCACGCCCCTGCGCCGCCTGACCTTCCTCGGCGTCGGCGCGTCCGACTACCACGACCTGCTGGCCCGGCCGGGCCGCGAGGACGCCGTCGCCAGCGCCTTCCATGACTGGCTACGCCGGCACGGCGGCTGGCAGATCGCCGACCTCCCCCAGCTCCGCGAAATGGGCCTGCTGCGCCCCCGCCCGCCCCGCCCGGAGCTGGGCCTGACTTGGCGGGACGCCCCGCAGGAGGCCTGCCCCTTCCTGCCGCTGCCCGACACCTGGGACGCGTTGCTCCAGACCTTCGGCAAGAAGACCCGAAGCAACCTCGGCTACTACGACCGCGCCCTTCGAAAAGTGTTCGCGGTGGAGGTCGGGCCGGTCACGGACGCAGGCGCGCTCGACGACGAGATGACGCGCCTGTTCGAGCTGCACCAGCGGCGCTGGAACCAGCGCTGGCTGCCGGGCGTCTTCGGCGGGCGTCGCGTGCAGCGGTTCCACCGGGAGGCCGCCCGCGCGTTGTTGGAACGCGGGAATCTCCGGCTGTTCACTTTAAAGCTGGACGGCGAGACGCAGGCCGCGCTCTACTGCTTTGCCTTCGGCGACCGGCTCTGCTACTACCAGGGCGGGTTTGAGCCGACGCTGGCGAAGTGGAGCCTAGGCACGGTGCTGACCGCCCACGCGATGCAGTCCGCCATCGCCGAGCATCGGGCCGTCTTCGACTTCCTGCGCGGCGACGAGCCGTACAAGGCCAAGTGGACCGCCCAGGCCCAGGTCAACGCCCGCCGCCTGCTGACGCGCCCCCGCACCCCCTTCGGCCCCCTCGCCCGCGCCGCCCAGCGCGCCGAGTACGCCGTCGAGCGCCGCGTCAAAGCCTGGATGCGCCGCCAAAAGAACTGATGGAGCGGCTGGCTGCACCCTCCATGCGACCCGTGCTGCGAGTGCGCTCGGGATGAAGCGCCGTGCCGGCATCTTCTTGCCAGGGACTTGTGCTAAAATGATCCTGGGTGCGATCAGGTCAATGACTTACCGGAGATGGCCGCCGTAAAGTATAGGCTTCTCGCGTGGGGGGAACCTGCCGATGTTACCGGAGCGTCTCTTACGAGATGCAGTGGAGTCTGAGCTGCGACCGGATGAAAAAGCTCTTTGGCTTGGCCAACCCGACCCGATGCGAGTGGCCCAATCACATCTTGCCCTTTTCCTGTTTGGGATCATCTGGACCAGTTTCACCGTCAACTTCATACATGAGTGGCACCAGGGGGCTGGGCCGCCGACGAGTAGCTTCTGGGGCTTCAACGGGATCGCCTCGGAATTGTTCTTTATCCCATTCCTTCTGATCGGCGTCGGGATGCTGCTTTCGCCATTGTGGGCATACTTTCACGCCCGCAGGATGGTCTATGCCATCACGAACAACCGGATTCTGATCGTCCAGCAGGGAAAGACACGCCGCATCGAGTCGTATGGGAGGAGCGAGCTAGGCAACATTGCGCGTGTTGAACGCCCAGACAAATCGGGCGACCTGATGTTTGCTCAGAAACACTACAAAGATAGTGATGGCGATCAGCAAACCAAAGATATTAAATTTGTCGGCATCCCGCAAGTTCAGCAAGTGGAGACCCTTCTGCGGGAGACTTTTGCAGTTGGAGCATAGATACGTCGTGCATCTGCCAACCTCCCGCTCCTTGGTGGAGGTGATTGGGTAGGCGGAAACATGGCGTCAGGAACGCGAAAGAACCTTGAGGAGAACGCCCCATGCCCCGTGAAGATGGCCGCGCCCTTGACCAGACCCGCCCCATCACCCTGACGCGCGGCTTCGCCCGCTACGCGGAAGGCTCGTGCCTGATCCAAGTCGGCGAGACCAAGGTGATCTGCACCGCCAGCGTCGAGGACAAGGTCCCGCCCTTCCTGAAGGGGCAGGGCAAGGGCTGGCTGACCGCCGAGTACGCCATGCTGCCGCGCTCCACCCACACCCGCTCCCCGCGCGACACCGGCAAGCCCAACGGGCGCGGCATTGAGATTCAGCGCCTGATCGGCCGCTCCCTGCGCTCGGTGGTGGATCTGGATGCCCTGGGCGAGCGCACCCTCACCGTGGACTGCGACGTGCTGCAGGCCGACGGCGGCACGCGCACCGCCGCCATCTCCGGCGCGTTTGTCGCCGTCGTGGAGGCCCTGGCCTGGATGCGCGACCAGAAGCAGATCAAGACCCTCCCCTTCACCGAATGGGTCGCCGCCGTCTCCGTCGGCGTCGTGCGCGGCGAGGAGCGACTGGACCTGGCCTACGACGAGGACTCGCAGGCGTCGGTGGACATGAACATCGTGATGACCGACACGGGCCGCTACATCGAGGTCCAGGGCACGGCGGAGGGGACGCCTTTCGACCGCGCCCGCATGAACCGCCTGCTCGATCTCGCCCAGGTCGGCGTCCGCCAGATGTTCGCTAAGCAGCGCGAGGCCCTCGCCGGCCTGCTCTAGCGCCTTCTCAATTCGCACTGGCACTGAGGGCGAGGGAGGGGCGCAGCATGCTGCGTCCCTACGATTCATGCTCCGGTGCGACGGCGATGGCCTCGATCTCCACCATCACGTCCAGCGGCAGCCGCGCCACCTCCACCGTCGAGCGCGCCGGCTTGACCCCGCCGAAGTAGGGCCCGTAGATTTTGTTCAGCTCGCCGAAGTTGTTCAGGTCCTTCAGAAAGATCGTCGTCTTGACGACGTGCTCCAGCCCCAGCCCCTCCTGCTTCATAATCCCCGCCAGGTTCCGCAGGCACTGCCGCACCTGCGCCTCAAATCCTCCCTCCACGACCTGAGTGGTGGCCGGGTCTAGGGGGATTTGGCCGGAAACAAAAATGAACGGCCCGACCCGCACCGCGGGGGTGTAGGGCGCGCCCTGCAGCGGCCCGCTCTCGGTATGTATGGCTTTCTTTTCCATCTATGGCTTTCCTTTGGTGGCTGGCTTGTTTGAACCGTTGATCTCCGGGATCATGCCTGGCTGACGGTCCGCCGGAAAAGCCGCGCGGACATGGGGCCGTCGGTGCTGACGCATCAGGAAGATACGGCGGTCGAGAGGGGGGTGTTTGGCCGCCTTATGGACGGCAGGATGCGTCGGCGGCGCGGCCTGCGCGCAGGGCGGCATCAGCGCCGGGAGGGGCGATAGGAGGGCCAGACCGGCCCGGTAAAGCGATTTCTTTATGGTGTTCTCCTCTCAAAACTCCGTCGTCGGGAACTGAGGCAGGTAGCCCTCGCTGGCGGCGAACATCTCGCGCACCATGTCCTTGATCTCGGCCAGGGACAGCACCGCCGAGGTCAGCGGGTCGTAGCAGATGGACCAGTAGACCAGGCGCGGGTCGCCCGTCAGGGCGGCCTCCACAGCCATCTCCTCGTTGGCCGCGCTGATGTTGACCAGCGCCGCGAGCTGGGGCGGCAGCGGGCCGACGTGCATCGGCGAGAAGCCGCGCCGCGAGGCCAGCGTGGGAACCTCCACGCAGCAGCCCGCCGGCAGGTTGTCAATCAGGCCCTGATTGGCGACGTTGCCGTTAAATTCAAACAGCGTCCCGTCACCCACCACCGCGTTCAGGATCGGGGCGGCGTACTCATGGCCGCGCGCCAGGTCCACCGGCCTGTCGCCGTCCAGCCAGTCGTGCGCCGCCTGCCGCCAGCGGTCCTCGCCCCTGGCGTAGCCCTTCAGCATCGCGCCGTACTCGCCGGGGTTCCAGCCCGTCCCTGGCAGGCAATACTTCTCGATGAGGTCCGGCCGCTTGCGGAACCAGGCGTTGTACTCGGAGTTGTGCCCGCTGGACTCGGTGACATAATAACCCAGCGCCCGGAACATCTCGTTGCGCACGATCTCCTGGCGATAGATTTCCGGCCTTTCCACCGCCTCCCGCAGCAGCGGGTACGCATCCTTGCCGTCCCATCGGTAGTCCAGATAGAACGATTGGTGGTTGATACCGGCGCACACGAACGTCACTTCCTCCATCGGCGCGCCGATCCACGACGCCAGCATCTCCGCCGTGCCCTGGACGCTGTGGCACAGGCCCGTTACTTGTATTTTCGACTCGCGCTGCATCGCCCGGCAGAGCATCGCCATCGGGTTGGTGTAGTTGAGCAGCACGGCATCGGGGCACAGTGCCTCCATGTCCCGGCAGATGTCAAGCATCACCGGGATCGTCCGCAATGCCCGGAACACGCCCGACGGCCCGCGCGTGTCCCCGATGTTGGTGTCCACGCCGTACTTCTTGGGGATCTCGATGTCCGTGCGCCACACCGAGAACGGCGACGCCAGGATGGTGCAGAGCACGGCGTCCGCCCCGTCCAGCGCCCGCCGCCGGTCCAAAGTCGCCTCCACCCGCGCCGGGTAGTTGCCCGCGCCGACGATCTTCTCCACCGCGCGCCGCGCGAACTCCAGCCGCTCGGGGTCAATGTCCAGCAGGCAGAGGGTCACGCCCTCCAATGCCGGGAACGTCAGCAGGTCGCGCACGAGATTACGGGTGAACACCAGGCTCCCCGCGCCGATGAAAGTGATCTTGGTCATGGCCGTCGTCTCTCCTCTCGCCCTGTTATTGACTGCCCCCGCGCCGTATTCCTGCTTCGCCGAGGCTTGACATTTGACCGCGCGGCCTGTATGATGTTGCCAGGAGGACATCATGAGTACGACGAACCAAGTGCCGACGCCGCAGTTCGACATTGCCGCCATCATGGGCGGTCTCTACGGGGACGGCATCATCGGCCTCAAGGGCGCCTTCGACCGTGAGTGGGTGCGGGAGATGCGGGAGGATATTGAGGTCCTCTTTGACGAGGCGCTGGCACGCCCCGGCGGCGCGGTGGGCCGGGGGCCCAAGCGCTACTATGTGGAGATTCACCCCGAACGTGTGCGCGGCTTCCTCGACCTGGTCTCGCACCCCTGGGTAGTCGCCGTGTGCGAGGCCGTGCTCGGCCCGGACTATAAGATCGTCGAGATCGGCTTTGACGTGCCGGGGCCCGGCGCCCTCCATCAGCCGTGGCACCGCGACTTCCCGGCCCCGGAGGAGACGCTGATCGGCCGGCGTCTGAACTCGCTGGCATTCAATGTCACCGCCGTGGACGTGTTCGAGGACATGGGCCCGTTCGAGATCGCGCCGGGGACGCAGTGGGACGACCCATCAGAGTTCGAGCACGGCATGTTCCCGCCGAAGTCGCTGTACGGGCGCTACGAGGAACGCGCGCAGCAGAAGATGCCGAAAATGGGAGACATCTCCGTACGCTCCGCCCTCACGATTCACCGCGGCACGGCCAACCGTTCGGACAAGTCCCGCCCGGTGCTCGTCCTGGGCGTGGATGCGCCGGACGCCTGCAACGCGGAGCGGCACGACCTGCAGGTCACCCGGGCCTTCGACAAGACGCTGCCCGACGAGGTGCGTCGGCACATGACGTACCGGGTCGTTGACGCGCTGGAACCGATCGTGCAGGCCCACACCATCGAGGGCCTGGTGATGGGCGAGGCCTGACCGTCCCCGTCAGAGGGATGTGCTGCGGGAACGGGATAGGAATCAAGCGGGCGCGGGGCTGGTCCGCCGCGACCTCGGGCCTTCATGTGGGCTGCCCGCCGCCCTGCTTCAGTTGCTCCCGCTCCGCCTTCTTCAGCGTCTGCACCACCAGCGCATAGGAATCGTCCATCATCTCCTGGATTTGATCGTCTGCAATGCTCCCGTCCAGCGCCACCGTGTTCCAGTGCGCCTTGTTCATGTGGTAGCCGGGCCGGACGGCGGCGTGGGCGTCCCGCAGCGCCTTGGCCTCCATCGGGTCGCACTTGAGCGTCACCCGCGGCGGCTCCTCGTCCAGCGCCACCAGCGCGAACATCCTACCCCCTACCTTGAACACCAGCGTCTGCGGGTCGAACGGGTACTCTTCCGTCGCTCCGGTCTTACTGGCGAGGTGCTGGCGAACAGCATCGAAGTCCATCCTTTGTGACCTCATGATTGGGAGTCCGGCGGGCGGGGCGGTGGCGGCCAGACCCCGCTCTCCGGCTCGTTCTCAGCCTGTGTCGGATCTTTCTTGCTTTTCTTGCCCGACAACTCACGAAAAGCGAGATATGCGATGTACCATAGGCCTGCTAAGGGCGCCAGATTGGCCAACAGATTGAATAGCAGTTCACCGCCAGACTCCAGCAAACTCGTGAGGCTCATGATCCCCGCCGGTATCAACTGCCGCTCCTGCTTCTATAGAAAGTGCCGATAAATGTCGCGTCTACAAATCCGTTACGGGAGCCATGTTAAATATGTCACAACTCGATCCCTTAGAGGTAGGTATAATCCTGGGAGCCTTGAACTCACCATCATTATACCGGTCCCCGGTAATTCCGTGGGCGCCCTGACGCGCTGTTGCTGTAGACGACCTTGAAGGTGATTACGCATGCACCGACAGGCGGAACATCTTTGGACAATGGTTCTCTTCGCGTGCCTTCTCCTGCTCGCCCCTCTGGAGCGCGCGGGCGCGTCGCCGCGCCCGGCCGCGCTGGTAACCGCCGTGAGCGGCGATGTCCTGTTCCAGCGCAATGGGGCCGGAACGCTCCTGCCGCTCAGGCTGCACACGCCGCTGTACCCCGGCGACCAGGTCCGCAGCGGCCCTGACGGGGCGGGCGAGCTTCTCTTCTTCAGCGACGGCTCGTCGTCCAAGTTTTCCTCGAATTCCGCCCTGCGAATCACCGCCGGCGCGCCCCCACGCCAGAAGCCAAGTCTGTTCCAGGCGATCGTCGGCCTGATCTGGGCGCATCTGCGTCCAGGGACGAGGATCGAGGCTCCGGGGCAGACCAACATTGTGACGCACGGGACGGAGATCCTGCTGGCCGTCGCCGCGGGCGGGGCCACCACCCTGACCGTGGTGGAGGGGGATGTCTCTTTCTCCAACCCCCAGGGGTCGCTCGAGCTGACGACCGCGCAACAGAGCATCGCCCGCCCCGGCCAGAGGCCGACGCCGCCGGTGACGGTGGATGTCTCCGGGCTGATCGCCTGGACGGCGGACGTCGCGGCGCTGCCCCTGGAGTTCGAGACCCCGTCTCTGACGCCGGGGCCGGCCGGCCCGCCGGATATCACCGCCGAGGCGGCCACGCTGGAGGCCGCGACTCGGCGCAACCCCGATGACGCGGCGGCCTGGGCCGCGCTGGGCCAGGCGCGGCGCGGGCTGGGGGATCTGACCGGGGCGCTGAACGCCTTCAGTCGGGCCGAGCGGCTTTCGCCGAGCGACGAGGGGGCGCGCGTGGGGACGGCGTTGACGTATCTGTCGCAGGGCCGGGCGGAGGCGGCGCGCGCGGCCCTGGAGCCGGTGCGGGGCGGGGCGACGCCCCAGGCGGTGCTGGGGCTGGCCGACCTGCACGAAGGCCGGACGGCGGATGCCGAGCAGCACCTGCAGACGGCCCTGGCGCGGAACCCCAGGCTTTACGCGGCGCGCGCCCTGCTGGCGCTGGCGTACCTGACCCGGAACGACCTGACCGATGCGGAAACCGCCGCACGGCAGGCCGTGCGCGATCAGCCGGCCTCGGCGCAGACCCAGGGGACTCTGGCGATGGTGTTGTTCTTCGCGGGAAGGCCGCAGGAAGCCGAGGCGGCTTCGCGGCGCGCGGTCCGCCTGAACCCCCTGTCGCCGTTCGCGCTGCTGACCGAGGGACGCGCCCTGCTGGCCCGTCAGCAGACTGACGCGGCCCGGACGGCCTACGAGACGGCGGCGTCCGTGGCGCCCTACCTGCCGCTCGTGCATCAGGAGTTAGGGGCCGTGTACCAGCGGTTGGACATGCCCCGGAAGGCCGCCGAGGAGTACCGGATCGCGCTGCGGCTGGACCCCAATTCGGCGGACTCGCATACGGGCCTGGGCCAGGCCCTCCAGAGTCAGGGCCGCGACGCGGAGGCGGAGGCCGAGCACCGGCAGGCGCTCCGGCTGGACCCGGACAACGCCACGGCGCACTACAATCTGGCCGTCCTGTACATCGAGCGGGGGCGGCTGGACGCGGCACGGCAGGAGCTGGAGAGCGGCGTCCGCGCCGCGCCGCAGCGGGGCATTTTGTACGCCCGTCTGGCGGAGGTGAGCCTGTACCATCAGGACTTGTTCTCGGCGCAGGAGTTCGCCCGCCGCGCGGTGAGCCTGCTCCCTGACTCGGCCCTCGCGCACTATGAGTTGGGCCGCGTGTATCTGGAGCAGGAGCGGACGATCCAGGCGGAGCAGGAATTTCGACAGGCCACGGTGCTGGACCCGCAGTTCGCCGCCGCCCGCTACGCGCTCGGACTCACGGAGGAGAAGACCGAGGCGGGACTGCTTGCCTCGTTTTCCTCACTTCTGGACTCGGCCCTGGTAGGGAGCCCCGGCGGCGCGCGCGACATCACCAACCTCCAGACGCCCGGCGCGGAGGAACGAATACAGGCCGCCCTGCTGGACCCCACGGTGGTGCGGACCGCGTCGCGCTCCTACGGGGACACGCAGTTAGATGCAAGCCTGGGGGAGCACGGGGCGCACGACTTGGCCGGGTCATTCCTGACGGAAACATCGGACCGGCGCGGCGTCCGCGGCCTCAACGCGGAGGAGCAGTATACCAACGGGGTCCGCGCCAACGCCGACAACAGGTTCGACACCGCCGGCCTCGTCTTCGGACAGAAGGCGGCGAACAGCCCCTCCGGGGCCCTCCTGCTGGGTGAGTACGAGGAGAGGGGCGGCGGGCTGGACACCGGGGTGACGTCGGACCCGTATGATGCGAACCTGCGGTTTCATGAACGGCTGCCTCGCCTGATTGCGGGGGTCAATCTTCAAACGGGAGAGCACAGCCGCGTGCGCGCGCTGATCCAGGGGAGTGAGGCCGACTCCGACGACCGCGATCTGGCCGACCCTAACGACCACGACAGCGTCACCATCCGCAGCCTCGACGGGGAGCTTCGCTGGGACGCGCAGCTGGGTGAGGCGAATCTGCTGAGCGTGGGGGCCTCATTCGGGAGCCGCCGCAAGAGGGCGGACACGACGTTCCCCACCGGCGATCCCTCTCAGCCTTCGATCGAGGACGTGATCACCACGCAGGTCCAGCCCCTTCAGGTCTACGTTCGCGACGAGGTGCGGGCGAGCGCCCGCGTCTCGCTCGTGGGGCAGCTGCAGGTCCTCAGGCTGGATACTGCCTCGGGCTTCGAGTCTTCAGACCAGGCGGACAGCCCGCCGACCCAACAGAGCCTGCGAACGACGGTCGGCCTGCCGACCGTGATCGCCACGTATCAGGCGGACGCCCGCAGCCTCGTCCGCCTGCGCGCCCGCCGCCTGTTCGCCGCCGTCCAGGACTTTCAGCTGCTGACGCCCCGGGACGTGTTCCTGCTGACATTCGCCGGACTGCCGCAGGCGACCCAACTGTTTCCGGTCGCGGACGGGACGAGCGTGGAGGTGGAATACGATCGCACCTTCGCCAACGCCTCGTTCCTGAGCGCCGGGGCGTTTCAGCAGGATCTGCAACAGGCGGGCGTCCTGGAGGCGCCCGATGGGCCCTACGACAAGGTCCGAGTGCAGGGTGTGCAGGCCAGCTACGAGGGCCTCCTGGGGCGCGACCTCTCCTTCTTCCTGAGCGCCGATCTCAATCGTTCTCAAGATACGGAGGCGCAGCAGCGCATCGCGCAGGTGCCGGATTATGTGGGCATCGCCAGCCTCCAGTACCTCAACCGCCAAGGATACTACGGACAGGCGGCGTACTATTACCAGGGCAACCGCGTCTTCGAGGACACGGACGCGAACGGCAACCCCGATCCGACCCGCCTCGGCGGCTTCGGCCTGCTGAACCTGCGCGTCGGCAAGCGGACCGGCCTGCGCGTGAACGTCTTCGGGGAACTGGACAACGTCTTCAACCGGCGATACGACGATGTGACCGGCAACCTGCAGCCGGGCCGCATGTTCCGCGTCGGCATCTCCGTGCGCTTCTGAGGGCTCGGGGCGTGAGAAAGCCGCGCCCGTCCAGACGGACAGCGGCGCGGCGGGGTACGCAGGGATCACATCGGCGAGTCACTCCATCAGTCAGAGAGTGCAGTTGCGCATACAGTCATTGTAGGCCTCGGTGCCGGGCTGATACTTCTGGCGGCACTCATAGCAAGGCAACTCACCTGCCCGGCGCAGAATCCTGTCGCGGGCGCGTTCGCTGTCGGCCTCGGCTGCCTCCTCTTCGACCACCTCCGCCTGGATGTCGGCGAGTATCTGGCGGAGCCGGGGCAGCGTCATCGGGTCGTCCGGCTGGGCCTCGATGAGCTCGATCCCCAGGCCGGCCGCGTCGTAGATAAACGGCAGGGAGTGCTCGCCGAGCCGTTCTCCGTCCTTGAGTCCCGGGGTCCGCCGGGCGGCGTAGCCGCCATTGTCCATATCGTCGCCGTTCATGCCTATTCATTCTCCTTTGCTGTGATGGAGTGCCATGCCTCGGCTGAAGCCAACGAACCGCCCCAACGGTGGCGTAGATCATGAACATTGTAACACGTTTATCCGGTATTGTCACCGGCATCCGTAAAGTTTTCAGTCGAAACGGTCCGCGGACAAGCGGACGAAGGGGACTGGGATGAAGAGCGCCAAGAGGCGGGACCGCACTCCAGGCGATAAGTCGCTGTCGCGGCTGCGGCTGGCTCGGATTGTGGCGCTCACCGTCACCGTGGCGGCGTTCTGCGGATACCTGGATCATTTCACACAGACTTTCAGCTACCTGGAACAACAAAGCTACGGGGACAGGCTGAAGCTGGCTGCGGAACTGAACCCGTCGCTGATGGATCGCGCTCGCGCCCAGATCGCCGTTGTGACTCTCTCTGACGCGAGCTTCGATCCGGCCAACCCCGAACGACTTCCGGGGCCGCCTCTGCCGCGTCCGTATTACGCCAAGCTGATTCGGGCGCTGACGCGCGACGGCGCAAAGGTGATCGCTTTTGATATCGCGTTCGATACGCCGCGGCACGGGGACGCGGAATTCGCCGACGCCGTACGACGGTCGGGCCGCGTCCTGCTCGCCTGTGCGGAGGCGGCGACGGGCGGGCCGAAGATCGTCCCGCCCGAGCCCCTGCTGCGGCGCGCGGCCGCCGGCCTGGGGCACACGCGGGTCCCGCTCGACCCGGAGCTGCGGGCTGTGGATCGCGTGGAGCCCGTAATCATGGAGCCGGGACGGCTGATACCTGCCTTCAGTGTCCAGGCCGCGCGCATGGCGTCCGGGGCGGCCAGCCAGCCGCCCCGCCGCTATGGGGGCGGCTGGCAGTTCGGCGGCCTGAAGATCCCCGTGGAGGCCGACGGGACGTTCATGATCCGGTACCTCGACGCGCCCGGCCGGACATTCGGGCCGATCCCCTTGGAAGATGTCACCAGCCATGAGGCGCTGTACCATGACAGCCCCATCTTCCGGGACAAGATCGTCGTCGTCGGCTACACCCTCACCACGCCGGACAGTCGTGACGTTCACAACACGCCGGTCGGGGAGATGCCGGGAGTCGAGATTCAGGCCCACGCCATCGCCACGCTGCTCGCCGGAAGGTTCGTCCACGATGCGCCGCCGGCGGCGGAGGTCGCGGCGCTCGTCGGGCTGGCCTCCCTCGCCTCGCTGCTGGCCAGCGTGTGGCGCCTGAAGAGGGCGGCACTGTTCCTGGTGCTGCTGCTGCCCGCTTACTTCGTCCTCAATATGCTGCTGTTTCTCAAGGAGGACGTTTCCCTGCATCTCATGGCCCCCTCGGCCGCCATCCTCATGACCGCGCTCGGGGTGCTGCTCGAACGCGGGCTGACCGAGGAGCAGGAGAAGACGCGGGTGCGCGGGCTCCTCCAGCGCTACGTCAGCCCCCAGATCGCCGCATACGTCCTGCAGCACCCCGAACTGATGGGCCGGGCGGGCACGCGGGCGACGGGGACGGTGCTGTTCTCCGACATCCGCGGGTTCACCGCGCTCTCCGAGCAATTGCCGCCGGAGGAGCTGGTCAGTCGGATGAATGAGTATTTCGAGACCATGATCGACATCGTCTTCCGCCACGAGGGCACAGCGGCCAGCATTGTCGGGGACGCGATGCTCGCCCTGTTCGGCGTCCCGGTGCCGCACCCCAACCACGCGCGCCGCGCCGTGGCTGCGGCGATCGAGATGCAGGGCGCGCTCACGGAGCTCCAGGAAAGGTGGCGGGCGCAGGATCAGCGGGTCTTCGACATCGGGATCGGCATCAACACCGGGGAGATGGTGGTCGGCGATGTCGGCGGGCGGCACCTGACGAGCTTCACGGTCTACGGCCTTCAGGTCAACATCGCCTCCCGCGTGGAGGGCCTGAACAAAGACCTGGGGAGCTGCATCCTGATCACCCGTGCCACCTACGAGTCCGTGGCCGGGGACCTGGACGTGCGCGGCCCGCTGCGGGTCCCCATCAAAGGCGTGGAGGAGCCGATCGAGGTCTACGAGGTACTGGGCTGGCGGGGCGCAGCGGGGGAAAGGGGACAGGCCCACTCCTCCCGGACGACGGCCTGACAGCGGGAAGTGTGTTATGAAGTGTGTTATAATGAATCGATGAAGGCCATGATTCTGGCGGCGGGGGAGGGGACTCGCCTGCGCCCGCTGACGCTCGACGTGCCCAAGCCGATGATCCCCATCGTCGGCGTCCCGCTGCTGGCGCGCACTCTGTCCTGGCTGGCCGGGGAGGGCGTGACGGAGGCGGCGATCAACCTGTTCCACCGCCCGCAGTCCATCCCGGACTTTTTCGGCGACGAGTGGCGGGGCATCCGGCTCCATTATTTGTTTGAAGATTCGCTGCGCGGCACGGCCGGCGGCGTCAAGGGCGCGGCGGCGCTGCTGCGCGACGCCCCGTTCTACGTCGTCTACGGCGACAACCTGATACATGCCGATCTGCGCCGTCTGGCCGACTTCCACGCCCGGCGGGGCGGCATCGCCACCGTCGCCCTGTTCCACCACCCGAACCCGCCGGCGGCGGGCATCGTCGCCGCCGACCCAGACGGGCGCGTCACCCGCTTCGTGGAAAAGCCCCCGCCCGACCTGGTGTTCAGCGACACCGCCAACGCTGGGGTCTACGTCCTGGACCCCGCCGTGCTGGATGACATCCCCGCCGACCGGCCCTCCGACTTCGGCAAGGACATCTTTCCCGACCTGCTCGCGCGGGGCCGGCCCCTGTACGGCGACCTCCTGGGCGGCTACCTGCAGGACACGGGCACCACGGACGCCTACCGGCAGGCGAACTGGGATGTGCTATTGGGGAAAACCGGTGACCCCGCCGATAATTCCCCTGTCTGGGCTGACCCTACGGCCCGCGTCTCGCCGTCCGCGCAGCTCCTGGGCCGGAACGTGATCGGCCCGAACGTCGTGATTGAGGGCGGCGCGCGCCTGACGGACTGCATCCTCTGGGACGGGGCGTATGTCGGGCCGGAGGCCGTTCTGCACCAGGCCATTCTGGCGCGCCACGCCGTCGTCGCCGGCCGATGCGCGCCGCCCGAGGGAATTATCCTGGGTCAGAGCGAAAAATATGGGTACAATACCCGGCTTGCGGAGCCGGTTCTGCCGCCGCAGGGACTGGAGAGACCATGATCATTACGCAGACGCCGTTGCGCATCTCGTTCGCGGGCGGCGGGACGGACTTCAAGGACTACTACGAGCGCGAGGGCGGGGCGGTCATCTCCTCCGCCATTGACAAATACATCTATGTCGTCATCAAGGAGCGGTTTGACGAGAAGATTCGCGTCGGCTACACCAAGACCGAGATGGTGGACAGCGTGGATGAGCTCGAGCACGAGCTGGTGCGCGAGTGCCTGCGCCTGACCGGCATCGAGCGCGCCGTCGAGATCGACACCATGGCCGACATCCCCTCCGAGGGCAGCGGGCTGGGGTCGTCCAGCACCGTCACCGTCGGCCTGCTGCACGCCATGTACGCCTTCAAGGGCGAGCTGGTCACGCCGGCCCGCCTGGCCGAAGAGGCCTGCCACATTGAGATCGACGTGCTCGGCAAGCCCATCGGCAAACAGGACCAGTACATCGCCGCCTACGGCAGCCTGCGCTGCTTCGAGTTCCACCGCGACGGCAGCGTGGGCGTCCGCGCCGTCCCCCTGCCCGAGGAAAAGCGCCGCCGCTTCGGCGAGAGCCTGATGCTGTTCTACACCGGCATCACCCGCAAGGCCGACGGGATACTGTCCGAGCAGAGGGCCAACATTATGGACCGGAGCGCCGTGCTGGCCCAGATCAAGAGCCAGGTCTGCGAGATCGAGGCGTGCCTGAGTAACCACAACATGAACAAGATCGGCCGCCTGATGCACGCCGGCTGGGAGCTCAAAAAGCAGATGGCCGAGCGGATCACCAGCGGCCGCATTGACGCGCTGTATGAGATGGCATTGGACGCCGGCGCGACCGGCGGCAAGATCGCCGGCGCGGGCGGCGGCGGCTTCCTGTTGCTCTATTGCCCGCCCGACCGCCAGCACGCCGTCCGCTCCGTGCTCTCCGAGCTCAAGGAGTTGCCCTTCAGCCTGGAGCGCGACGGCACCAAGGTCATCTTCAATGCGCGGCGTTAGCCGCCCCTCTCCGTCTCCGCACAGGCGGAGACTCGGCCGCAGGCCACTCAGCGGCGAAGTCCTTCGCTGTCTGCTTCCGTGGCAGGGAAAGAACATGGGATACGTCAAAGATTATCTAGAGATGGTCAGCGCACTGCTGGCGGGGGTGCCCGAAGAGGACGTCAACACCGTCATTGACCTGCTCTGGGACAATTACCAGGGCGGGCGGCGCGTGGTCTTCTGCGGCAACGGCGGCTCGGCGGCCACGGCCAGCCACCTGCCCGCCGACTTCCAGAAGAACATGTTCCTGCACGGCGGGCGCGCCTGGGAGTGCCTGTCCGTTGTGGACTCGATCCCGCTGCTGACGGCCTGGGGCAACGACACCGAGTACGCCAACGTCTTCGCCGGCCAGGCGCGCACCTGGCTGCGGCCCGGCGACCTGCTGATCGCCATCAGCGGCAGCGGCAACTCCCCCAACGTGCTGGCGGCGGTGGACGCCGCCCACGAGGCGGGGGCGATGACAATCGGCTGGTCCGGGTTCGGCGGAGGAAAGCTGGCGCAGCAGGCCCAGCATAACGTCGTCGTGGACAGCCGCAACATGCAGATGGTGGAGGACGTGCATATGGTGCTCGGCCACGTCGTCTACTCCGCCCTCCGGGACCGCCTGCTGGCGCAGAAGTCGGGCAAGGTGGCGTAGACGCCCGTGAATGATCCCGAACAACCTGCGCCGGAGCCGGCGGACATTGGGCAGTGGCTGCGCGCCATCGAGATACGCCAGCAGGCCATCCTGACGTCGGCGCTCGACTGCATCATCACCATTGACCACCACAGCCGCATCCTGGAGTGGAATCCGGCGGCGGAACGGACCTTCGGCTACGCGCGGGTGGAGGCGCTCGGCGCGTCCCTGCCGGACCTGATCATCCCGCCCGCCTTCCGCGAGCGGCACCAGCAGGGCGTGGCCCATTATTTGCAAACCGGCGAGGGGCCGCTGCTGGGCCGGCGAGTCGAGGTCAACGCCGTGCGCGCCGACGGCGTGGAGATCGCCGTGGAGCTGGCGATCACGCCCATCGCCGAGGGATCACGCCCGCTCTTCACCGCCTACTTGCGAGACATCACCGAGCGCAAGGCCGCCGAGCAGGCGCTCCAGGAGAGTCTCGCCCGCTACCGCTTCCTGGCGGACGCCATGCCGCAGATCGTCTGGACCGCCCGCCCCGATGGCTCCCTGGACTACTACAACCGGCGCTGGTACGAGTACACCGGCCTCGCCGTGGAGCAGACACAGGGTTGGGGGTGGGAGCCTGTCCTCCACCCGGACGACCTCCCGCCCTGCATTGACCGCTGGACCCAGGCCGTCCGCAGCGGCGAGGCATACGAGATCGAGTACCGGCTCAAACGCGCCTCCGACGGCACCTACCGCTGGCACCTGGGGCGCGCCTTCCCGCTGCGCGACGCCCTGGGCGTCATCGTCCAATGGGTCGGCACCTGCACCGACATTGACGACCAGAAGCGCGCCGAGGAGGCGCTGCAGGCCGCGACCGTGTTGCAGCGCGCCTTCCTGCGCGACGTGCTCGCCAGCGTCACCGAGGGTCGCCTGCGGCTCTGCGACGATGCTGCCCAGTTGCCGCCGATGCGTTCGGCACCCGGCCCCGCCGTCCCGCTCTCCCGCGACGACCTCCGCACCCTCCGCGCCCGCGTCCGCGATGCCGCCTGCGAACTGAACTTCCCCGACCCGCGCTGGCTCGACCTTGTCACCTCCGTCGGCGAGGCCGCCATGAACGCCGTCGTCCACGGCGGCGGCGGCCAGGGCCGCATCTGTGCCGACGCCGAGACGTTGCAGGTCTGGATCGAGGACCGGGGCGCGGGCATCGCCCTGGACCGTCTGCCCCAAGCCACCCTGGAACGCGGCTACACCACCGCCGGCACCTTCGGCCACGGCTTCTGGCTGATGCTCCAGACCGTGGACCGCGTCTTCCTGCTCACCGGCCCCGCCGGCACGGTCGTCGTGCTGGAACAGGACTGCACCCCGCCCACCCCCGCCTGGCTCGCCGACTTCGGCATTGAAAAGGAGCCGCCCCCCCATGCATGACCCAACCCGCGATGACTCCCGCTGCACCCTCTGCGGCAAGAGTCGCCAGGAAGTCAAGAAACTGATCCTCGGCGTCTACGGCGGCATCTGCTTGGAGTGTGTAGAACTCTGCGTCCAGATCATCTGCGGCGACGGCGGGCACGCCGAGATCAAAGACCGATTGCGCGCGACGCTGCAAAACGCCTCGCCGTCATAGCCTTGCACCACAGCTTCCCGTCAGGCCAATGGGCAAGGGCTTCCCATTCCAGGAAAACGGCGCTCCTGCCGGTCGGGCCGGAGGGGGGCTTCCGCCGAAGGGTAGTCCTGCCCCCCGCGTCAGCGCCCGTGCGCTGCGCAAAGCCAGCAAACTCAAGCTGCGCCCGAATTGCCAGAACGAGCCCGTTCCTTTGAAGACAGGGCCTGCCGCCCCCGGCCCCTCTCCCGTTTCGCTCACCGAGTCGCCTGTGCGGATGGGGGATGGGTGGTCGCAGGCCGGGGTGGGAACCATCTCCGGGTATAATCAGGGCATGCAACTGTTGCTGCGCTGGCTGGTCAGCGCCGTCGCGCTCTACATCACCGTCCTGCTGGGACAGGCCCTGCACCTGCGCTTCTGGGTCGCGGCCGGACTGCCCGGTGTCGAGGGCGTGCTGCTGTTCGTCCTGATCCTGGCCGTCGCCAACGCCGTCCTGCGGCCCCTCGTCCGGCTCCTGACCCTGCCCCTGTCTTGCCTGACCTTCGGCCTGTTCGCCTTCGTCGTCAACGCCCTGATGTTCTGGATCGCCGGCCAGGTCGCCGACGGCTTCACCCATGGCTTCCACGTCGCCGGCTTCGAAGCCCCCCTGTTCGGCTCGGTCGTCATGGGCCTGCTCTCCGGCCTCATCAACAAGATGGTTGTCACCGACCGGGAGAAGAAAAAACTCTGATGCAGTTGGTCATCATCACCGGCATGTCGGGTGCAGGTAAGGCGTCGGCGGCCAAGGTCTTCGAGGACATGGCCTACACGGTGGTGGACAACCTGCCGCCGCCCCTGCTGCCGGAACTGGTCGAGAAGTGCCTGGGGGTGGGGGAGCAGCCGCCCGGCCAGCGCCTCGCCGTGGTCGCCGACGCCCGCGCGGGCGCGTTCTTCGCCGGCTTTGAGCCGGCCCTGGCCCTGGTCCGGGCGTACGGCGTCCGTCCCCTGATCCTGTTCCTGGACGCCTCCGACGCCGTGCTCGTCCAGCGCTTCAAGGAGACGCGCCGTCGGCATCCCCTCTTCGACGCCCACGGCGGCATCCTCGGCAGCCTGCGCGCGGAGCGCGCCCTGCTGGAAGGCATCAAGGAGACAGCCGACAAGGTGGTGGACACCTCCGAGCTGACGGCCAATGAGCTGCGAAACCTGCTGGTCGCGGACTTCTCCAGCGCCCCGGACAAGAACCAGGGCCTGGCGATCACCGTCACCTCCTTCGGCTTCAAGTTCGGCCTGCCGCTCGACGCCGATCTGGTCTTTGACGTGCGGTTTCTGGTCAACCCACATTACGTGGACGAGCTGCGCCCCCTGGACGGCCGCAACCAGCTCGTTGAGGAGTACGTCATGCGCGACCCGGACAGCGGCGTCTTCCTCGGCAAGCTCTATGATCTGATGGACTTCAGCATTCCCCAGTACATCGCCGAGGGCAAGGCCTACCTGACCGTCGCCATCGGCTGCACCGGGGGACGCCACCGCTCCGTGATGGTCGCCGAGAAGCTGGGCCACTTCCTACGCGCCCACGGCTACCGCGCGCTGGTCCAGCACCGGGACGTGCATAAATGAATCGTGTCCGTCAGCAGATGGGAGGAGAGGCCCTTCCCCGTCCCCGCTCCTGGTGGAGCCGAAAAAGAAGTCGGGGATCGTTGCCGCCCTTCGTCCCCCGCTTCGGGGGAGGGGGCAATCCGATATGAAACGCCTGTTCTCGACGCTCAAATGGCTCTACCCGGGGATGCGCGTCAAGCGCTGGATGGTGCTGACGCTGATCGGCCTGGCGCTGGCCCTGGTCGGACTGGCGCTCGCCACGAACCTGGAGATGATCCAGTGGCTCAACACCGTCCTGGAATGGGCGCTGACCGTTACCGGCATCAACTTCGGCCGGTCCGCGCTGGCGGTCCCGACCGGCCTGGTCCTGGCGGTCGCCGGGATGTTGCTGGTCTACATCTCCGCCATCCAGCTCACCCGTTCGGTGGTGACTGCGGTTGCCCCGGAGGCACGCCAGGACCTCGCCGACCGCATCTTCCAGCGCCGCCATCTGGCGCAGGGCCAGCGCATCGTCGTCATCGGCGGCGGGACGGGCCTCTCCACCATGCTGCGCGGCCTCAAGGAGCACACCTCCAACATCGCCGCCATCGTCACCGTCACCGACAACGGCGGCTCGTCCGGGCGGCTGACCCAGCAGATGGGCGTGCTGCCGCCGGGCGACCTGCGCAACTGCCTGGTCGCCCTCGCCGACGCCGAGCCGACCCTGGCCCGGCTGTTCCAGTTCCGCTTTGAGGACGACCACGAGGGGCTGGCGGGCCACTCGTTCGGCAACCTGTTCATCGCCGCCATGACCGAGATCTACCAGGGCAACTACGAGCAGGCCATCGCGGCCACCTCCAAGGTCCTCGCCATCCGCGGCAAGGTCTATCCCTCCACTGTTCAGAATGTCTGTTTGCTCGGCGAGATGGAGGACGGCACGATCGTGGAGGGAGAGACCCAGATCGCAAAGTCCGGCCGCACCCAGCCGATTCGGCGCATCTACCTGCGCCCGGAGAACGCCCGGCCGCTCGCCGAGGCTCTGGAGGCCATCCGTCTGGCCGATGCCATCATCCTTGGCCCCGGCAGCGTCTACACCAGCGTCATCCCGAACCTCTTGGTGGAGGGCATAGCCGAGGCCGTCGCCTGCAGCCGCGCCGTGAAGGTGTACGTCTGCAACGTCATGACCCAGCCCGGTGAGACCGACGGCTTCACCGCCGCCGACCACGTCCGCGTCCTGGCCGAGCACACCCCGCTGACGGATGCGGGACGCCGGCACCTGCTCAACCACGTCCTGGTGAACAAGGAGCGCCCCTCCGAGGAACTCCTCGTCCGCTACGCCAAGCACGGCCAGCAGTTCGTCGAGCCGGACATGGACGCCATCCGCGCCCTGGGCTACGCCCCCTACGCCGCCAATCTCATCTCCCAGTCGGACGTCGTCCGCCACGACCCCGTCCGCCTCGCCGACGCCATCGTCCGCCTGATTACGTGAGATGTGATCTATTGAACGCCATTATCGAAGCAAAGGAGAATCACCTTAAACATGCGCCTCCCCTACGGCCTGGGAGCCATCACCTTCCTTTTCCTGCTCTGCCTCGCCCTTCCATCTCACGCCCAGACGACCGTCCCACGCGACGGCAGGTTTGAGGCCTCCTGGACCCTGCCCGGCCAGACCGGCAACCCCTACGACCCGGCGCAGAATGATGTTCAGGCCGCCTTCCATGGCCCCGGCGGCCGGGCCGTGCGCGTCCCCGCCTTCTGGGACGGGGACCGGTGGCGCGTCCGCTACGCCCCGACGCAGACGGGCCGCTACGCCCTCGCAGTCCTCCGCAATGGCCTGCCGATCCGCCCCGCCGGCCTCACCGCGACCGCCTTCCGCTGCGTCGCGTCGTCCAGCCCCGGCTTCGTCCGGCGCGACCGCGCCCACGTCCAGCGGTTTGTCTTTGACGACGGGCGCGCCTACTATCCCTTCGGCATGGACCAGGCATGGGGCGGGGGCGGCCTGCCCGATTACCCGCACACGTTCCAGACCATGCGCGCCAACGGCCTCAACTGGGCGCGCGTCTGGATGACCTTCTGGGACAACAAGGCGCTGGAGTGGGACCCCGACAGGACCAAGAACCCGCCCATCGGTCAGTACGACCTGACGGCCGCCCGCAACTGGGACACCATCATGGACGCCGCGGAACGCACCGGCATCTACGTCCAGATGACGCTTCAGCACCACGGCCAATACACCAACCAGACCGACCCCAACTGGCGTGACAACCCCTTTAACGCCGCCAACGGGGGGTTCCTACAGCGTCCCGAAGACTTCTTCACCAATGCCCAGGCACGTCGCCTCACCCGCGCCAAGTACCGCTACATCGTCGCCCGCTGGGGCTACAGCACCCACCTGATGGCCTTTGAGCTGTTCAACGAGGTCCAGAACATCGGCGAGGTCCGGCCCCACTTCCAGGACGTCGTCGCCTGGCACAAGGAGATGGCGGCCTACATCCGTTCCATTGATCCAAATCACCACCTCATCACCACCAGCAACAGTCCTCCCGGCGACCCGCTGGCGAAGATCGGCCTGGACTACGACCAGATACACACGTATGTCCCGAACATCCTCTCCTACTTCACCGGCCTGAGCGTCGCCGGGGTGAGCGTCCCCGTCTTCCTCGGCGAATGGGGCGAGAACGGCCGGCAGACGCAGGCGGCGCTGCACGACGGCCTCTGGTCCGGCATCATGGTCCCGACGGCGGGCGCCCCGGAGTACTGGTACTGGGATCAGGTGCAGAGGCAGGGCTGGTGGCCCGTATTCCACGCGGTCTCGCGCTACGTCGCCGCCTCGGGCATGGCCGACCAAATGGACCTCCGCCCCGTCCAGGCCCGAGTCACGGCCGCGGCCGGACGGGCCGATCTCTCCTTCACACCCTCAGGCGGGTGGGGGCCGACGACCAGCAGCGACATCACCGCCGCCCCGGATGGGACGATCACCGGGTTGAGCGGCGTTTCTTCCTTCATCCAGGGCCGGAACAATCGGAAGTTGATGCCGAAGCCGTTGACGATCCACCTGCGCTGCGAAAAGCCGTGTCGGTTCGAGGTCCAGATCGACACCGTCTCCCGTGGCGGCGCCCATCCGCAGCTGCTGGTGGATGGGACGCGGGTGAGTGAGAAGGACTATCCTGCGGCGGAGCCCACGGCGGCGAGGGAGCAGCGCGTGAGTGATACGCTGAGCGCCGATCTCACCCCCGGCACTCACGCCGTCACCCTCTCCAACACTGGTGCAGACTGGTTCGTCGCCCGGCGGCTGACGATCACGGATTACGCGCCTTCCCTGGCCGTTCTCGCCAAAGGCAATTCACAGTCGGCCTTTTTCTGGGCCTACAATCGTGATCGGGGCGGCACGCGCCCCACTTCGGGAACCATCTCGGTTCCCGGCCTTGCGCCGGGACGCTATGCGGTTCACCTCTGGAACACGGAGATCGGCCAGCCACTCAAGGCGCCTGCCCGTGCCCGCGTGGTCAATGGTCGCCTCACCGTCACCCTGCCGCCCTTCGCCAAAGACATCGCCGGGTACGCGATACATCCCTGAGTTTTTATCTCATTGCGTAAGATGGAAGCAGGTGCTAAAATGCTCATGCATCCCGACCAGGGCGTTGGGTGGCCTGCTCACCGCCCCCTCCGCTTTCTCTCCCGACATCGGGCGGGTGCGTTTGAAAAGCAGATGGTTATCTCCCCTCGCGTCGCAGTCCTTGAACCCGGCTCTTACGCCCTGCTGGCGCTGGGCCTGTCGCTGTTCGGCCTGGTCGCCCGCCGACGCCGCGCCTGACGCCTTCCTCCCGTTGTGGGGCGGAGGGTCAGCCCCTTCGCCCCGGCGGGCCGCTTCTTTGTCCCGATGCCGGCGAGGCATGTTTAAAAAGCAGCCGGCCTGGGTATTCTGCCTGGTCCGCGTCTGATGTTGCTTGTGATGGCAATATCTTCCCAAGCATCCTCCACTCTCGTTGCGCCTTTGGAAAGGAACTTGCATCATGCACATACGTCGTTGCGCCTGCCTCGCGCCTGCACTTCTTCTCGGTCTCACCTGTCTGTGCTTGAGTAGAGCGGGCGCCCAGGCCACCAGCAACCTGCTGACCAACCCTGGCGCAGAAACAGGTGATCTCACCGGCTGGACCGTCGGCGGGAACTCCAATCCCGGCGTTGATAACGGCTCGTTCGACCCCGGCATCAATCCTCACTCCGGAACCTACGACTTCTACGGCCACACAGGCTCTCTCGGCACTCTCACCCAGAACGTCACGCTGGTCGGCAACCAGGGCATCACGGCCACTGAAATTGATAGTGGCACACTTCTGGCAGGCTTCAGTTTCTGGGAGCAAGGGCTGAACCAAGGAACGCCCAGTGATGATGCCTCCGTGACGCTGGACTTTCTCGACGTCGGCAGTACGTCCATCGGCACGTTCTCGTCTCCAGAGATCGACTCACACAACGGCATCTGGGAGAACTACAGCAACTCGATCCCGATCCCGACTGGCACACGCTCCATAGACTACACGATAAACTTCATCCGGCATGCCGGCAGTGACAACGACTCGTTCGTGGATGACAACAGCCTGACGGTCATCCTTCCCGCTGCCAGTGCGGTGCCCGAGCCCGGCAGCTACGCCCTGCTGGCTCTGGGCCTGCCGCTGGTCGGCCTGGTCGCCCGCCGACGCCGTGCCTGATGTCCCCAAACACGACCACGGCCCCGCCTCAGCCGAGAGGCGGGGCCGTCTGTTTGCGGCGGCTCAGGTGTCCAGCAGTTCGTGCAGCACCCGGAGGATCGCGTCGAGCTTCTCCGGCCTGAGCGCGCAGACCTTCCGGTTGATCTTGCGCTCGCTGGCCGCAAACGTGTAGGCCGGGCGGATAAAGCACCGCTGCTGAAAACTCCCGCCGAAGGTGTCTTCCCTGTGAACTTCTATCTGGAAGGGATCCTCGTCGTCTTGGGTGGAGATCATGCAAACGAGGTAGTCACGGCTGTCGAGGTAGGGCCAGGATGCGAGGACGACGGCGGGTCGGAATTTGAACTGCGTGTCGCTGGAGAATGGAAAGTTGACGGAGATCACGTCCCCCTTTACATATCGCGCCACGCCGCGTCCTCCGCCGGCCTGTCCCAAATCTTGCGAAGCGCCTCCTCGCCCGCGATGGCCGCAGCGTCACCGGGGGACAACCCCGTGTCCGGGAACGTAAGAGTTTCCCCCTCGGACGTGAGAAACGTCAGCTCGCCACTTGTAGCGGCAGCAGTCTCCGGGCTGATCGTCGGGACGGACTGCCTCGATTTTGCCCGCCCGTTTCCGCCTGTCGCCGTTGATGTCTTGTCCGTTGTCGTTTGTGCCTTCACGGCATCGCTTCTCCATTCCCCTCTGTGCTGCGACTGCTGGTATTATACCCGAACGTGCAGGGGCGGGGGTGGAATTTTTCCTGTAATCCCGCCGCCCTCTGTGGAACAATGCCGTTGGAAATTTTCTCGGCATCGTCCCCGGAGGATCGTCTTGGCCGTCACCACAGGAGCCGCCCCCCCGTCCCTCGCCGCACCCGCCACGGGCGGCGTCATGGGCTTTTTCGCCAAAGCCGCCAAGCAGACCGACATCGCCCTGGCGCTGGCCCTGATCGGCATCGTCGCCATGCTGATCCTGCCGATGCCGGAGGCCATGCTGGATTTGGCCCTGGTGGTCAATCTCGCCGGCGCGGTGCTGATCCTCCTGACGGCCCTCTACACCACCGAGCCGCTGCAATTCTCCGTGTTCCCGGCCCTGCTGCTGGTGACGACACTTTTTAGATTGGCGCTGGAAGTGTCGGCGATGAAACTCATCATCGGCACGGGCAGCGCGGGCCACGTCATCGCCACCTTCGGCCAGGTCGTCATCGGCGGCAACTACGTCGTCGGCATCATCGTCTTTTTGCTTCTGGTCGTCGTGCAGTTCGTCGTCATCACGGCGGGCGCGGGCCGCGTCGCCGAGGTAGCCGCCCGCTTCACACTGGACGCCATGCCCGGCAAGCAGATGGCGATTGACGCCGACCTGAACGCCGGCCTGATCAACCAGGACCAGGCCCGCGAGCGGCGCAAGGCGGTGGCCCGCGAGGCCGACTTCTACGGCGCGATGGACGGCGCGAACAAATTCGTGCGGGGCGACGCCATCGCCGCCATCGTCATCATCGTCCTGAACACCCTGGGCGGCTTTGCGATGGGACTGTCTAAGGGCGAGGACGTCGTCAAGGTCCTGCAGAACTACACGCTGCTCACCGTCGGCGAGGGCCTGGTCGCCCAGATACCCGCGCTGCTGATCTCTACGGCGGCGGGCCTTATGGTGACGCGCGCGGCCTCCGAGACGCCCATGGGCGGCGACGTGGCCCGGCAGATCTTCGCCGCGCCGCGCCCGCTGTTCATCGCCGCCGGCCTGGTCTGCCTGTTCATCCCCTTCGGCTTCCCCATCCCGCAGACCCTGCTGGTCGCCGGGATTCTGGGCGGCACGGGCATGGCCCTCGTCCGGGGCGAGCGGCGCGCCGAGGCCGCCCAGGCCACGGCGGACGCCGCGCCCAAGCCGGCCACCGTCGCCACCCCCGAAAGCGTGCTGCCCCTGCTCCATGTGGACGTGCTCGAGCTCAATTTCGGCTACGGTCTGCTCTCGCTGGTGGACCAGGCGGCGGGCGGCGACCTGCTGGACCGCATCACCATGATCCGCCAGAAGACCGCGATGGAGCTGGGCCTGGTGATCCCGACCGTGCGAATCCGCGACGACCTGCACCTCAAGAACAACGACTACGCCATCAAGCTGAAGGGCGCGACGGTGGCGGCGGGGACCGTCCACCCCAACGCCATCATGCTGATTGACCCCGGCACGGTGATTGACCCGATCACGGACGGTGTCCCCGCCAGGGAGCCGGCCTTCGGCGTCCCCGCCCTCTGGGCGCCCCGGGCGATGCGTGACCGCGCCGAGATGGCCGGCTACACCGTCGTGGACCCGTCCTCGGTCATGACCACGCATCTGGCCGAGGTGATCAAAGGCCATGCCTCGGAGATCATCACCCGCCAGGACACTCAGGCCCTCATTGATCACATCCGCCAGAAGAACTCCGCGGTGATTGAGGAGCTGATCCCCGGACTGATGAGCGTCGGCGAGATCCAGAAGGTCCTGCAGCACCTGCTGCGCGAGCGCATCTCGATCCGCGACCTGGTGACCATCCTGGAGACCCTGGCCGACAACGCGGGCCGCACCAAAGATTTGGACACGCTCGGCGAGTGGGTGCGCGCCGCCCTCGCCCGCTCCATCTGCAAGCAGTACGCGGACGAGGGCAGCGGCGCGCTGCACGCAATCACCCTGGACCCGGCGCTGGAGCAGAATTTATTGTCCGGCGTCACGCCCGGCCTGCCGCACCTGACCCTGGAGCCTTCTCAGACGCGCCGCCTGGTGGCCGCCATCGCCCAGCAGGTGGAGCGCATGATCGCCCTGGGCCACCAGCAGCCCGTCCTCCTGTGCATGGCCGCCCTGCGCCTGCCCCTGCGCCGCCTGACCGAGCGCGCCCTGCCGAATCTGGTCATCCTGTCCTACAACGAGATCGTCCCCAACACCGAGGTCCGCGCGGTCGGCGCCGTGACCGGAGAATAGCGATGCCCACGTCCCTGTCGGAGAACAAGACGCGCGTTCTGAACATCCGAACGTACCGGGCGGCCACCATGACCGAGTGCCTGCTGCTCGCCAAGCGCGAGCTGGGGCCGAACGCGGTCATTCTGAGCCAGAGGAAGACCCGCGAGCGGGGCGTGCTGGGGCTCTGGGGCGGGAAGGAGGTCGTGGAAGTCACCTGCGGCGTGTCCGAGGACGACGCGCCGCCCGCGCCCCGCGCCCCGGAGCCGGCGGCCTCGCAGATTCAGACGCTGGAGGAGCGCATCGCCGAGTTGAGCGCCAGCGTGCAGGGGCTGGTGGACTCGGCCCAGAAGAAGGCGTTCCGGCCCGCCCCCGTCCTGGCGGCGGGCGGGGAGAAGGCCGAGAAACGGGAGGGTGGGGGACGGAACGGCAAGGCCCCGCGCGAGCCGTACCCAACTCTGCTGCAGCAGCTTCTGGACGCCGAGATCGCCGCGCCGCTGGCCCGACAGTTGATCGCCGACCTGCCGTCCGACCTGCCGACCCCCGACGCCCGGACCGAGCTGCGCACGCTGCTCTCGCAGCGCCTGCGGCTGGCCGCGCCCCCGGACGCCCTGCTCGGCGTCGGCAAGCCGCGCCTGCTGGCCTTCGTCGGCACTACCGGCGTCGGAAAGACGACCACCCTCGCCAAGCTGGCCGCCCGCCACGCGCTGACCGAGGGCAAGTCCGTCGGCATCGTGACGCTGGACACGCACCGGGTCGCCGCCGCCCAGCAGCTGCAAACGCTGGGGCAGGTGCTGGGCGTCCCCGTGCGTGTCGCCCACGACGGGGCCGAATTCCGGCGGCACGTCGCCGCCTACGCCGCCGAGGGGCGCGACTGGGTGCTGGTGGACACGGCGGGCCGCTCCCCCAACGATATGCTGCCCCTCGGCGAGACGGCCGCTCTGTTCCAGGGCCTCGGCCCCCTGCAAAAACTGCTCGCCATGCCGGCCACCCTCTCGGTGCGTGACATGGAGAACGTCGTCGCCCGCTTCCAGCACCTCTTGCAGCCCGACGCCCTGATCCTGACCAAGTTGGATGAGGCGACCGACAATTCCTGCTTCGGCAAGCTGCTCACGGTCCAGGCCAAGCATGGCCTGCCGCTCGCCTACGTCACCACCGGCCAGCGCGTCCCCGACGACATCGCCATCCCCGACGCCCACGCCATCGCCGCCAGAATTGTGTCAACGGCTGTGCTGTAGGACATCAGTACCCCCTCCGACTCGGCGAGGAGGGCCCCCTCCGGCTCGCTGAGGCTCGCCACCTCCCCCGCAAGCGGGGGAGGAAGGTCGGCATCTGCTCCTGCCTCTCCTACGGCCCTGCCTGCCGGCGTGAGCAGGAGGTGACGTGAAGCGGCAGCAGCCTCTTTTCACCCCTCCTCTCCCGGCCCTGTACTGGCAGACCGGAGGGCGGGGGAGGTGGCGAGCCTCAGCGAGCCGGAGGGGGTCGCTCCAGCCCCCCAATCACCCGCGCCACCGCCTCTTCCAGCACCCGCGCCGGCTCCCGCATCGCCTCCTCCTGTGTGACCGGGCCGGAGACCAGCGGCACAGCGTCCCACAGCCCCTGTGCGCGCAGCCTGGCCGCCGCACCGTCCTCCACGACGCCGCCGAAGGCGATCACATGGACGCCGAGTTTGCGGCAGCGGGCCAGGACGCCGGCAATGGCCTTGCCCGCCAATGTCTGCCCGTCAATGCGTCCCTCGCCGGTGAGCACCCAGTCGGCGTCGCGCGCCCGCGCGTCAAAATCCGACGCCACCAGCACCACGTCAATGCCGTTGCGGAACGTCGCGTTCAAGAAGGCCGCCAGCGCCGCGCCCAGCCCGCCCGCGGCGCCCGCGCCGGGCAGATGGGCGACATCGCGCCCCACATCCCGCCGGAGGATTTCGGCGTAGTGAGACAGTGCGGCGTCCAGCTCGGCGACGGTCGCGGCGTCCGCGCCCTTCTGCGGCCCGTAGACGGCGGATGCGCCGTCGGGGCCGACCAGGGGGTTCCTCACGTCCGAGGCCGCCGTCACCGTCACACGATCTAGGGAGAAATCGAAGGAGGAGGTCTCGATGCGGGCCAGACGGGCCAGCGCCGCGCCGCCCGATGCCAGTGGCTGACCCGCCGCGTCCAGGAAGCGGACGCCGAGCGCCTGCATCGCGCCCGCGCCGCCGTCGTTGGTCGCGCTGCCGCCCAGGCCGACGATGATCTCCCGCGCGCCCGCCTCGGTCGCCGCCCGGAGCAGTTCGCCGACGCCGTAGGTCGTCGTCACGCGCGGGTCGCGCCGGTCGGGCGGGACCAGGCCCAGCCCCGCCGCCTGCGCCATCTCCACCACGGCGGCCTGCCCGTCCGTCCCCAGCAGGCCGAAAGACGCCTCCACGGTCCCGCCGAGCGGCCCCGTGACGCGCCGGGATACGAGGCGTCCGCCTGTCGCCGTCGTCAGCGCCTCCGCCGTGCCCTCGCCTCCGTCCGCCAGCGGGATCAGGACGACCTCGGCGTCCGGCCGGGCGCGCCGCGCCCCCGCCGCCATCGCAGCGGCCGCCGCCGGTGCGGAGAGTGTGCCCTTGAACGAGTCCGGCGCGACGATGATCTTCATGCGGCCTGCTCGAGCGCGGGCCGACGGCGATGGGTCAGCACCAGCGTCGTGCCCGAGGCCCCGGTCAGCAGGTCCACCCGCTCGACCATCTGCAGCATCAGCCAGAAGCCGTGGCCGAGCGAGTCCTTGGTGCTGAAGCCGCGCTCCAGCGTCGCGCGCGGAAGTTCATGCAGGTGAATGCCGGCGCCCTGGTCCGTGATCAAGACCTGGACGGCGTCGCCCTCGGCACGCACGATCCCCTGGCCGCCGCCGCCATGCACGACCGCGTTCATGGCCGCCTCCGCGACCGCCGTTTGCAGATCATGGACCTCCTGCGGGGAGAATCCGGCGGCCTCGGCCGCCTCCGTCGCCGCCCGCCGGATGCCGCGCAGTGTGTCGCGCTGCAGCGGCAGGAGCGGCGAGGAGTCCGGCAGTGGGGTTGGCAGGTCCACCTGAGTCTCGCAGAAGTGCAGATGGCCCTCCGTCACCGACAGCAGCACGTCGCGCAGGAACAGGTGCCGCGCCCGCGCCTCCGCCTTCGCGCTTTCCAATTCGTTGACGATGTCCTGCCCCCGGATGAACGCCGGGAACCGCGCCGCGTTGACCAGGATGGCGAATCCGATGTCGGCCGTCACCATCGTCCAGGGAACGTTGACCGGGTAGGTCAGCTTCCAGTACGTCAGCCCTTCCATGAAGTGCCCGAAGGCGCAGGTGAAGAAGACCAGGGGCACGAAGATGCCCAGCAGCCGCTGGAACCAGAGCTGCTGGGAGACCAGCAGGGTGAACGTCATCACGATGGCATCACCGATGAGCAGCGCGACGAACGGGGTGAAATAGCGGACGCAGGTGAAGTCCAGCAGGAACGAGAAGAGCAGGTACGCGAACCCCAGCCCGAGGTCGGTCAGGTGCGTCGGGTCCACCTTGGCCGCCCGAAACAGGTAGTAGGCCATGCCCCCAAACACGCCGAAGTACGCCAGCCCGATCTCGATGTGGGCGACGCTCCAGATGCGCGCCAGGTTGGGGCTGACCAGCACGCACCGCTCCATGATCTCCATGTGCGACAGGTGCTCGGCGAAGGTCAGCCCCAGCAGGCCGTAGGCGCAGCACAGCAGCAGCGCCGGCAGCAGCCAGATGTAGGACACGGTACGCGGTGCGCGCGGCGCAGGAGTCGTCACTGCCATGCCCTTTATGATGACGCCGAAGGGCGGCCGTTGTCAAGGGTTTCGCGGCGGGCCGATGCGGGTAGAAGATGTCGCCATGAACCCCGATACGCCGCCCCCCGTCAACCGCTACTCCCCTGGCCTCGCCCACGTCATCGAGCGCAACATCCACGCGCTGCTGGCGCGCCGCCAGAAGGACGAGCGGGAGAAGAATTTCCAGGACCGCCTCGCCGATGGCATCACCCGCTTCACCGGCTCCATGCGCTTCGTCTATCTGCACCTGGTCATCTACGGCCTGTGGATCGTCGTGAACCTGGGCTGGATTCCCGGTGTCCGCCGCTTCGACCCGACCTTCGTGGTGCTTGCCATGGTCGCCTCCGTGGAGGCGATCTTCCTGTCCACGTTCGTGCTGATCAGCCAGAACCGCATGGCGGCCATGGCGGACAAGCGCGCGGACCTGGACCTACAGGTCAGCCTGCTGGCCGAGCATGAGGTGACGCGCCTCATCCGGCTTGTGTCCGCCATCGCCCTGCGGCTGGACATCGCCGAGGGGCTGGATCCGGAGCTGTTGGAACTGGCGCAGGACGTGGCCCCAGAGCGCGTGCTGGATCAGATGGAGATGGACGAACGGCTGTTCGACGGCGAGAACGCCTCCCCCTGACGAACGACAGGCCGGCCCCAAGCCGAGGCTGGCCTGTTCAAAACTTCAAGTGTGCTCTTAATATGGTTTGCTTTACAGGCACTGAATTGTATTGAGCGTGGAACAAAGTTTATGGGCAGCTTTGTCCCATGCAGATCGATAGCTTGGGCGTATATCCTCAGCAACAATATCAGTGAGGTGTAATACTGCACGACAGGCTGATGTCAATTCATCTATCGCATTCAGTTTGGCCTCACGCTCATTCTCAGCCATACAAGCGAGACAACTTTGATTGATCGCTTCGAGTTCAGTCGTAAGCGCATTGCCGCAGTAACAACAAGAATCATCTTCTTTCAGGAATAGGTCGTTGCCATATCCGAAGGTTGTTGTTTGCGATGCACGAGGTATACTGTCTGTGGGGTTCATTCCAATGGCCTCCAAATAAGGAGGAAGAGGAGGTCCAGTCCTCTTCCTCCACGATTTACTCCTACAGCTCCGTGAACTCTTCCTCTGTCTCTATCACCCCATGTTTGGCCTCCTCAAGACGATGCCGATCACGCTCTGTCAATTCCAAACCAAGCTGTTGCTTGACTTTCGCAATAGCGATTTCTACGGGAGCTCGTTGGGTGACGATCTTACCGCTCGTTTGAATGACGTTCCCTTGCCAGAACTCATTGTTGCGGGACCAGTTGAGTTTACCAAGAGCAGTAACAAAGTCGCCTTGTTTACCCTCGGCTAGTTTCATGATGCTGTAGCCAGCGCGGCCAATGATCTGTAATCCGGTAGCTGTAAAGTGAATGTACTTCTGGCGCAAATCAGATGCATCGACCATGTCTTTTGCAGGATCAGCTTTCAAGGAAGCAAGCCTTCTCCACTCAGGATTTGCTTCTGTGAATAGGTCATAAAAGCGAAGAATGCTCTGCTGATGGTAATTGATGGTAGGTTCATCCTTTAGCCGCTCCTCCACGGCTTTTTTGAGTTGCGCTTTAGCCATCATTGAGTCTCCTGTAAGCAGTTCAGCAACACCTGCGCGTATTTGGTTCATTGTAAACAAGTTGATGCTGTTCTTGCCTACCGTAGTGCCGGTTTTTTCGATGCGGCCAGTGAATACGGGAACACGCTCTACAACTGTCCGCGCAAGACGGGCAAGGGGATCACGCAGATTGAATACAGTTAGTAGAGCGGCAGGAATAGGCTTCACTTGGGCACAGTCGACGAAATCTTGGTGAATTTTCTCAATCTCAACTTCAGGAACAATGGTAACTGCAATACCATCCTCAGCTAATTCGCGTTTTTGCCGCAGTGCTTCTTCCAAAGCTTTGATGCGGTGCTGACCATCGGTGACATCAAACACAATGCCAAGTGGTAGTATCACTTGAGCTAGCTGAACAGCATAGAAGCCCCTTAGTACATGACATTTGAGAGGCTTACGGATGCTCAAGGTGATACCCGGCAGAATGTATTCAGGTTGGTTGGCTAAGTACTCTGTTATCGCTCTCACATGATCTGGCATAAGGGGGCGATTGATATGTTCATCGGGATCATCACCTTTTTTCATAGTATCAAGTTTAACCCTGTCCACCAACAGTGGCAGCGGAAAACTTGTCACAATGAACTGCCGCCCGCCCTGCCGGTATAGCAGGGCAGGAATGGCTTGGCTATAGGTAGATGCCGCCTCCTCTTGCGCTGCTCTAACCAAATCTTCATATTTCTCATGAGAAATAATATTTTCTTCCTGAAAGGTGCTAACCATCATGTCCTCCTCAGCTAATATGTGTCTGTGCAGCATTATACAGCAATATTGCAAACTATGTCAACAGTATTTCATGGCTCTAAAAAAATATTCCAGTCCTTTTTTGGACTGCAAATTCACGTTTAGAGGAAAATGAAGGTGCTGTATCAATATCACCTAAAACAGATGATTTCGGAAACAAAGAAAAGGCCAGCCTCATGTGAGGCTGGCCTTTTATCTCAGAAGCGGGAGACGGGCATCGAACCCGCGACCTCTTCCTTGGCAAGGAAGCGTTCTACCACTGAACTACTCCCGCAGGGTGGGACATGGCGCTTGCGGAGGATCAAGTGCCTTCCGTGGGACTCGAACCCACACTTTATGCGTCCTAAGCGCATTCTCTCTACCGATTGGAGTAGGAAGGCTTAAGGATCGTCAGTGGCCGGAACGAGAACAAGTATATCCCAAACCCCGGTTTTTGTCAAGGCCCGCCGGGAAAAATTTCGGAGTGCCAGGCTTCCGTCCGCCTCCCCCACGCGGCGGCCGCTGCTTTTCGGGCCGTCAAAACGGGTATAATTGCAGGCAGGGAAAGAGACCGAGGACGGCGAACCGTGTGCTACACAGTTGCGCCACTCATTTCCCGCTGTCCCGAACTCTGGACCGACACTTTCTAAGGAGCGAGCACTTTACTCTTATGGCTGACAATACCCGACGAATCACCATCAACGATGACGACGGCCAGGACCCGAAGCTGGTCTCCTTTGAGGCCGCCGATGCCATTCCCCTGGTCGCCGACGACCTCGAGGACGAGCGGGGCGACCGCCAGCCCATTGATCTGGACGCCCCCGCCGACGCCTTCGCCGCCATCAGCGCGATCCCCGCCCCGGCGGCCCCGGAGGAAACGCCGAACGCCGCCCCGGCGCAGGTCAGCAGTGTCCCGGTAGTGGTCAGCAACGCCGAGGCCGAGGCCCTCCAGGCGCAGCTCAAGGAGGCCAACGACAAGTACCTGCGGACCCTGGCTGAGTTCCAGAACTACAAACGGCGCACCGACGACGACATCCGCCGCCGCATCCAGGAGGGCAACGAGAAGCTGCTCCAGCAGATTCTGCCGTCCCTGGACGACTTCGACCTCGCCATCGCGCACGCCAAGAATACCGAGAGCTACGAGAAGCTCATCGGCGGCGTCGAGGCCATGTACCGCAAGCTCGTGGACACCCTCGCGCGCCAGGGCGTCGAGCCGATCCCGGCGGTCGGCGAGAAGTTCGACGCCGCCGTCCATGAGGCGGTCATGCTCGACGAGGAGAGCGACCAGCCCGATGAGACCGTCACCGCCGAGCTGCGCAAGGGCTACACCCTGAACGGGCGCGTGATCCGCCCCTCCCTCGTCAAAGTCGCCAAGGGGGGCTGACGCCTGCGGCGACCCCGTCCTGGGCGTTCAGGAGACCGACGACCGTGCAGCGCTTCCGCCCGATGGCCCTGGGTGACATCTTCGACGAGGCGTTCGACCTGTACAAGAAGAATTTCCCGCTGCTCCTGCTGGTCACCGCCATTGTCGTCGTCCCCCTGCACGTCCTCGCGCCCCTGTTCGCCCTGCGCTTTCCGCAGGAGCCGAGCCTGGCAGGCTGGATCGCCGCGAACTTCGGCGGCCTGGCACCGGGCCAGGCGCTCCCACAGTGGGGGCCGTTCTTCAGCGGCCCCGTGCTGTTCGTGCCCCTGTACCCCCTGGCGGCGGCGGTGGAGTTCGTCGCGCTCGCCGGGGCCACGAGCGCGTGCTACCTGGGCGAGCCGCAGCGCCTCTGGGCGTTTTACCGCGTCCCCCTGCGCCGCCTCGCACCCCTGATCCTCACCCTGCTGCTGTACGCCGTCCTGATGGCGCTGGGCCTTCTCCTCTGCTACGTCGGCACCTTGATCCCGCTGACGCTGCTGGTCTTCACGGCCCATGCCTTTGCGCTGGAAGATAAGAACTTTGGCCGGGCGACGGGCCGCTCCAACCGGCTCGTCTCCGGCCACGGCGGGCGCGTCTTCGGCAGCCTGATCCTGCTGGAACTGGTCGCGGCCATCGTCGCGCTGGGCATCCAACTGCCCCTGGTGTATGCCTTCGACGTGATGCTGAACGTCACGCCCGGCTCGGACATCCTGTTCGGCGGCGGCAGCGCCGTGACGGCCCTGAGCGAGCAGCGCCGCATCGTCGCCGACATCAGCCAGGGCCTGTCCAATCTCGTCCTGACCCCCTTCGTGTTCTGCGTGCTGACCGTGCTCTACTACGACCTGCGTGTGCGCAAGGAGGCCTTCGACATCGAACTGCTGGCGCGCGGCCTGCGCTACCCGCCGCTGTCCGCGCTGGGCGGCTACCTGCCCCCGGCATCTCCCCC
Organism: Armatimonadota bacterium; assembly: GCA_019239955.1. Classification (GTDB taxonomy): domain Bacteria; phylum Armatimonadota; class Armatimonadia; order Armatimonadales; family Capsulimonadaceae; genus JAFAZD01. Next base: position 15,046 of record JAFAZD010000045.1, on the reverse strand, counting down.
CGTCGCGCTGCCGCCGTCCGGCGCAGGAAGTGTGCCCCGATGAGACTCCCCCTCCTACCGGCCCTGCTTCTGTGTCTGCTGCTCACCGCACGCCTCCCGGCGGCGACGGTGCCGCAGTACGACCACGCGCTGGCCCAGGTGCAGGCGTCGCTGGCGGATCGCATCCCGGCCCTGGAGGCGCACGAGATTCCCAGCGGCCCGCCCCCGCCGTTCGTCGCCCGCCGGGTGCTGCTGCCGATCCGCAGCGTCGGCCCGCCCGGCGGCCCCGCACAGCCCGTCCGCAACGGCCTGCTGCTGCAAGCCCTGACCGACGCCGACCGCAAGCGCGACATCCCGAAGATGAAGGCGCTGGAGCAGCAGATCGCCACCCTGCGCGCCAGCCTCTCCCCCTCCGGCTCCCCCAGAATTGGGGGCGGGGGGGCGCCTGACCCCGTGCAGACCGCCCATGCCATCCTGGATCGCCCGGAGTACGGCAGCGACCCCTTCCCGCCGCCCCCGCTGTCCGAACGCATTGCTCACTGGCTGGACCAGCAGCTCCAGAAAATCCAATGGCCGCACGCGCCCAATACTCCGAACATCAACGCGCCCACCGTTAGCCCCGGCTTCATCAAGGGCCTGCTGATTCTGCTGGCCGCGGGCGCGGTCGCCGTGCTGGTCGCCGTGCTCGTGCAGGCCCTCTCGCGCCGCCAGGCCCGCGCGCGTTCCATCCCGTTGCTGGATGAGGCCGAGGCCGCCTTGGTGGAGGCGCGCGACACGGGCAGCCTGTTCGCCCTCGCCGAGCGCCAGGCCCAGGGGGGTGACTACCGCCGCGCCTTCCGCCTGGTCTACATCGCCACCCTGGTCGCGTTGGACACAGGCGGCGTGCTGCGCTTCGACCGTTCCAAGACCAACTGGGAGTACCTGCGCGCCCTCCGCGCGGCGGGCCGCGATGACGTGTACCAGGCCATGATGCCGCTCACCCGTGACTTCGACCGCCTCTGGTACGGCCTCGCCCCCGCTGGCCTGTCCGAGTACTCCCGCGCCGTCGCCCAATACCAAGCCCTGCAAGCTGCCCCGCTGGCCGTGTCTCCAACTCCCATTGCATCCTGAAAAGGTGAGTGAGAATGGTATCCAATAATCCACAAGATGATCTGTCAATGGAATCAGGCGAAGCGAGTCAACAGCCTAGCGGCCCCATTGTAGTGCATACGGCGGCAATGGACCAGGACAGGTTTCCTGATTTGGACGAACTTCGAACAGTAACACTCAGGGATAGCATTCGAGTGCGTAAGGAAGCAAAACATACTGTCATCCGAAACCGTCATACCGGCGAAAAGCATCATGACTCGGTCACTTTGAAAACCCTGCGCAAGAACAAAGGCGAGATGTTCGGGGATCAGGAACATACCATAACCTTATCAAGTGAAGGCGAGGATGAGATACAAAAACTGCTTGATTTTCTGATAGCAGTACGCGGAGGTTCTGTACCGAGCACTCCTTCAAATTACGTTGTTGTAACAGTGCCGGCGGAGAGTACAGATGGCAGGGCTTTACAACAGCTTCTAGAAAGTGTATCTGCAACCGGCAAGTATGACATACTCGCTGACGTGTTAAAGCGAGCTATGCAAGATACTGGCTTATTCCGGGTGTTGTTGGAGCGGGCCTCGAACGATCCTCAACTGTTCGCCGAGGCTGCCGCTGCCCTCAACTTAGTGACGTACAAAACTGCCGTAAAGGATCTACAGAATCTCGTTAATGCAGGGTGCGATACTAGCGAAGCACAGTTTCAGGAGTTACTGGCCGAAAACCCGTGGATGTTTGGAAGTGAATACAGTGAACTTCTCGACCGACGGAAATGGACAAGGGATGGGCAGCAAGACTTTGTTGTCAGGAGAACAACGGACGATTATATTGAGCTTATTGAAATAAAAACACCCCTTGATGGCAGAATCTTATTCAACAAAGATACTTCTCATGGCACCTATTACGCTGGGGCTGAATTATCAAAGGCTGTCGGTCAGGTAGAGAACTACATTGAAGAACTTGAAGCTGATAGAAATACAATCTTGGTGAAGGACGGCGAGGACACCTGTAAGATTCGAGCAAAGGTGATTATTGGGCGTGATAATGATGAGCAACAACGGCGGGCTTTGCGGAGGTTCAATGGGCACTTACATCGAATCGAGGTGATAACGTTTGACCAGTTGCTAAAGATCGCTCAAAACGTTATCAGCTACTTGGAAAGTGCATTGAGGACCACCTCAACCTAACTCAGTCTCCCACTTTGTCCCTGCCGACAAATTAGGATATGCGCTTCAACCGCGACATCATTGCCATCGTCATCCTGATTCTGGTCTTTATCGTGGGCGGCCTGCTGCTGGGCGGGCACGACCGGAACACGTCGCGCCAGGTCGGGGCGGAAAATCCGCCCGACCCCAGCATCTACAACGACCGAGCGACCGGCAGCAAGGGCGTCTTCGACTGGACGGGCAGGGTGGGGTACAGGGCGAAGGTCTGGCGGCAGCCGTGGAGCGCGCTGGACGGCTCCCATGCCGATTTCCTGATGGTGATTGACCCGGAGGTGGCCGACGCCTCCGCGACCCTGACCGGCGGGCAGGCGCAGGCCGAGAGCGACCCGACCGCGCTGGCCGCCGCCGATGCTCCCGCGCTGCAAAATTGGGTCGCGCAGGGGCACACCGCCCTGCTGCTGACCTCGCGCCTCGTCAGCGGCCACGCGAACGGCAACACGGGTGGCCCGGACACCTTCGCCGACAGCCTGGGCGTCTTCACGGACCTCATGCAGCGCCCGAACGGGCGCACCGAGTTCGCCCCGCAGCAGCCGACGCAGGACGCGCAGGGCATCCTCAGCCTGCACAGCGACGCCCCGGCCCGCGTCCGCCAGGCCACGCCCACCGGCGTGGCCCTGTTCGGCGACAGCGCCGGCCCGCTGGTCGTGACGCGGGCGCAGGGTAAGGGCCATCTGTTCATCGTCGCCGACGGCGGGTTCGCCGCCAACGACAACTTCGGGCGCTCCGAGAACGCCCGCTTCGTCGCCAACCTGCTCGCCCACTACGCCGCCCCCGGCGCGACCGTGCTGTTCGACGAGTATCATCACGGCGACGCCGCCTTGGCCGCGGGCGCGTCCGTCTGGGGCGCACTGGGCTGGCCGCTGCAGCTGGCACTGATTCAATTGGGTTTGGCCGCCGTCGTCCTGGTCGGCGTGCTCGCCATCCGGTTCGGCGCGCCGATCCCGCTGCTGCGCGGTGTCCGCCGCACGTCCGGGGAGTACGTCACGTCGCTGGCGGGGCTGTACCAGCGCGCCCAGGCGTCCACGACCGCCTTAGAAACCCTGTACCGGGCTTTCCTGCGCGACCTGTGCGGCCGCCTCGCCCTCGCGCCCGACGTGAGCCTGGAGCAGCTGGCCGAGACCGCCTCGCGGCGCGGCCAGACCGACCGTGAGCGCCTGCGCCGCCTGCTCGCCGCCTGCGAGGAGCGCCTGGACACGGGCCGCATCACCGAGGCCGAACTGTTGGACCTCGTGCGCCGCATGGAGCGCGTCAGAAAGGACATGGGCATTGCCTGAAGCAGAAGACGACATCACGCAGACAAAGATCATGCCGAATCCGTTGGCGGAAAGCGCCCCCCCCGCCCCCAATGCTGGGGGAGCCAGAGGGGAAACGGCGGGAGCCTCTCCTGCCCCGCCAGAATTGGGGGCCGTGGGGCCGATGGGCCAGCGTCAGTCGGTCAACTTCTACACGCCGCCGCCGGCCATGGCCGAGACGGCCACTACGCCCGCCTACCAGATGCGCGGCGGGGGCGAGGTGCAGCGCGTGGCCGAGGCCATCACCGCCGAGGTGCATAAGGCGGTCGTCGGCCAGGAGGAGACCATCGAGAACGCGCTCGCCGGCCTGTTCGCCGCCGGCCACGTCCTGCTGGAAGGCGTCCCCGGCACGGCCAAGACCCTGCTCGTGCGCGCGCTCGCCCAGGCCGTCTCCGCCGACTTCAAGCGCATTCAGTTCACCCCGGATCTGATGCCCTCGGACATCACCGGCACACGCATCTTCGACCAGCGGGCGGGCGAGTTCGTCTTTCGCCCCGGCCCCCTCTTCACCGGCCTGCTGCTGGCCGACGAGATCAATCGGACGCCGCCCAAGACGCAAGCCGCACTGCTGGAAGCCATGCAGGAGCACCGCGTCACCATTGACGGCGACCCCTACGACCTCAGCGACATCTTCATGGTCTTCGCCACGCAGAATCCTATCGAGTTCGAGGGCACCTACCCGCTGCCGGAGGCCCAATTGGACCGTTTCCTGCTCAAGCTGCTGGTCGGGTACCCCGGCCCGCAGGCCGAGGAGACCGTGCTGCGCCGCTACCACGACGGCTTCGACGCCAATGACCTGGCGGCGGCCGGGGTCCGGGCCGCCGCCGATGTGCCGACGATACAGCGTTGCCGCGCCGAGATCACGAAGGTGCGCGTCGAGGACGCCATGTTCCAGTACATCGCCCGCCTGGCCGCCGCCACCCGCGAGCACCGGCAGGTCGTGCTGGGGGCCAGCCCGCGCGCCGCCATCGCGCTCCTGCAAGTGGGCAAGGCGCTGGCCGCCATGCGCGGGCGCGATTTTCTCATTCCCGACGACATCAAGGCCATCGCCCCGGCCACCCTGCGCCACCGCCTGCTCCTGCGCCCGGAGGCCGAGATCGAGGGCATCAGCGCCGACCGTGTCATCGAGAGCATCCTGGACGGCCTGGAAGTCCCGCGCTGAAGGCCGGGTAGGGGCGAACCCTGTGTTCGCCCTATTCCTTCCCCGGCTTCGCCCCCGGCGGGGCCTGCGCGGGGACGCCGCCGCGGGCCATCTGCGCCAGCGTCACGATCTGGTATCCCTGCGCCCGCAGCGCGGCGGCCAATTGAGGAATGGCCTTGATCGTCGCGTCCGGCCCGTTGTGCATCAAAACGATGCTGCCTGGCTGAACGTGGCTTGCTACGTAGTGGACGAGGGCGTCCGACGCGGCCGCCTCTTCGTAATGGAGGGCATCCAGGGTCCAGAACGCCCCGGTAAGCCCATACGCCTGCGCCAGCTTGAGCACTGACGGCCCGCCGTCGCCGCCCGGCGGGCGGAAGAAGCGTGGCATGCGCCCTGTCAGCGCCTGGATCACCACGTTCGCTCGCAGCAGCTCCTCCTCCACCACGACCGGCTCGGCCTGGTCCAAGTCGGGGTGCGTGTACGAATGGTTCTCCACGTCGTCGCCCCGCTGCGCCATGCGCCGCAGCAGGTCCGGCGCGGCCTCCGCCCGCGCGCCGACCACGAAAAAGGTCGCCAGGACATGTGCCTTATCCAGCGCGTCCAGCAGGGCGGGCGTCTTCTGCGGATTCGGCCCGTCATCAAACGTCAGCGCCACCTCCCGCCGCGCCGGGTCGCCCCGCCACAGCCCGAGCGGCGGGGCTGATGCGAGAGGAATGGGCTTGGGCACAAGCGCGATCCGCCGCGCCGCCCCGCCCAGCAGCAGGCGGGCCACGTGCCGTCCGCCTTTGTAGTCCGGGTCCAGCGCGGCGGTGACCAGCCGGTGCGCGTCGGCCCCTGCCTCGTCCCCCTGCGCGGCCAGCCGCTCGGCCAGCGCCCATTCCGCCGCCTTGCGTGCCGGGCGTAGCCGCAGCAGTGCCCAGAGCCGCCCCTGCACGTCGGCATAATCCGCGTCCGTCAGACCGCCGTGCCCGTCGTCCACCGACCGGGAGCGCGCGTTCCGCACCCGCACCGTCCGCGTCTCGGTGGTCAGCGCCCGCCCGTGCGCGTCGTCCGCCTCGATCTGGATCGTATGCCTGCCGTTGACGGCCTGAGTCGTATCCCAGGCACAGACATACGGCGTACTGTTCACGATGGCCGCAACCTGGCCATCCACGGAAAAAGTGACCACGGCCGTCCCGTCCAGTCCGATCGTCCGGGCCGTCAGCGTGACCGTACCGGACAGGGTCTGCGTTCGGCCCTGCCCGCGCTCCGCGTCCTCCATGCGCTCCGCCAGCCGCGTCGCGTAAAGCCGCTGCAAGGGCCGCTCGGTCACGGACGGCTCCACGGCCGCGCTCGGCTCAAACAGACCCCGTACCCCCTCGTCCTCGCGCACGCGCGGCGCGCCGGAGGGCGTCCCCAGAAACGTCTTCAGCAATGCCGACCCTTCGTCCGGGCGGTCCTGGGCGGCGATCATCGCCAGCGTTTCCTGCCGCACCGGGTCATCCCCGGCCGGCGTCGCCAGGGTTCGCGCCTCGGCCCGGTTGCCGCGCAGGTATTCCGCGTAGGCCCGCGCCGTGTCCGCGTCCACGACTTGTGCCGGCGTCAGACCCGGCGCCTTCCGTGCCGCCTCGAAGTCTGCGCGCGCCTCGTCCCAGCGCCGGCCGAAGAGGGCGCACAGGCCCAGCCCGTACTCGGTCGCCGGCTCGGACGGTGCGTGGGTGGCGGCGATCTGAAAATCACGCTGCGCGCGGGCCACGTCGCCGACATACAGCGCCAGCGTCCCCCGTACCTGGTACGAGGGCGCGGCATTGGGCGCGTCGTTCACCAGCCCCTGAGCCGCGTCCGCCGCCTCGGCGTAGCGCGTCCCCTCGATCAGATGCAGCGCATATCCCGTCTGCGCCGCGTAGGGCTGCGCCGCGTCCCCGCGCACTGCTCCGGCGAGCAGCGCCAGCGCCGCCGCTCCCCATCCCGCGCCCCTTCTCCACTGCCCTTTGATCAAACCCAGCCGCTCCCTTCCCTGATGCCCGGAGGCCGCAGACATCTTACCATACCGGCGATGCCTTTTCAACCAGAGGCAGGTACAATGGGACGAACGCCCTGCCCGCCGCCGAAGAAAGAATCCCGCTCGGCCCACTGGTCCCTGCCCGTCCTGCTGCTCGTGTTCGCCCTAGCCGCAGCCTCGTCTGGCTCGCCGGCGTCAAGCTCTCCGATACGACGGATGTTCTCTCGGATCGGTTCCATTTGGGGGAGGCGCTCGGCGGCCTGCTGTTTCTGGCGATCACGACCAACCTGCCGGGGATGGCGATCACCGTCAGCGCCGCCCTGCATCACACCCTCGGCCTCGCCGGCCCCTTCGCCCTCGCCCGTGCCGGCTGAGTGTGTTTGACAAAGCCCCGCCCGCCCGGCTATAATAACGCACTCTTTTGTGTGGAGAACCGTCATCGTGCCCGACTACCCCGACCACGCCGCCGCGGACGTGAGCGAGCTCTGGAAGAAGCGCCACACCGCCGCCCACGTCATGGCGCAGGCCGTGCTGGAGATCTTTCCCGACGCCCAGCTGGCCATCGGCCCGCCGATTGAGGACGGGTTCTACTACGACTTCGACCTGCCCCGAACGCTGACGCCCGACGACCTGGCCGACATCGAGGCCCGGATGCGCCGCATCCAGGGCGAGAATCTGCCGCTGACCCGCTCCGAGAAGCCACGCGAAGAGGCCCTGACCTGGGAGCGCGAGCACGGGCAGTCGTACAAGGTGGAGCTCATCAACGACCTGCCCGAAGGCGAGACGATTTCGTTCTACACGCAGGGGCCGTTCACCGACCTGTGCCGGGGGCCGCACGTCGCCGGCACGGGGCAGATCGGCGTCTTCAAGCTGGACCGGGTCGCCGGCGCGTACTGGCGCGGCGACGAGCGGCGCCCCCAGTTGCAGCGCATCTACGGCGTCCTCTTTGACACGCCGCAGGAGCTGGAAGAGTACTACGCCCGGCTGGAGGAGGCGAAGAAGCGCGACCACCGCGTCCTCGGACGGCAACTGGGCCTGTTTGTCTTCAGTGACGACATCGGCAGCGGTATCCCCCTATTTCTTCCCAAAGGCGAGATCGTCCGGCACACGATGGAGTCTTACGTGCGCGACGTGCAGACGCGCTACGGCTATCAGCACGTCTGGACGGGGCATCTGGTCAAGGAGGAGCTTTACAAGAAGTCAGGCCACTACGACAACTACTTAGATGCCATGTTCCCGCCGCTGGTTGATCCCGACGGGCCGACGTTCCGATTGAAGCCCATGAACTGCCCGTCGCACATGACGCTGTTCAACGCGGGGCTGCACTCGTACCGCGACCTGCCGTTGCGCTACGCCGAGTTCGCCACGCTGTACCGCTACGAGAAGAGTGGCGAGTTGAACGGCCTGACCCGTGTGCGCTCGCTCACGCAGGACGACTGCCACATCTTCTGCACCCCCGATCAGATCGAGGGCGAGTTCACCCTGGCCCTGCGCCTGATCCGGGAGGTGCTGCAGCGGTATGGCTTTGAGGACTATCGCGTTCGCCTGTCACTGCGCGACGAGAACCCGGACAGCAAGTTTGTCAAGGACGATGAGCGTTGGGTTCTGGCGACACAGGCGCTGCGTAACGCCCTGGAAGCGAATAACGTGCAGTATTTTGAGGCGGCGGGCGAGGCGGCCTTCTACGGCCCCAAGGCCGACTTTTTGACCCGCGATGTGCTGGGGCGCGAGTGGCAGATTTCCACCATTCAGGTGGACTTCATCCAGCCGCAGCGCCTCGGCTGCCAATACATCGGTGAGGATAGCCAGCCGCACACGCCCGTCGTCCTCCACCGGGCCGTCACTGGCTCGACCGAACGCTTCCTGGGGGTCCTCATCGAGCACTACGCGGGCGCGTTCCCGACCTGGCTGGCCCCCGTGCAGGCGCTCGTCCTGCCCATCGCCGACCGACACAAAGAATATGCCGACGGCGTGGCCGCCGGACTGCGCGAGGCGGGCTTCCGGGCGGACGTGGACGGGCGCAACGAAAAAGTCGGCAAGAAGATCGCCGAGGCGTCGGTGCAGAAGGTCCCCTATATGCTGGTCGTCGGCGACCGCGACGCCGCCGCCGGGGCCGTCTCCGTCCGCCAGCGCGGCGGCACCGACCTGGGCGCGATGCCGCTGGACGATTTCCTCGCCCGCCTGAAGGAAGAAACGGAAGGGGTTCCTAAGCCATTTTTTCTGCGGGAACCTTGACAAGTGCCGGGCTGTTCTGCTACAATAGCACTCGGATTTTTGTCACAGGGAGTAAGCCGGGCATCTTCTTTCGGAGGGGTTTATAAACAACAGGGACTTTCGCAGGGACACGCGCGAGCCGCGTGTCAACATGAACGAGCGCATTCGCCACCGCGAAATCCGCGTCATTGACGAGGACGGCGCGCAGTTGGGCCTCATGACCCCGCGTGACGCGCTCGCCATCGCGCGCGGACGCGGCATTGACTTGATCGAGGTCGCGCCGCAGGCCCAGCCGCCGGTCTGCCGGATCATGGACTACGGCAAGTTCAAATACGACCAGGCCAAGAAAGAAAAGGACGCGGCCAAGAAGCACAAGCAGAGCGAGCTCAAGGGCATCCAGATGTTCCCCAACATCGAGGAGCATGACTTTGAGGTCAAGGTGCGCAACGCCATCAAGTTCTTGGAGGACGGCGACAAGGTCAAGGTGACGGTCCGATTCAAGGGCCGCCAGATCACCCACCCGGAGTTCGGCCGCCAGCAGCTTGAGAAGATCGTCCAGATGACCAACCAGGTGGGCCAGGTGGAGAAGCCGCCGGCCTTTGAGGGGCGCATGATGACCATGATCCTCAGCCCGCTCAAGGCCGCCGCCGCGCCCAAGCCGGCCCCCGCGCCGAAACCGGCGTCCGCGCCCCGGCCGGCCAATCCCGGCCCGCCGCCCGCCGCCTGAGAAGAATTGACGAACCTGCCCTGAACCCGGCGCGTTCGCTCGGAACGTGTCCGGGTTCATTTCTGTGTCCTGCACGGAGTTTTAGGAGAACGACCATGCCGAAGATCAAGACGCGCAAAACCGCCGCCAAGCGCTTCAAGCAGACCGGGACGGGCAAGCTGCTGCACGCCCACGCGCACCACAACCATTTGAACATCCACAAAAGCCCGTCCAACCTGCGGACGCTGACCTCGCAGATCGAGCTGTACAAGGGCAAGAAGAAGGCCGTGCGCCGGATGCTGCCCAACGGCCTGCCGCATTAAGAACCCCTCCCGGCGGGGCAAGCCCCGCCACCCTCCCCGTCCCGGAGAGGGAAATTGGAAGGGCTGTAAGCGACCATGACCTCCTCTCCTCTCCCACAGGGGGAGGTGGCGAGCCTCGGCGAGCCGGAGGGGTCCGACAAAAGGAGACATTGAGACCATGGCCCGTGTCAAGCGCGGCGTGATGCGCCACAAGCGCCACCACAAGATTCTGAAAGAGGCCTCCGGCTACTGGGGCGGCAAGTCCCGCCTGTACAAGAGCGCCAACGAGCAGGTGATGAAGTCCGGGCAGTACGCCTTCCGGGACCGCCGCGCCAAGAAGCGCGAGTTCCGCAAGCTCTGGATCGCCCGCATCAACGCCGCCTGCCGCGCCCAGGGCGTCCAGTACAGCCGCTTCATCGCCGCCCTCGCCGCCAGCGGCGTCACGCTGGACCGCAAGGTGCTGTCGGAGATGGCGATCAGCGACAACGCCGCGTTCAACGCCCTGCTGGCCTCGCTCAACATCGCCACGCCGGCCCCGACCCACAGCCTGAGCGCCGCCTGAGACGATGACGCCGCAGGAGCAACTGGCCCAGACTGCCGAGGAAGCAAGCGCCGCCGCGCGGGCGGCGGCCTCCCTCGCGGAACTGGACGCGGTCGAAACCGAATACCTGGGCCGCAAGAGCGGCCGGCTGACCGGCCTGCTGCGCCTCGTCGGCTCGCTGCCGGCTGAGGAACGGCCCATCTACGGCCAGGCCGTCAACGCCCGCAAGGACGCGCTGACATCGCTCATGGCCGAGAGGCGGGCGGCGCTGGCCGCCGGCGAGCGCGCGGCGCGACTTGCCGCCGACGCAGTGGACGTGACCCTGCCCGGCACCCCGCAGCGCCTGGGCGGGCTGCACCCGCTGACGCGCCAGATGCAGGCGGTAAAAGACGCCCTCATCAGCATGGGGTACTCGTTCGACGAGTACCCGGACATCGAAGATTATTATTACAACTTCGAGACGCTGAACTACCCGCCCGACCACCCCGCGTTCGACGAGCAGATGTCGTTCTACATTGACGACTGCAAACTGCTCCGCACCCAGACCACCGCCTTCCAGGCGCACGTCATGGAGCGCCAAAAGCCGCCCATCCGCGCCGCCACCATCGGCAAGTGTTATCGCTACGAGGCGCTGGACGCCACTCACTCACACACCTTCCATCAGGTGGACCTGGTCGCCGTGGACGAGGGCCTGACCCTGGCCGACCTGAAGGGCACCTTCGCCCACTTCGTCCGCCTGCTCTTCGGTGATGTCAGGGTCCGCTTCCGGCCCGACTTCTTCCCGTTCGTCGAGCCGGGCGTGGAGGTGGCGATCCAGTGGGGCAGCGGCTGGCTGGAACTGGGCGGCGCGGGCATGGTCCACCCCAACATCCTGACCAGCATGGGCATAGACCCGGAGCGCTACTCCGGCTTCGCCTGGGGCCTGGGCGTGGACCGGATGCCGATGGCGAAGTACGGCATTGACGACATCCGCCTCTTCGCCGAAAACGACCTCCGCTTCCTCCGGCAGTTCTAGGAGCGGCCATGCCCGACGCCATGCCGCTCCCACCCCCAAGCACAGAGAGCGACCTCCGCGCCCTCCATGCTTTCGCCGACCGGAACCCGGAACTGGAACGTCTGGAAGGCATCCTCGCGCAGTTCAATCTGTTCGAGGCCATCGGCGTCGTCCGGCACGAACTCCGCCACTCGGACTTCTTGGCTTTTCTGTTGAACCCTAATCAGAACCATGGCCTGGCCGACGCCCTCTTGAAGCGGTTCTTGCAGGAAGTCGCTCCTGATGACTTCCACGGCTGGGACTTCAAGGCAGTTGATGTCCGGCGCGAATGGCACAACATTGACATCCTGCTGCTTGACGAGCGCCAGCGCTTTGTGCTATTGATTGAGAACAAGATCGATACGGGCGAACACTCCGGCCAGTTGCAGCGTTACTACGACGCGGTCCAAAGAGAGTGGCCTGGATACGAACTCCTGGCGCTTTATCTGACGCCAAATGGTGATGATCCGACTCACCCGGATTTCATCGCCGTTGACTACGGTGTCGTCTGTCGAGCCGTGGAGACGGTCAATGCCGATCTCCAACCTCGCCTTGATCCCGGAGTCCATCTGCTCCTAACCCATTACGCGCAGATGCTCAGAAGGCACATCATGACCGATACGGAAGTAGCCGACCTGTGCCGCAGCATCTATGCCAAGCACCGGCGGGCGCTTGATCTGATTGTTGAGCACAAGCCGGGCCCGGGCGATGACCTCAGCGACATCGCCATGCGCCTCTTTGCACACGACTCCGGCTGGATTTATAGTGGCAAACACGGTTTCGACCGGGGCCGTGGCGACGCCTGGGCCAACTGCCTCCCCGTCAAGTGGAAAAGCCACAGCTTCTTGAGCCTCCTCTTCTGCCAACTCAGACTCAGCGCCGCCGCGCTTGACTTCACAATCAACATCTGGAACGGGAACGGCAATCCATACAACGACCGGCTTCAACTATGGGAGATGGCGAAGCGTTTCGGCTGGCCCGTCAAGCCACTACGGGAGGGCAACAACCAGACGGAGATTTACAGGCAGACGATTCTGCGGGTGTCCAACACAGAGTCGGACGATGCAGACTGGGAAGATCGCGTTGAACAGCACTGGCGGACCTTTCTTGACCAGCAGTACCGGACGGTTGAAACTCTGCTTCGGGCGGAAACGTGGAAAGCGCCTCTGCCCGTCACCCAAATTGGCGTAGGGAAGTTTGTGGAAGGGATTATCGCTACGGACGCTTCATTCATTTCATACGCCGTCGGAAAGCGCTATCGCTATGTCACCTTCGATCTAAAAGAATGGGAAAAGTCATCGCGGTATCGTCACAATCAGGAACATGAAGATGGCTCTTGGCCCCTCTACTTCTGTGTCAAGAACGAGGAACAAAGTTTGGATGTGTGCCTCTTTATCGGCCTTGGCGACCCAGCGTCCCTGGCGAAATTGCTAGAACTGGCACGGCGGCAAAACTTCACCAGCTGTCCAAAAAAGGCGAAAAATTGGCACCCGTTATCAACGGTTCCCCTCTTGAGCGCGAGTGACTACGGAAAAACCCAGGAAGAAGCGGAAACACTGATTTCGGAACGGTGGGCCACGTTCCTGCGCGACGAACTGCCCCGCATGGCGCGGGCGATCCGGGACGAACCGTGGCTCTGGCAGATGCCGTGAAAGACAAGATAGCGGCTCTCGTGGTACAATAGGCGACGGGGGCTGAGTTCACGGAGGAGAGTTGTCATGGACCACGACCGGAATTTCAAGGAACTGCTGTCGGCGTTCTTCGTCGAGTTCCTGGAACTGTTCCTGCCGGAGATCGCCGCCGCGCTGGACAGGGACTACGGCGTGGTGCCGCTGGACAAGGAGGTGTTCACGGACGTGACGCTGGGCGAGCAGCACGAGGTGGACCTGGTCATGAAGGCCATGATGCGGGACACCGAAGCATTTTTCCTGGTCCATGTCGAGAACCAGGCGAAGGCGCAGGCGGAGTTCTCCAAGCGCATGTTCCGGTATTTCGCGCGGCTGACCGAGAAGTACGATCTGCCCGTCTACCCGGTCGTCGTCTTCTCCTATGATGCCCCGCAGCGCCCGGAGCCGCACGAGTTCCGGGTGTCGTTTCCGGGCCGGACCGTGCTGCGCTTCGATTACGCCGTCATCCAGCTCAACCGCCTGCCCTGGCGTCGGTTCGTCCGGCAGCCCAACCCGGTCGCCGCCGCGCTGATGGCGAAGATGAAGATGGCGGAGCGGGAGAGGCCGCGCGTCAAGCTGGAGTGCCTGCGCCTGCTGGCGACGCTGCGGCTTGACCCGGCCCGCTCCAAGCTGATTGGCGGGTTCATTGACAGCTACCTGCGGCTGAGTGCCCAGGAGATGCGGCAGTACGAGCGCGAATTAGAGGCGCTTGAGCCGAAGGAGGAGCAAACGACAATGGCACTTATCTCTCAGTGGGAGCAGCGCGGTATTGACCAGGGAATCAGTCAGGGAATTGACCGGGGCAAGAGGGACTTGATCCTCTTGCTTCTCGGAGACCGCTTCGGCACGGTCTCCGACGAAGCCACGGCGCGGCTGAACCGGCTCACTTCCAGGCAACTTGATGAGTTGGGCCACGCGCTGCCCAGTTTTGAGAGGGTCGCCGACTTGGAGCAATGGCTTGTCCAGCACTAGAGCATTGAAGAAGGCGCAATGAAACTTCCCGTCGAATGGCTGCGCGAGTACGTGCAGACGCCGCTCTCCAATGACGAATTGGCGGACAAACTGACGATGGCCGGGCTGGAGATCGAGGAGATCACCGGCAGCGAGGACGGCCCCGTCTTCCACACCAAGGTCACGCCCAACCGGGGCGACTGGCTCTCCGTGACCGGCTCGGCCCGCGAGGCCGCCGCCGCCCTCGACCTGCCTTTCCAGACCCAAGCGTCGCCGCTGCCCGACGAGAAGGACGACGTGCGCCGCTGGGCGGGCGTCCGTGTCACCCACCCGAATCTCTGCCCCCGCTACGCCGGCAAGGTGGTCCGTAACGTCACGCTCGGTCCCTCGCCCGGCTGGATGCAGAAACGCCTGCTCGCGGCTGGGATGCGCCCGATCAACGTCATCGTGGATGTCACCAACTACGTGATGCTGGAACTCGGCCAGCCGCTCCACGCTTTTGACTACGACGCCATCCCCGGCGGCAAGATCGTCGTCCGCCCGGCGCAGGAAGGGGAGACGCTGAAGACGCTCGACGGCGCGGAGCGCGCACTGACCCCGGACATGCTCGCCATCTGCGATGAGAGTCGCCCCATCGCCCTCGCGGGCGTCATGGGCGGAGCGGACACGGAAGTGTCGGAGCGCACCCGCCACATTTTCTTGGAATCCGCCCGCTTCGACCCCGCCAGCATCCGCCGCACGTCCAAGACGCTCGGCCTGATTTCCGAGGCCTCTTATCGCTTCGAACGGTCCGTGGACCCAGAACTCGCCCCTGTCGCCCTGGAGCGCGCCTGTGAATTGCTGGCCGACCTGGCGGGCGGCGAGGTGGTTTTAGGCCGCATTGACCTGTACCCGCACGTCGTCCCCGCCCGCAGGATCGCCCTGCGCCCG
>JAFAZD010000339.1 GCA_019239955.1 Armatimonadota bacterium | reverse complement strand
ACAGGTATCAGGAGGAGGAACATCAGTGCAAACCCGAATGCCACACATCCAGGTTCAACGGAATTGGGTGCATTGCTGCTTGACCAAATGGACCAATAGATCAAGGCGCAAATCAAAGCCGCACCCAGGAATAACCAGGCCTCATGCGTACGGGCATGTGTGCCGACGACGGCGGCAGCAATGAGACAGGGAGCGACAGCGATACTGACGGCAAGGATGAGTCGCCCGCGCGGGTAATCCCGGTACGGGTCTTCAACCTCATCGGGTTGCTGTCGCTCCCCCATTGCAGCACCTACTCCGCGGCGCCGACGGTGAGGATTTCGGCGGCTTTTTCGTCGCCGCGGATGATGTTCTCGATCTCCTCCATCGTCTCGGGGTGCTCCTCCAGGTACTGCTTGGCGTTCTCGCGGCCCTGGCCGATGCGGGTGTCGCCGTAGGTGAAGAAGGAGCCGCGCTTCTCAATCAGGCCCATCTCGGTGCCGATGTCGATGATGCTGCCCGACCGGGAGATGCCCTTGCCGAACATGATGTCGAACTCGGCCTGGCGGAAGGGCGGGGCGACCTTGTTCTTGACCACCTTGACCTTGACCCGGTTGCCGACCATGTCCGTGCCCTGCTTGAGCGTCTCGATGCGGCGCACGTCCAGCATGACGCTGGCGTAGAACTTGAGGGCGCGGCCGCCTGGGGTGGTCTCCGGGTTGCCGAACATGACGCCGATCTTCTCGCGGATCTGGTTGATGAAGATGGCCGCCGTGTTGGTCTTGGAGATGGAGCCGTTGAGCTTACGCATGGCCTGGGACATCAGGCGGGCCTGTAGGCCGACGTGGCTGTCGCCCATCTCGCCCTCAATCTCGGCCTTGGGGACCAGCGCGGCGACCGAGTCGAGCACAACGACGTCAATCGCGCCGGAGCGGACCAGGGCGTCCATGATCTCCAGGGCCTCCTCGCCGGTGTTGGGCTGGGAGATCAGCAGCTTGTTGATGTCCACGCCCAGGTTCCTGGCGTATTCGGGGTCCACCGAATGCTCGGCGTCCACGAAGGCCGCCGTGCCGCCCGCCTTCTGCGCCTCGGCGACGACGTGGTAGGCGATGGTGGTCTTGCCCGACGACTCCGCGCCGTGAATCTCGGTGATGCGCCCGCGCGGCACGCCCCCCACCCCCAGCGCCAGGTCCAGGGCGAGTGAGCCGGTGGAGATGGCGTCCACGGTCATGTGGGTCGATTCACCCAGGCGCATGATCGCCCCCTTGCCGAACTGCTTCTCGAGCTGCGTCACCGCCAGGTCCAGGGCCTTCTCCCGGCTGGCCGCGTCCTTGCTGCGGCTGCCGTCCTTGCCGTCTTTGTCGAACTCTCGATCCACGATGTTTTCTCCTTGTTGAAGTCGGACCCCCTCCGGCTCGCCGAGGCTCGCCACCTCCCCCGAAACGGGAGAGGGTGAGTGTCAGGAAGTTGTCGCCTTCGCCACTTACCCCTCTCCGCTTCGGGGACGGTGGGCCGGCTCGCCGGGCCGGGAGGGATTCTTATGAGTGCGGGTTCCCAAAGGGGAACGTGTGTACGGTATTGTACCTGACCGGCGAGCCTTTTTGTCGCGCCCCCGGCGGCAAAGTTTGCATGAGCACGAAATGGTCTGCGGCGAAATTTGGGAACGTCCGTTCGCCAGTGTCAGGCCAATCCTCCGGCCCCAGCGGATGGGCGGCACGGATGCGGGCGAGGGTGACATGCGGCACATAGGCTCGCGTCTCACGCCGGAAGCCGAGGTCGGCCAGTGCGCCGTCCAACTGTGCCGCCAGCTCCTTGAGCGTGTCGTTGTCCTGGACGCCGACCCAAAGAACGTTGGGCCGACGTGCATTCGGGAAGACGCCGATGCCGCGCAGCCGGATTTCCAGCAGTGTGTCTCGTGCGGCGACCGGCAGCGCCGCCGCCACCAACTCTGGCTGCCGCATCTCCGGCACATCCCCCAGGAACTTCAGGGTGATGTGGTAGTCAGCGGGGTTGTACCAGGCGGCGCGCGGCCTCAGCCTCCTTCGCCACTCGCCGGCCACAGCCGCGACGGCCCGGCGGGCTTCGTCAGAGAGTTCCAGGGCGAAGAAGTGGTTCATCCATCCTCCCCCGGTGCAAACTGCGTGTCGTCGGGATTGAGCAGGAAGCGGCGGACGAGGGCGAGGGCGGCCTGGGCGGAGCGCCAGCGGACATCGGCGCGTCCGCCGAGGAACTGGTGATGCTCGCTGATGACGCCGCCGTCCCAGGCGAGGCCGATGTGGACGGTTCCGACAGGCTTTTCCTGGGTTCCACCGCCGGGGCCGGCGATGCCGGTGACGCTGGCGGCGAGGTCCGAGCCAGCGGCCTCCCGCGCCCCCGCCGCCATGGCCCGCGCGACCTCCGGGCTGACCGCGCCGTGCCGGGCCAGCGTCTCCGCCGGCACACCCAGATACTTGGTCTTGGCGGCGTTGGAGTAGGTGACGAAGCCCTCCTCAAAGACGCGGGAGGCATCGGGGATGGACGTCAGGCGCTGGGCGAGCAGGCCGCCGGTGCAGGACTCGGCGGCGGCGAGCGTCCGGCCGAGCAGGATCAGCAGATGCACGACCGCATATTCCAGCGTTTCCTCATCTATGCCGTAGACCAGGTCGCCCAGCCGTTCGCGCAGCGCCCCTTCCATTGGGGCAATGAGTGCCTCGGCTTCCTCATCGGACGCGGCGCGGGCCGTGACGCGCAGGTGGACCTCGCCGGTCTTGGCGTAGGGCGCGACGGTGGGGTTTGACCCCTGCATCAGATCGCGTACGCGGTCTTCAACGAGGCTCTCGCCCGCGCCAATGATACGCAGGGTGCGCGAGCGGATGACTTGCCGCTCCCCGGACGTTTTCTCGCGCAGATATGGCTCGACCGACTGCTCCGCCATCGGGACCAACTCATTAGGCGGGCCGGGCAGGCAGATGACGATCTTGCCATCCTTCTCAAAGAGCGCGCCCAGCGCCGTGCCGTTGGGGTTGGGCAGGCCGCGCCCGCTCCGGGGCACGAGCGCCTGCTTTTGAAAACTCGCCGGCGGCTCCGCCCAGCCGCGTTCGCGCGCCAGCCCTCGCAGCCACTCGGCGTGGGCCACGTCCTCCACGAGCGGCACGCCCAGCACGTCGGCGGCCATCTCTTTGGTCAAATCGTCCATCGTCGGCCCCAACCCGCCGACGGTGAACACCAGGTCGGCCCGCGACAGCGCCAGCCGCAGGGCCTCCTGGATGCGGCCGGGATTGTCGCCGACGGTGGTGCGGAAGTAGAGCGTGATGCCCAAGCGCGACAGCATCTGCGCCAGGAACACGGCGTCCGTGTCCACGATCTGCCCCAGCAGCAGTTCGGTTCCGACCGAAAGGGTCTCGGCGATCACATAAGCCTCCTCAATATTCGCCCGCGAATATTCACATTCTACCAGTTGAACCAGATCGCCAGTCGTTGCTCGGCACAGACGCGCAGGAAAACTCGTGCTGCCCAGTAGTCGCAAAAGTCCCAGATGTCTTCAACGGCAAATTCCCAATTGGCAGAGGCTTGTACTTGCTGAACAGTCTCCGGAGGCCAGTAGAGTTCCCCGTCAACGTTGCTGCTGTCGTAGCAGGGAATGGGCGAGGCACGAGCAAGAAATTCCTGAGCAGGGCCGCCGAGCGAGCCTTGAGCGACTAGCCCGCTAAAGCATGTTCTCCGCTCCAGTTCCTCATTCGCGACGCGGAAGGCTTCCAAGAAATTGAAGTCATACTTCGGCCAATCTATGTCATTCAGGTCGCTCTTGCTACGAACCGCTTGTGCGTCCCACCCCATCTGACCTGCTCCACATCGTACATCCTATTCGCGGGCGAATATCAGCGGCCTTCCAGCCTGTCCAGAAGGCCCTCTAACTGTTCCTGATTCGCATACTTGATCGTCAGTGTCCCGCCGCCACGTTTTGCGGGCGAGATCGCAACCTGGGCGTGGAAAGCCTGCTTAAATTTCTCCTCCAGGTCACGCCAGTTAGCGTCCTTTCTTGCCGAACCCGCTTTCGACAAATCCCGCGCCATCCTGGCGTGTTCCCGCGCCGCGTCTCGGTCCATCTTCGTGGTAATCATGTCCTCCCATACCTCTTGGCGCTTCTTCAGGTTAGGTATGCCCAGGAGTTCTTTGCCATGCTCCACGCTGATGCGGCCGTCGCAAATGCTATCCTGCATCTCGGCTGACAGGTTCATCAGGCGCATGGCATTGGAAATGGTCGACTGACTCTTGCCGATCTGCCGACCCAGCTGCGTCTGCGTCAGGCCGTACTCGTCCATCAGGTGCTTGTAGGCGCGGGCCGCCTCGATGGGGTTCAGGTCCTCCCGCTGAATGTTTTCAATGAGGGCGACGGTCAGGGTCTCCTCGTCGGTGAGGGAGCGGACGACGGCGGGAATGTGGGTCAGGCCGGCATCGGTGGCGGCGCGGAAGCGGCGCTCGCCGGCGACGAGCTGGTAGCCGCCCCCGCCGCGCGGGCGCACCATGACCGGCTGCAAGACGCCGTGGCGGCGCACCGACTCGGCCAGGTCGGCGGCGGCGGCGGCGTCGAAGACCGTGCGCGGCTGGTCAGGGTTGGCGGCGATGGCGTCGAGCGGCAGTTCCTGAATGCCTTCGGAAGACTTCGCCCCCCCCGCTCGCAGTTCCGGCGGGGTCGGAGGGGTGGGGGAGGCGGCGGAGGGCGGGATCAGGGCGGCGAGGCCGCGTCCCAGGCGGCTCGCGGGCTTTTCCGGGGTCTTATTCTTTTCCAAGGGCGATCACCTCCTGCGCCAGAGCGTTGTACGCCTGCGCGCCTTTGGACCTGGGGTCATAAATCTCAATCGGCTGGCCGAACGACGGCGCTTCGGAGAGGCGCACGTTGCGCGGCACGACCGTCTCGGCCACCTTATCGCCGAAGAACGCGCGCACCTCTGCGACGACCTGGCGCGAGAGGTTCACCCGCTCGTCGTGCATGGTCAGCACGACCAGGCCGATCTCCAGCCTCGGGTTCAGGTGGTTGCGGACACGGTCGATGATGTTCATGAGCTGGGAGATGCCCTCCAGCGCGTAGTACTCGCACTGGATCGGGATCAGCACGGCGTCGGCGGCGGTCAGGATGTTGAGAGTCAGCAGGCCCAGCGACGGCGGGCCGTCCATCAATACGTACTGGTACTCGCCGAGCAGGGGTTTCAGCGCCTTCTTCAGTATGGTCTCACGGGAGAGCTCCTGGAACATCTCCATCTCGGCCCCGGCCAGTTCCAGATTGGCCGGGATCAGGTCCAGCCCCGGCACGGCCACGTCCCGCCGCACGATCTCGGCCAGCGGCACGTGATTGACCAGGCCGTCGTAGACGCTGTATTCCAGTTCGGCCTTGTCCGTGATCCCCAGGCCGCTGGTGGCGTTGCCCTGCGGATCCCCGTCCACCACGAGCACGCGGCGGCCCGCCAGCGCCAGGCCGGTCGCCAGGTTCACCACCGTCGTCGTCTTGCCGACCCCGCCCTTCTGATTGACCACCGCCAGTGTCCACGTCATCCCGGTTCATCCCTCCGCACAATCACCCCACCATTATGACCCAGTTCGCCATTCCCGTGCAATATCCCTTCACGACAAAAAAGCGCGCAGGACAATCCTGCGCGCTTTGCAAGCGAACGTATGTGCGTATTACGGAATTCAGCTCAGCCGATCTGCCTGGGCGCGGCGTACGATCTGGTCGGCGATGTCATTGCCACTAACGTGGTAGGTGCCTGCGTCAATGCGGGCCTTCAGGTCGGTCACCAGAGTGTCGCGCGTGTCCGGCACGGCGGCGACGGCGGGCGCGAAGCGCGCGGCCTCGGCCTTGGCGGCGCTCAATGCCTGCGCCTGCGGCGACAGTTCCACAGTGGCGGCGGGCGCGGCCCCGCTGCCGGCATCGGCGGACCGCGCGGCGGGCGCGACGCTCGGCGCGGCGCCGACGGGCGCGATCTGGCCGGCGCGGATGGATTCGATGTTCGAAATTTTCATGGCTTCTTGCCCCCTCTATGCCTTTGGATGGTCAGACCATAACGCAGGCGGTGCGGCGGCTTGGCGATCATAGCAAGAACGAAGTCTGCCGTAGACCCTGTAGCTTTGCGTCCCCGCCTTTCGGCGGGTTTGCCCTTATCTTCCCTCGGCGTCCGAGGTGATGGCTTTATTATGGCACAGGAACGGGGCTTCTTCAGGGTGATGTCAACCTTGTGCCAATCTTTTTTATCCCAGCGAGGCCGAGGGCACCGGCCGCCGCAGCCCGGCGCTGATGAGGCGGCGCGGCTTGGCACGGGCGACTCGCAGGACGCGGTACGGCTTGGCGACACGGCGGCGGACGATGGGGCCGAGTGGGCTTGGCGACAATGCCGGCTCCGCCACTGTTTCGATTTCCGGCTCCTGGCACGGCTCCAGCACACTCCACTCCATTTGAAGATGCCCATCGCTGCCTCTGACCCAACGCAATGCTAACATGGCAATCACCTCTGCGGCTTTCTGTTGATGTGCCATTGTGGCCGCAATGGGAAGCGCGTGTTGTGACGGAGAACATGGGCGCGGCGTGAAAAGAAGCACAAAATTGAGCGCCGGGCGGCCGAGAGGTATGAGGAGACGAAATGACACTCCTGGGGCTGAACCCCCAGGCTAATCAGACAGAACCCGCTTCGCGGCTGCATTGGCCTCTCTTAGCCCCGAAGGGGGTTCGTTCCGTTTAGCCCGGCGGTTCAGCGCCGGGGGCGGGAACCGTCGGGGGCGCTGGCTGACGACGGCGATTGTGGTCACTGCCGGCTTGTCGGCGGCGGGGGCCATGTCCCCTCCGTCGGCGGCTGCGGCTCGGTCGGAGCAGGCGGTTCGTGGAAACGCTCGGACAGGGTCTGGAGGCCCACAAAGGCTAAGGTGCAAAACATCACCTGCACGAGTAGCCCACCTATGCCAAAGCGGGGCCAGAGTATGTGGACATAGGAGTTACCAAACAAGGTAGCCACAGACAGAGCGTAAAAGAAGACCGACCGCGCTCCTCGCGCCTTGCCTCTCCTTACTCCCAGGTAGGTCAAGATGGACACGATCAGGCCGTTCAACACCAATAGGCCGAAAGGTGCGCGTAGAACGTGAAAGAACCATCTTACCAGTGGTCGCCAGTCGCCGCCTATCATGCCGCTATCTTACGCCTCCTCCGTCGCCACCATCGCCAGGATTTCGTCGCGGGAGGCGGTGGCGACGCCGACCTTTTTGACCACCACCGCCCCGGCGCAGTTGGCGAGGGTGACGGCCTCCGATGGGGTCGCCCCCGCCGCCAACGCCAGAGTGAGGGTGGAGATCACCGTGTCGCCCGCGCCCGCCACGTCGTAGACGGCGACGGGGTGGGCGGGCACCGTAACCGGCTCGGCGTCGGCGGAGAACAGCGTCAGGCCCTGCGCGCCGCGCGTGATGAGAATGTGCTCCGCGCCGGACTTACGCAGGAGCATCCGCCCCGCCTCGCGCAGCATCCCCTCGCTGGAGTCCTCGTCCAGAAGCAGGCCCGTCGCCGCGCTCGCCTCGCTCAGATTCAGCGTGATCACGGTCAGGCGGCAGTGGCCGCCGATGCCCTGCGGCTTGAGGTTGCCGGTGCTGATCTTGCCGTGCGCCCGCGCCTTCTCCACGATCTTCTGGATCAGGTCGCGCCCCAGCAGGCCCTTCTGGTAATCGGAGAGCAGCAGC
>JAFAZD010000324.1 GCA_019239955.1 Armatimonadota bacterium | reverse complement strand
CACTTTGGCGGCGTCCTGCAACTGCCAGCCGGAGTTGAGCGAGACCGTGGCCGGCAAACTCTGCCCGAAGGCCACGCCGCAGGACAGCAGGCACAGCCACAGCGCGATGATCCTGATCTTCAACGGTCAACCTCCTGAGGGGGCGTCGCGGCCACGGCGACGTGCGAGTCGGCGGTGCCGTAGTAGAGCCACCAGCGATGGTGAAAATGCGCCAGCCCCTCAATGAACACCGTGCCGGCGGCATACTGGCCGGTGCGCTCGTAGGGCCGCTCCGGGGTCAGGAAATAAATGTCTGTGCGGGCGAGCACATGCGTCGGGTCATGCGGGTCCAGCAGCGCCTGCCCCGCCGAGTACGCGCCGCTGTCTCCTTTGCCGTTGTAGAGAAAGACGATGCCCCGGTCAGTGATGACGGCGGGCGGACCGGGTTCCACCAAAGTGCTGTCAAAGTGGCCGGGACGGGGAGTCAGCAAGGGCCGGGGGTCGCCGTTCGCATCCAAAACCGGATCCCAGTTGATGAGATCATCCGATGTAGCCGCGCAGATCATCCCCTCGCCCCAGAGCATCCAGTATTTGCCGTTGATCTTCGTGGCGACCAGGTGATCCCCGGCCAGCCGCGTGACAATGGAGCCGGACTTGGACCAGTGGTCCAAGAACCGCCCGCCGTCGGCGTTGGCGAAGACGGGGCCGTGCTTGACCCAGTGGGCCAGATCGGTCGAGGTGGCGACGGCCAGCCGCGCCGTCTGCCGGTTCCATTCGGTGTAGGTGAGCACGTAGCCGCCAGCGTCGGTCTCCACGAGGCGCGGGTCCTCGCAGCCGCCGGGCCAGTCGTAAGCCTTCTGCCCGTCCTCGGCGGGGAACAGCACCGGCGTTGGACGGCGCGTGAAGTGCAGCCCGTCGCGGCTTTCGGCCAGGCCGACGCGGGACGTGTGGCCGCCGACGCCGCTGCCGGAGTGGTCCTCGGCCCGGTACAGCAGGCAGACCTCGCCATCACGCACGGCGGCGGCGGGGTTGAACACGTTGTCCTGCTCCCACGCGACCGGCTTCTTCTGCATGGGGTCGTCAAAGGTCGTGTTCTGCGGGGAGAGGATTGGGTTGGCGGCATCCGCCCTAACGAACGGCCCCAGTTCCCAGGCAGGAGCGCCGGACGCAGGGACGGACAGCCGTAGCAGCGCGAGCAGGACGAGCACCGACCCGGCATTGAAATGTCGGGCTATTCTTCCGCGAAGGGAAGTCCTTCCGGGGCTGTAGGGGCGACGCGCCGGGTCGCCCCTACCTATTGCTGGGTTCGGGAGCGCGGTCGGCCTCGGCACGTCGAGGAGGTGACGCATCCTCTATCCCTCGTAGGGAGACAGCGAGGGCGGCAGGGCGTCGGGCTGCCGCGAATAATCCTTCTCCAGCGGCTGATCGCCCATTGTGAATTGCAGATGGCCGCCCCGCGCCAGATCGTCGTGCGCGATCCAGAGTTTATCATGTGGCCGTCCGTTGACGGCGAGGCGCTGGACGTAGACGTTCTCCGGTGCGTTGTGCTCCGCAGTAATCGTCAATGTCTTGCCATTGGCTAGATGGACTCGCACCGCCCGGAACAGGGGGGAGCTGAAGACGAACGAGGGATGGCCGGGGGTGAGGGGATAGAATCCCAGGGCGTTCAAGACATACCAGGAGCACATCTCGCCGTTGTCTTCGTCGCCGGGCAGCGAGTCGGGGGTGTAGTAGGTGTCCATGATCCGGCGTACCCAATGCTGCGTCTTGTCGGGCCGGCCCGCCGCGGCGTACAGGAACAGGACATGATGCACGGGCTGGTTGGAGTGCGCGTACTGGCCGAAGGGGGCGCGGGCCATCTCGGTCATCTCATGGATTTCCTGGCCGTAGGTGCCGACGTGGAACGTCGGCGGCTGCGCCAGCATCCGGTCCAGCTTCTGGACCACCTTCTCCGGGCCTCCCATCAGCGCGATGAGGCCGGCGGGGTCGTGCTGGACGGCCCAGGTGGACTGCCAGGCCCCGCCCTCGATGTACGGGTCGCCCCAGGCGAACTCATCAAACGGCTCCTGCCACCCGCCGTCGGCGTTTCGGCCCCGCATGAAGCCGACGCCCGGATCATAGACGTGCCGGTAGTTGAGCGCCCGCCGCCGGTACGCCTCCACATCCTTATGCCGCCCCAGTGCCTCGGCGACCTGGGACAGACAGAAATCGTCGTAGGCGTAGTCCAGCGTGCGCGAGGTCGCGTGGGTGAACTTGTCCGCCGGCACATAGCCTTTGGCCAGATAGTCCTCTATGCCCAGACGCCCGTAGTTGCCGGCGGGGTCGCCGGGCGTGTGAGCGTGCTTGACCATGCCGGCGTAGGCCGCCTCCCGGTCGAAGCCGGTGATGCCCCGGACGCAGGCGTCGCCGACCACGACATCAA
>JAFAZD010000264.1 GCA_019239955.1 Armatimonadota bacterium | reverse complement strand
GCCGGCGAGGCGGTAGCCGCTCGACTCCACCCAGCGCATGACGGCCTGGTGGGCGTCGCCGAGGGTGTCAAAGGGCCGTGGTGGACCGTACAGGCCACCGTCGGCACGCCGGGCAGCCCGTAGACCGTCACGCGGTCCGAGGGCGGGACGGGGGCGCTGATCGGGGCGCAGGCCTCCACGCTCATGTCGTGCGGGGGCATGTCGCGGTCGAGCCAGAGGTCCAGGGGCGGGCCGGCGATCTTGGCGCCGCTGCCGCAGGCGTACCCGATCACCTCGTCGAAGTGGCGGTTGAAGCGCGTGGACCCGCGCCGCGTCCTCGGCCTCCGCTTCGGCCCCCTGCCGCTGGAGGAGGCCGTGTTCTACCTCGTCACCAACATGATGGCCGCCCAGGGCTTCGTGCTGATCGCGGGGTATTTGCGGGAGAGACGCCTTGCAGAAAAGCCCACGGAGTAGGGGTATTATGTTACCCGCGGCTGGGCATTTCGCCCGCCGGGCCTCTCAAGAATAGCAGAAGCAGGAAAATCAACACAAATGTGGCACCGGATCGGTCAGGGACTGAAGGCGGCGATCTTCCATGCCGTAGAGCGGGCCGAGGCGTCCGGCGAGCGGGACCTCTCCACCCGACACCTGCTGATGGGTCTGGAGGCCGTCCGCGACGCGCCTGCGGCCCAGGCCCTGACGCGCCTGGGAGTCACGGCCGAAGCGTTCGGCGAGGCGCTCGCCCGCGCCGTTCCCTGCGAGAAGCCGGGACGCGGGCCGGAGGCGGCCCTGACGCCGGAGGCGCGGAACGCGGTGGAGCGGGCCTACGCGCTGGCGCGCGACTTGGGGGACGGGGAGATCGGCGGGGAGCACCTGCTGCTCGCCTTTGTCCGGGAGCCGGAGGCCAGCGACGCCGGACGTGTCCTGGCCGGGCTAGGCGTCACCTGGGAGCGGGCCGGCCGGGCGCTGATGGCGGTGCAGGAATGGCGGACGCGCCCGCCGGAGGGCATTACCGTCCCCGGCCTGCGCGCCCGGCGTCTGAAGGCGCGGGCGCGGGAGACAAAGAAACGGGTGGGGCAACTCGCCTACGCACTCACGCACTCCCGCCAGCCGTTCATGCCCTACCTGCTCTTTCGGAAGCGGACGACCGACAACCCATACCCGTTCTACGCCCGCCTCCGGCGCGACCCGTTTTACTGGGACGAACTCATCAACCAGTGGGTCGTCACCGGCTACGAGGACGTGGTCGCGGTCCTGGCCGAGTCGCGCTTCTCGCACCGGCAGTTCACGCTGTCCTCCTGGGGCATGGAGGAGCTGCCGCCGCTGGTCGGGCGTGAGTTCCGCCGCCTCAACGGCAGTCTCGGGCGGCAGATGCTGTTCCTGGACGCGCCCGAGCAGACCCGCCAGCGGGCGCTGGTCGCCAAGCAGTTCACCCCGCGCGTGATCGCCCGGATGCGCGACCAAATACAGGCGGTCACGGATGAGCTTCTGGACGCCGTCGCCCCGACAGGCCGGATGGACGTCATCGCCGACCTCGCCTTCCCGTTGCCCGCGACCGTGATCGCCCGGATGCTGGGCGTCCGCATGGACGAGGCCGCACAGTTCAAGAAGTGGTCGGATGACTTCATCGCCTACATCGGCGGCGAGACCTCCTTGGCGCAGGACCTGGCCGCGTACCACAGCCTGCACGACCTGGCCGGCTACTTCCGCGCGCTGATCCCCCTGCGCCGCCGCGATCCGCAGGACGACCTTTTGACGCTGCTGATCCAGGCCGAGGAGGGGGGCGACCGGCTGACCGATGACGAGGTGATCGCCAACTGTCTGCTGCTGCTGGCCGCCGGCCATGAGACCACCACTCAACTTATCGGCAACGGCCTGCTCGCCCTGCTGCGCCACCCGGACCAGGTGCGCCTGCTGCGCGACGACCCGGACTGCATCGGCCCCGCCGTGGAGGAACTGCTGCGCTACGACAGCCCGGTGCAGTGGACCAGCCGCGTCGTGCGCGAGCCGTTTGAATGGAAGGGGCGGAGGTTCGAGGGGGGCCAGCAGGTCAGCATCGGGCTGGCGGCGGCGAACCGCGACCCGGCGCAGTTCCCGGACCCGGACCGGCTGGACATCACGCGCGCCGGGAACCGCCACGTCGCCTTCGGCTACGGCCCTCACTTCTGCCTGGGCGCCGCTCTGGCCCGCCTGGAAGGCCAGATGGCGCTCGGCGCCCTGCTCCGGCGCTTCCCCCGCCTGCGCCTGGAGTCCCCCTCCGTGCGCTGGCACGCCAACTTCACCTTCCGCGCCCTCCAGTCTTTGCCTGTGCGACTGGACTAGCCACCGCCGACCCAGACGACTTCCACGCCGGCCAACTGCTGGGGCAGCCGGTGGGCGAGGGCGCGCATCCCCGGAGTCTCGGTCGCGTCGTGCCCGGCGTCCAGCAGGGGCAGGCCGCGCGCGGCGGCGTCCAGGAACTCGTGATAGCGCACGTCGCTGGTGACGTAGGCGTCCGCCCCTGCCGCCAGAACGTCCCCTGCCAGGAACGCGCCCGCGCCGCCGCAGACCGCCACGCGGGAGACCATCTTGGTCCCGGTCACGTCGTTGACGCGCAGGGCGCTCGTGCCGGCGCAGCCCAGGGCATTGTCCACGAATCTTGCGAAGTCCGCCAGCGGGCGCGGCGGCGTCAGGTCGCCCAGGCGCGGCAGCGCCGCCGCCCCGTCCGCGCCCAGGGGCCGCACGTTCCCCAGTTCGAGCGCCGCCGCCAGCGTGTCGTTGATGCCGCCGGGGGCGCGGTCCCAGTTGGTATGCATCGCGTACAGCGCGACGTCGCCCTTGACCAGCAGGGCCGCCGCGCGCCCCACCGGGTCGGCGGCGGGGTTGATGCGCCGCAGCGGGCGGTAGATCAGCGGGTGGTGCGCCACCAGCAGCTGTACACCTGCCTGGGCCGCCCGCTGGGCCGTCTCCGGCATCGCGTCCAGGCAGACGCCGATCTTCGTCACCGGCGCGTCGAGGTCGCCCCCGATCAGCAGCCCGACCGGATCATCCTCCAGCGCCGTCTCCTCCGGCGCCATCCCCCGCAGCACGTTCAGAATCTGGCCCAGAGTCATTCGCATTACCCCAGTCACTGGCCACAGGCCAAGAGGCAGTTGACTTGAAGTGATTGGCCCCTCTCCCATTCCTATGGGGGAGGGGTGGCCGAAGGCCAGGGTGGGGGCCTCACTTCCCCTTCGTCCGGGTCAGTTCCGGCAGCACCCGGCGCAGACGGGTCGCCCACCGACTGGCCAGCACACGCGGCGACGTATGATCCTGCGCCGCCGTCAGTGGGTCCGCGGTCACGAGGCGCTGGCCCCGGAACAGTACGCACCAGTCGCCCTGCACCCGGCCGACCGTAAAGTCCTTGGGGTGCATCGGCCCCTGAGCCAGCGCCGCGTTGAGCCGCTGCTGCATCTGGTCCGCCCGCTGCCGGGGGCTGTGGCCCGCCCAGGACGTGCGGACGCGGTGGATCAGCGTGCCGCCCACCAGCACCTCGTTCAGCGTCGAGCCGGGGGTGGCATCCGACGACGCCGGGGTCGCGGCGGCAGGCGGGTTGGCCGGGCGGTGTGGGCGTGCGGACCGCTGGCGCCGGATGGGACGCGCGTGCGCGGGGAGCGTCGAGGCCAGCAGCAGGCCCAGGAGCGGCAGGCCGGCGAGCGCCTTCGGGAATCGCCGTGGGATCATCGCATGTTCTCCTGCGGAAATCAGTGTTAGGCCGATTGTACCTCAAACTGCAACTTTCCGGGACATTTCGGGTCTCACGGAATGGACGGTATGACAAGAGGCATTCCCCGGAGACGAAACAGCGCCAAACGGGGTATGGTAATTTAGGAGACTCATCATGACACGACGCACCTTCGGCGTCCTGCTTCTGCTGCTGACCGCGCTATCGCTCGGAGGAGCGGGCTTGGCGCAGGCCCAAAGCCCCGCCCCCGAGAGCGGCGAGACCGTGTTTCAGACACTCTCCACGGGCTATGTCTACGTGGACCCGAATCTGTTGAGCCGCGTTGACCCCAGCGTGTTGCAGCAAGCGGCCTTGCAGGGGCAGAGCAACCCCCACACCTACGTCAAGATCGTCGTCCGGCGCGATTTGCCCGCGCAATTTCTGGCCAAAGTGCCGCCGCAGGCGCGGGGCAAGGAGCGCGAGTTTTATGCCTTCCGTCTGCACCAGGCGCTGAACCTGGGCAAAAACGGCCTGGTCGTCGTCATCTCGTCCGGCCAATACGAGGGCTGCGCCGTCTGGACGACGGGCCTGAGCAGCGACGAGCGCATCAGGCTCGCCGAGGAATACTGGCCGCGCATCATCGCCAACCCGACGGACGGCACCGCGCAACTCGCCCAGGCCGTCGCCGCCGACATCAACGGGCGTGAGTACCGCAGCACGGCCTGGCTCTGGATCGTCTTCCTGGTCATGGTCGCCGTCGTCGCCTGGCTGTTGATTTCGGCCTCGCGCCGCAAGCGGCAGGCGCTGGCCGCCGCACGCGGGCCGATCGAGGCCCTGCGTGCCAACGTCCTGGCCGGCATCGAGTACATTGACCACTACATGGACGTGCTGCCCCGCAACAACCCCGACTCGGAGCTGGCCGGCACCGCCCGCCAGGCCGCCTCGGACAAGTACGACCAGGCCGCCAAGATTCTGGCCCGCGCCACCGAGCTGACGGACCTGAACCGGGCGCAGGGCCTGCTCGACCGCGCTCAGGCCGACATCCAGCAGGCGCGCGGCGCGCTGGACCGCGCCCTGGGCGGCACCGCGCACATCCCCGGCGATGACGCCTTCCGCCCGCCGCCCCTGCCCCGCAGTCAGGAGGACGTCAACGCCATCCCGACCGGCCAGCGCGGCGTCTCCTTCTTCTCCGGCGAGCCGGCCCCCCTGGGCGCGTTGGTTCCCGTCACCCTCACCGTCGGCGGCCAGCCGCGCCAGGTCTACGCGACGCCGGAGGAGGCCGAGGAGCTGCGCCGGGGCCGGATGCCCCAGGTGCGCGCCTTCAACGTGGGGGGCAATTACGTCCCCTGGTACGAATACAACGCCTACGATCCCTACCGGGACTACTGGCGCTACGAGAACAGCGGCTGGGGCGGCTTCGCGGGCGGCGCGCTGGCCGGCTTCGTCGGCGCGGAACTGCTGAACGATCTGACGCGGCCCGCCTACGGCTTCGGCGGGTACGGCGGCTACGCGCCCTATGCCTTCTCGCCCGACGTCCCCATCGCGGCGGATTATGGCGGCGGGGCGTTCGGAGGCGGCGGCAACGACCTGAGCGGCTTCGACACCGGCAACGTGCCCGACTTCGGCGGCTCCGCGACGGACACGCGGGATTTTGATGCCTCCGGCTTCGGCGGCTCTGATTTCGGGGGAGGCTCCGACTCCGGCGGCGACTTCGGCGGGGGAGGGGACTTTGGCGGGGGAGGGGATTCGGGTGGCGGCGGCGATTTCTGAGGCGGCCGTTTCCGAGCGGCCTCTGCTCCCCGGCGTCGGAACCCTCTCCGCCGGCCCCGCCGATGCCGCCGAAACCCTGGTCTACCTGCACGGCTGGGGCGGCTGCAAGGAGCTGTGGTGGAACGCGCTGGCCGACCTAGCCGGCGAGTTTCGCGGCATCGCCCTGGACCTGCCGGGCACCGGCGGCACGCCCCTGCCGCCGGGCCTCGCCACGATGGCCGACCTGGCCCGCTGGGTGCGCGAGACCTGCACCCGCCTGGGCCTGGAGTCCGTCACCCTGGTCGGTCACTCGCTCGGCGGCAACCTCGCCGCCCAGGTCGCCCTGGACCATCCGGCCCTGGTTCGCCGCCTGGTTCTGGTGGATGCTGCGCTGGAGCCGGAGCACCTGCCCCCGCGCTCCCGTCTGCCCCTTTCCCCCCGCTACGGCCTGGCGGCCCTGCGCCTGATGCGCCTTGCGTCCCTGCCGCTGGCCGCCGTCGGCGCGCGCGTCCCCCACGACCACCCCGGCGGCTACTGGCGCTCCTACGCCCGGCGCACGCGCTGGTATCTGACGTCCAACACGGACGCCGCCCTGCAAGTGCAGCTCCGCGCCCTCAGCGAAAACCCCCTGGACGCCGCCCGTCTCGCCGCCCTGCGGATGCCGCTGCTGATCGTCCATGGCGAGTGGGACGCCGTCGTCCCCGTCGCCCGCGCCCGCGCCCTCGCCGCCGCGCTGCCCCACGCCCGCCTCGCCCTCTTCCCGACAGCCCACCACTGCCCGATGGACACCGACCCCCCCGCCTTCGCCCGCCTGCTGCGCGCCTTCTGCGGGGAATCGGCCTGAATGATTGCCGCGCTGCTACCCCCTCATCCCCCGGCCCCTTCTCCCTCACGGGGGAGAAGGGGAGCAGGAAGGGCTGGTGCTTTACCCTCTCCCCCGTGAGGGAGAGGGTGGCGAGGGAGACGGGTGAGGGGACCCTTGACGCGCCCGGCCCTACGTGCTACAATGCCGCACACATTCTCACCCTCTGTCAAGGAGACTCGATGAAGACATTCTGGACACGCCTCGCGCTGGCCCTGCTGGCCTGGGCCGCCCTGGCCGCGCCCGCCCCGGCGCGCGCCGCCCGGCCCCCGCACAGCCCCGTCGTGCGTATGGTCACCACCAAAGGCGTCATCCTGATCAAGCTGTTCCCCCGGGACGCGCCCATCACCTGCGCCAACTTTGAGAAACTGGTCCGCAAGGGCTTCTACAACGGCCTGACCTTCCACCGCTACGAGCCGGGCTTCGTGATCCAGGGCGGCGACCCCAACGGCAACGGCAGCGGCGGCCCCGGCTACACCATCAAGGGCGAGTTCCGGTCCAACGGCGTCCCCAATCCGCTCAAACACAACACCGGCGCGGTGGCGATGGCCCGCACGGATGACCCCAACTCCGCCGGCTCCCAGTTCTACATCTGCCTCGCCCCGGCCCCCTTCCTGGACGACAAGTACGCCGTCTTCGGCCAGGTCATCAAGGGCCAGGACGTGGCCGAGAAGCTCCACAAGGGCGACAAGATGATCCGGGTGACGCTGACCCCGTAGGGAGGGACCCCCGATGACCAGGCGTGTGCAGGCACGGGTGTCGGGCCGGGTGCAGGGAGTCGGCTTCCGCTACTACGCCAGCCATGTCGCCGGCCAGTTCGGCGTCGCCGGCACCGTCCGCAACACGGCGGACGGGGGCGTGGAGGCCGTCGCCGAGGGCGACGAGGCCGTGCTGCACGAGTTCCTGGCGGCCCTGCGGCGCGGCCCGCACGCCGCCGAAGTCACCGAGGTCGCCACCGCCTGGGCCGAGCCCAGCGGCGAGTTCTCAGGCTTCACGGTGATTGGCTGAGGGGTCGCCCTATCCAACTCTGTCTTCAGCCCCGGAGGGGCTTTCCTTCCCTGGAGAATAGCCCGGCACTGAAGTGCCGGGCACACAAAGGCTAACCCATGCTTACCATTGACCTATCGGGAAAGATCGCCGTCGTCACCGGCGCGAGCGGGCAATTGGGCCGCGTGATGGCGCGGACGCTGGCGCAGTGCGGCGCGGACGTCGCCGTGCATTACCACAAGAACCGCGAGAAGGCGGAGGAGGTCGCCGGGCAGATCCAGTCCCTTGGCGTCCGCGCCGTCCCCGTTCAGGCCGACGTCGCCGACGAGGCCGGGGTGCGGGCGATGCGCGACGCTATTCAGCAGGAATTGGGCGCGCCCGACATCATTGTCAACAACGCCGTCGCCCAGTACCAGTGGGTGAGCGCCCTGGAGCAGAGGCCGGAGGACTACGAGGGGCAGTTCCGCTCCTGCGTCCTGCACAACCTGCTGATGGCCCAGGCGTTCGTCCCGGCGATGATCGAGAAAGGGTGGGGGCGCGTCGTCGCCATCAGCACCGAATGCGCGATGCAGAACTTCCCCTCCCAGAGCGCCTACGTCGCCGGCAAGCGCGGCATGGACGGCCTGCTGCGCGTGCTGGCCAAGGAGATCGGGGCGCACCAGATTACCGTCAACCAGGTCGCCCCCGGCTGGACGATCAGCGACCGCGACCGGGAGGCGGGCACGGAGAGCAACGAGGGCTACGAGAAGTCCGTCCCCCTGAAGCGGCGCGGCACGGACCAGGAGATCGCCAACGTCGTCGCCTTCCTCGCCTCCGACCTGGCCTCCTACATCACCGGCGTCTACGTCCCCGTCTGCGGCGGCAACGTCATGCCCGCCATCTAAGCCCCGCGCGGGCCTAAAGGACATGCTCTCCACACCCGGCGGGTGACATATGAGAATCACAGTGACACTGGCCCGCCAGTTGGGCTGCGGCGGCTCCTCCCTGGGTCAGCGCATCGCGGAAAATCTGAACGTCCGGTGTCTTGACCGGGAGATCATCAGCCGGGCGGCGCAGCAGCTCGCCTTGGATGAGGCGGAGCTGGCCGAGCGGGAAGAACGGAGTTCTTCTTTCTGGGAGAGGATGCTCCGTGGGATGAGCATGGGCCCGCCGGAGGCGCTTTATCACCCCCCGACGGCCCTCTCGATCTCGGATCGGGAGTTGTTCACGGCGGAGACCCAGGTGATGCAGACGATCGCGGAGCAGGAGGACTGCGTGATCGTCGGGCGAGTCGCCGCCCATGTGCTGCCGGCCCATCCGGGGATGGTGAACATCTTTCTCTACGCCCCTCTGAGCTTTCGCACCCAGCGCATGGTGGAGAACTCCCATGCCGCCGACGAGGCCCAGGCCCGCGCCATGATCGCCCAGTCGGACGAGTCCCGCAAAAGGTTCATCGCCCAGATGACGGGCCGGGAGTGGGACGACGCCAAGAATTACCACCTCTGCGTGGACACCAGCGCGCTCCCCCTGCCCGAAATCGCAGACTTCCTGACCGACTTCGTCCGGCGCAAGACGGCTCATGTGACAGGGTGACTGCCAGCGAATGAATTCGCCGCTCCCGGCGAGGACGCCGAGTGTCATCCCAATAAAGCCTTCGCCTTCGCGGACATAGGACAGGCCATTCTTGTCTCCGCGAAGGCGGAGACTCAGCCGCAGGCTACCGAGCGGCGAATTCATTCGCTGGTCCCCTAGCCGCCCGCGTGATACCACGAGTCGATCACGGTGATGCCGGCGTAGTTGGGCCTGGTGGAAACAGTCGCGCCCCGATACGTCACGCCGAAATTCAATGGCCTCTCGCCACGCATCAGGGAGAGCACGTGGCTCCTCAGGCTAATGGCGACTCCGGCGGCGCGGATGCCGCGCACTAAGCGCGGCCAGAGCGGCCGGTCGCCTTCGGCATCCCACACGTTGGACGGGTCCAGATGTGCCAGCAGCAACCCGCCCGGCGTCAGCCGTTCGTAAGCGCGCTCCAGAAAGCCCAGCTTGTCGCCGAGGTAGTGCAGCCCATGAACGCACGTCACCAGGTCCACCGGCTGTTCCGGGACGTAAGCGACGACGTCCGAGGCCATCAGGCGGACATGGGGGCAGTCATTCGGCGCGAACAGGTCCACCAAGTCCGCGCCAATGATCTGGACCTCGCGGGTCCAACCCCGGCGCGCAAACCGTTCCCCCGCCTCCACCAGCGCCCGCCCCTCGCCGCAGCAGGCGTCATACCAGACCGCCTGCCCCCGCTCGCGCGCTCGCGCCTCCAGAAAGGCGACGATATCCAGCCGCAACTCGCGCGCATACGAGTTGACGCCGGACAGCCCGCGCCCCCGGTTCATGGTCGAATTGGCAACGGTCGAGGACGCTAACAGTTCGGCATTGGTCAGCATCGGCGTTCCTCAACGAACAAGGAGGCTGCGGCGCGCGGCGCACAGCCTCCTCCCTGTTTCCCATAGGCCCAGAGGGATTCGAACCCCCAACCAACCAGTTATGCGTCCCGCTTCGGCTTTCGCCGCCCCTTTCGGGTTCGTGGGCTGGACTCTCTCTTCATCCCGGAGGGATGCCTGCCATCGAGTCTCTACACCTTCGCCCCTCGGACAAGAGGCGCTTGGCTCGGGATCGCCATGCCGGAACCGGCGCAGGCTTCCCCGAATTTGACAGGCTGCTACCGACAGGTCGCCCCGCCGGCGGCCCCACGGACGCGGCGCATATCACGGGTGACTTAGCGCCTTGTCCCTCAAGCCGGCTGCTCTAACCATTGAGCTATAGGCCCGCAACGGGTGCATTATAGCACAGCCGCCCGTCGCCGCGCAACGGCCCAGGTTTCAGTTGTCCGACAAATTGGGTAATCCGAACTACGATGCTGCTCGCAATTACGATGCTGCTCTCGCCTGCGAATCATGCCCCGTTGCCCCGCCCGCTGGCGGTTGCCGCGCCTTTGGTCGTCCCTCGGCTGTCCATGACGGCCTCCGTCGCGGTCGTCGTCAAGATCGGCACGCCTTATCTGGAGGAGCGCCGCTTCGACATCACCCCCCAGGATGTCTCTCGCCCCGTCCCCGCCTCGCAAACGGCGAAACCGCTGCCACCGCCCCGCCGCGACGGCTGAGCGGTCGAGCCACCCC
>JAFAZD010000204.1 GCA_019239955.1 Armatimonadota bacterium | reverse complement strand
GATCGTGGGTTCTCTGATCTCGCCGATCGCGATGGAGGAGGGCCTGCGGTTTGCGATCCGGGAGGGGGGTCACACGGTGGGTGCCGGCGTCGTCACCAAGGTCCTCGAGTGAGTTGCCACGGGGGCTGGATACGCCCGGCCCCCCTGATTAGTGAAGGAAATCGTCATGGCAAACGAAGCCAGAGTCATCATCACCCTGGCCTGTACCGAGTGCAAGGAGCGCACCTACGCGACTACCAAGAACAAGCGCAAGCACCCGGACCGGCTGGAGCTCAACAAGTACTGCCCGCGCTGCCGCGCCCACAAGCTGCACCGCGAGGCCAAGTGAGGCCGAGTAGAGGGGCGAACCTTGTGTTCGCCCTCTTTGGGGGTATAGCTCAGTTGGTAGAGCAGCGGTCTCCAAAACCGCAGGTCGCGAGTTCAAGTCTTGCTGCCCCCGCTTCAACCATCCCCTGGAACAGCCATCACCCGTTCGGGTGATGGCTGTTCTTGCATGGGGGCTGCCAGTCATTGAGTATGACTTGCGGATGCGGCAGGGCTGCTTTTGTTTGAGGTACAATAACAGCGTCATGCCCGTCCGCGACATCTATCACAATGCCGTCAAGAATGGGCTCGTCAAGGACGGCTGGACGATCACGCATGACCCGCTCAAGGTAGAACTCGGCGGCGCACGATTGTACATTGACCTGGGCGCGGAGCAGGTGATCGGGGCCGAGAAGGGGACGCGCAAGATTGCCGTCGAGATCAAGACCTTTGGCGCCCGTCGGAGATGAACGAACTGCAACAGGCGATTGGGCAATACGTCCTGTACCGTCTGGTACTCCGGCGCAGGGAGCCGGATCGGGAACTGTTTCTGGCCGTGCCCCAGGATGTCGTGGAGACCGTGTTCCGCGACGAGTGCGGGCGGGCATTTCTCCAGGAGGAGCAGGGCAAGGTATTCGGCTTCGACTTCAGATACTGGAGCGCGTCCTTTGCGAATGCGCCCGTTTTTACGCGGATCCGCAAAAGTATCAGACGGTGACGGTCTTCGACCGGGAGGGCGGCCATTACCTGCTGCTGGAGCAAGGCTGGGACGGCTTCAAACGGATCCGCCGGACGTGGGTTCACGTGGACCTGCTGGAAGACAAGTTCTGGATTCAGCAGGATGAAACGCAGGACGGCATCGCCGTTGAACTGATGGCTGCCGGCGTCCCCAAAGAGCGCATCGTGCTGGCCTTCCAGCACCCGTCACGCCGTCAGTACGGCGAATTCGCCGCTGCATAAGGCGGCCGCGCGTTCCCATCGCACCCAGAGACGGAGCAGGGCCGTCCCCTGTCAAGGCGTCCTGACCCGCGATAGCGCAGGCCGCCCCCAAGTCTTCCGGCAGAGGCCCGGCATGATCCGGGGGGTGCTATAATAGTGGTGACTATGGCGTCCGAGCACTTCAGGAAGGGTGCGGGCGCAAGGGAACCCATCGGCAGGTAGGGGACGCATGAGTACCACCTGTCGTTGCCAGGGGAACGATTCTGACGGGGAGGACTCCGCAAGGGTGATGATGCGCAGAGGATGGGGAGGCCGATGGGCCTTGGCGCTGATGGCCGGCGCTCTGCTGCTCGGCGGCTGCCGGCACGGCGGGGACGGCGATGTAGCGCAGGTGCGCCTGATCAACGCCGTGCCCGATCCGGGGGAACTGTCGGTGGCCGTGGACGGGCATCCCGTCTGGAGGCGCTCGCCCTACGGCAATAACACCGGCTACCAAAAGATACGACAGGGCACGTACAACGTGGAGGTCGCCGCCGGTGGGGAGGCGGCCGCCAAGCCGATTGACTTTGAGAAGGGCAAGGCCTACACTGTCATCGCCCTCGGCGTGGCGCGGGCGACGCCGCCCGCATTCCGAGTCTTCGCCGACGAGCGCCAGGAGCGTGTGCCCGATGGCAAGGCCCGTCTGCACTTCATCAACGCCGTCCCCGGCCCCGAACGCATGGATGTCCTGTTCAACAATATCGTCGGCCTCAAGCGCATCGCCTACGGCCACCGCAGCGAGGCCCTGCTACTGAACGATGGCACCTATGACATCCGCGTCAACGCCGCCGGGGACGTCTCCTCCCTGATCGGCCCCGTCAGCCTGCACCTGGTGTCGGGCCGCGCCTACACCCTCGTCGCCATGGGCAGGCATCCCGCCCGCGGCTTCACCCTGGAAGCCTACCCGGATTAGCCCCGGGGCGTTCGCTACGGCCCCGGTGAATAGATGAATTGCTGTAGCCGCGCCGACGCCGCCGGGCTGAACCGGCCGCCGGCGCGGCGGCGCGTGAAGTGGAGATGGCGCAGGCGGAGGTGACGGCGGCGCGCCACGGGGCGGCGATTGAGCACGTGATGACGAATCGGCCCGGTCTGCCGGTGCTTGGGCAGAGTGTGGGCGCGCTTATGCACCCTCTTGGCGACCTGCGCAGGCCGGTGCTTGGTGATGGCAACGGGCCGCGATCTGGTCGGCGCAGTGCGTCGGGGGACCGCCGGGGCGGGCATGAACCCGGACGGGGCGGAGAGCGGCACGGAGGGACGCGCAGGCGTGGTCGCCCGATAGCGCGTCAGTCCGACCAGGCCCAGGCCGAGCAGGACGGGGAGCAGCGCTGCGGCCCAGGAACGGCGCGGCAGACGGGGTGGCAGGGCGAAATGGGGCGGCAGGAGGACGGTGCGCGCGGGGCGGGGCTGCGGCACGGCGGCGCGCAGTGCGTCGGCGAGGGCGCGGGCGGTCGGGTAGCGGCGCTGCGGCTCCTTCTCCAATGCGCGGCGGAGGACACGCTGGACCGAAGGAGGTAGTTCGGTCATTGGGGCTGGGGCCTCGTGCGTCACCTGGTACAGCACAGACGGGATGCTGTTGCCGGGGAACGGGGGGCGGCCGGTCAGCATCTCATACAGCAGCACGCCCAGCGCCCACAGATCCGTGGCGGGCGTGCCCGACTCGCCGCGCACCTGCTCCGGGGCCATGTAGGCGGGCGAGCCGACAATCGCGCCGGTGCTGGTAATGGTGGTGTCGTCACTCTGTCGTGCGACGCCGAAGTCGAGCAGCTTGGCGGTCCCGTCGGGCAGGAGCATGACGTTGGAGGGCTTGATGTCCCGATGCACGACGCTGGCGGCGTGGACCGCGTCAACGGCCTCGGCGACCTGGCTCAGGATCGGCGCGGCCTCCGAGGGCGTCAGGGGACCGGACTCCAGCCGCTGGCGCAGGGTCTGCCCGGCCAGATGCTCCATGACGAGGAAATGCTGGCCGTCCTGCTCGCCGACATCGCGGATGGCGATGATGGCGGGGTGTGACAGACGGGCGACGGCCCGCGCCTCGCGCCCGAACCGGGCGATCAGGTCGCGTTGCTGTTCGGGCGTGAACGCGGTCGGCAGCGCCAGCAGCTTCAGCGCGACGGGCAGACCGTCGCGCCCATCCCGCGCCTCGTAGACGACCGACATGCCGCCGCGCCCGATCTCCCGCAGCAGCGTATAGTCGCCAATGGTTTCGCCAATGCGTGTCGTTGTGTGCATGGAGTGCCAGAGAAGGGCGGCTCTTCAGCGGCCCTCGGCCCAGATAAATTTTTCCAGTATTTGGAGTCTGTGCGACTCCCAGTTCTGGTTCCAGCGCGGATGGTGACGTCGCCTGCGGGCCGCGGACCGCGTTCGCTCGTGTCTCGGATACGCCCGGCGCGGACTGTGGCGCTCCGGCGCATCGCCGCGGCGCTGGCGTGCCGGCGTGGTATGCGGGGGAGTCTGCGCGACCTGACGCCACCCTGCCGCTCGGTGCAATGGCCGCAATGTCGCCCTGTTCACTTTGGCGGCCGCGACGTGAACTGGCGCGGCATGTGCCGGTGCTGAACGGCGAGCCACTGCGGCCTTAGGGGCCGGATGCGGCGGCCTTTTTCCTGGTGACTTGGCCCCTCCTGGGAGCCTCCGGGTGCGCTGGACAGACGGAACGGGAGGCGGCGCGGCCGCTGTCTGGATCGCCGGAGCCGCCGTCCGGTGCGTCGCCGGGTGCGAGGCGATCACATTCCGTGAGGCTCGCTGCGGCCTCCCATGACCGTTGAGCAGGGCGAGGCCGAGCACGGCGAGCAAGACCAGAAGCGCCGCTGGCGGCCCCCACCGCCGCGCCGCCTGCGCTAACGCCGGACTGGAGGGGGTACGCACGGCGTCCTGCAGGGCGTCGGCGAGGGCGCGGGCGGTCGGGTAGCGGCGCCGCGGCTCCTTCTCCAGTACGCGATGCAGGACGCGCTGGACCGGGACGCCGACGCTCGCCACAGGTGCCGGGGCTTCATGGACGACTTTGAACAAGACGCTGGGAACGCTTGTGCCCTCGAACGGCGGACGTCCTGAAAGCATTTCATACAGCAGCACGCCCAGCGACCAGATGTCGGAGGCCGGATTGCCGTGATCCCCCTGCACCTGCTCCGGGGCGATGTAGGTCGGCGAGCCGATAATCGCACCGAGGCTGGTGATCGCGGTGTCCTCGCTCTGTCGTGCGACGCCGAAGTCGAGCAGCTTGGCGGTCCCGTCGGGCAGGAGCATGACGTTGGAGGGCTTGATGTCCCGATGCACGACGCCGGCGGCGTGGACCGCGTCAATGGCCTCGGCGACCTGGCTCAGGATCGGCGCGGCCTCCGAGGGCGTCAGAGGGCCGCGCGCCAGACGCTCCTGTAGCGTCTGACCTTCCAGGTATTCCGTTGCCAGGAAGTGCATTCCGTCCTGCTCGCCGACCTCATGGATGGCGACGATGCCTGGATGCGACAGACGGGCCATGGCGCGGGCCTCCCGCGCGAAGCGCATCAGCATTGTCTTGCGTTCTTCGGGCGACAGCGACGGCGGGACCGCGTAGACCTTCAGGGCGACGGTCTTGCCGGTGCGCCGGTCCACCGCCTGATGCACCACGGACATGCCGCCGTGCCCGATCTCGCGGATCAGCACATAGCCGCCGAAGGTCTCGCCCATCCTGCTTTGCATATCATTCCATTATGGCTTTTCAGCGCCCCTCCGACCAGATGAATTTTTCCAAATCTTGCAATTTCCGTGTCTCGGAGTCCTTGTCCTCGCGCGGCTGGCCCGGTCGCATGGCGGGTGGCTGAGCCTGCGTGGCGGGGCCGGCCTCTGGGCGCGGCAGGGGCGGCTCACGCCGTAAATACCAGGGCACGGGATGCCGGCGCGGCGTCGGCTGGGCATCAAGCTCTACGGGCCGAGGCGGCGGTATCGGCCTCACGTTCCTCGGATGGGCTGGGGCGGTCTGGTGGAGGGTGTGGCGGGGCGCGACGACCTTGCCGGGAGAAGGCGCGGGCGGTCGAACGGCCACAGGGATGTATCCCCGCTGCGTCATGCGCCTCCTCTGCGTCTGCCGTACCGGCGCGAGACGCGCGGGGATTGTCGGGGCGGACGACATGGCCGGGGATCGGCGATACCCACGGGAATGTCGCGCGGGGTGGGGCGGCGGAGATGGCGAAGTCACCACAGGCCTGGAGGCCGTTGGGACGGAGGTGAGCGGCTGCACGGCGGCGGTGTTGCGCTCTGGCGGTGGCGTCTGCCGGTGCCGCATGACCAGGCCCTGGCCGACTCCCACGATCACGGCCAGCATCGCGGCCCACGGGCCCCAGCGCCGCAGGGGAGCGGCCCACGCCGGACCGGCGGACGTTTGCAGGGCGGCGGTCAGGGCGTCGGCGAGGGCGCGGGCGGTCGGGTAGCGGCGCTGCAGGTCCTTCTCCAAAGCCCGGCGCACTACCTGCTGGACGGGGCCGCTGAGGTGGGGTATGGGGGCTGGCGTCGCGTGCGTCACCTGGTACAGGACGCTGGGGATGCTCGCCCCCTCGAACGGCGGGCGGCCCGCCAGCATCTCATACAGCAGCACGCCCAGCGCCCAGATGTCGGAGGGTGGGTCGCCCAGGGCGCCCTCCACCCGCTCCGGGGCCATGTAGGTTGGGGAGCCGACGATGCTGTGGGTGGCGGTGATGGTGGTGTCCTCGCTCTGTCGTGCGACGCCGAAGTCGAGCAGCTTGGCGGTCCCGTCGGGCAGGAGCATGACGTTGGAGGGCTTGATGTCCCGGTGGACCACCCCGGCGGCGTGGACGGCGTCAATGGCCTCGGCGACCTGGCTCAAGATCGGCGCGGCCTCCGAGGCCGTCAGGGGGCCGGACTCCAGCCGCTCACTCAGGGGCAGCCCGTCCAGATACTCCATCGCCAGGAAGTGCATTCCGTCCTGCTCGCCGACCTCATGGATGGCGATGATGCCGGGGTGCGACAAACGGGCCATGGCGCGGGCCTCGCGCCCGAAGCGCGCCAGCACGCTGCGGCGCTCCGTGGCCGCCAGTGATGGCGGGATGGCATGCACCTTCAGGGCGACGGTCTTGCCCGTGCGTCGGTCCACCGCCTGATGGACCACGGACATACCGCCGTGCCCGATCTCGCGGATCAGGGTGTACGGTCCCAACG
Organism: Armatimonadota bacterium; assembly: GCA_019239955.1. GTDB lineage: Bacteria > Armatimonadota > Armatimonadia > Armatimonadales > Capsulimonadaceae > JAFAZD01. The sequence goes on along the minus strand of JAFAZD010000204.1, from coordinate 1,076 downwards.
TTTCCGGTGAACTAATCTCGGTCTGCATCCGCGTTGATTTTCCAGCTGAAAGGGTGAGGGGCAGTCATCCGTCGCCTGATAGACTCTTCCGCCCGACGATTTCGCCCCCGTTCGCTTGCTGACAATCTTATACCCATATCTGAGCCTCTACCGGCCCGACGCCTTCAACTCCGGCAAGTGATTGGAGAGCAGCGACACCACTTCCTCCTCCGAAACCGCCTCCCGGCTGATGAGCGCCAGCCAGTCCGTCTTGCCGGGCCGGGGCCGGTGGCTTGCCCGATAGGTCTCTGCCAGGGATCGGAGTGAGCCGAAGCGGCGCACATACCAAAAGGCGAAATTGATCAGGAAGTGGAGCGCCATCAGGCAGAACGTGCCCGCCGCGAAGAACAAGGCCAGCACGTCATCACGGAGGCCCAGCCGATGGAAGCTGCCGACGGCGCCGAAGACGGTGATGGCCAGACCAGCCAGGGAGCAGGTGAAGATATAGGCCGCAGTCAGGGCGACTTTGCTCGCCGAGATCGGCGGCCACTGGAAGCGGACGCGGTGGACTTTCGCTGATGATCTGTCCAGACTGAACGACACAAAGCAACTCCAGGAAAGATGCCGTCCGTTGCTCAGGTACAGTCCTTCCTGAGTCAGCCAAGCCGTTGCCCCCGTCGCAGGAACCTGTCCTCCGAGCGCGCCTGTGTCGGTGTATTCCTTGAGACGGTCGATCAAGACGACAGTGCGCTCGTCCCGCTGCTGCGGGGCATCGCTGACCTTTTTGAATTGCTCGTGGCGCTTGTCCTTGTTCGCCAGCGGCTTAATCACTGCCGGAATCATCAAGAGGCAGAGTAATCCCAAAGCCAGCCACTTCAACCCCGCCCATTGCTGGTGAATCAGGGCGGCGACGGTGAGACCATGCCAGGTGACGGCGCTGAAGGTCAAGAGTAACCAGATCAGACGCAATAACAGTGGCTTCTTCTCTTTGGCGGATGCCTCCGTATTCTTGGCAGGGTCGTCTTTGGCCGGTACGCGCCCGACTTTGGCGAGGATGATGGGGCCGGGGATGGGGGGTGAGTTGGCTTCTTGCATGG
>JAFAZD010000110.1 GCA_019239955.1 Armatimonadota bacterium | reverse complement strand
GCGAACCAGTTGTTGTTGTCGCCGTAGAGGATCAGCGTGTCATCGTTGGAGATGCCGGCCTCACCGAGCAGCTTCTCCCACTGCTGGCGGTCGGGGATGTCCCGGCGCAGGGTGTCTTCCAATTGGGTCTGCCAGTTGAAGCCGATCGCGCCCTGGATGTGGCCCTGAGCGTAGGCCTCAGTGTCCACGTCAATCTCGACCAGCTTGAACTCATTGCTGCCCAGGTGTTCGGCGACCCAGTCGGTCTCGACCAGGACTTCCGGGTGGGCGTAGTTGCCGTCTGCCATCGTTGGTGTTCTCCTATCGGATGTGTGGGGGGTCAATATGCCTGGGCCTCTTCGGTGCCGATGAAGCCGACGCCGACGCCGAAGGATTTCCAGAAGGCGATGCTGTCGTCGATCTGTTTCTCCGTGCCGGTCAGCTCCAGCATGATGTAGCCGCCGGTCGCCGGCTCGATCTGGGCGCGGCGGATGTCGGCGACCACGCCGAAGTTCTTGATCGCCTGCGCCAGCAGCGGCTGGTGGACGCGCTCGACGGGGAATGTCAGGTTGAGGCGGACGTGCTGCGGAGTATCGGGCGTGTTGGCGGCCATCGCGTCGCTCCTTTTGTCCACAATGTCTAGTCCTTTAGAGGACATTGTTGACGGGGACTATACCCGCTGGAAGATAAGCGTGTCAAGGGGAGGGAGTATCCCCACCCCGGCGGCTTGCCGCCGGGGTGAGGGGGCATCCTCTCAATACTTCGCCACCGATGGGTCCACGTCCTCCGACCAGGCGTTGATGCCGCCGACGAGGTTCTTCACCTTCTTGAACCCGGCCTGCTTCAAAATCTGCAGGGCGTCGGCGGAGCGGCGGCCCGACTTGCAGTGCAACACGATCTCGTCCGACGAGTCGAACTCGTGCAGCCGATCCTTCACCGTCGCCAGGGGGACCAACTTCGCGCCGGGGATCTTGGCAATGGCGTACTCGTACGGCTCGCGCACGTCCACCAGGGTGAACTTGTCGCCCCGGTCCATCTTCGCCTTCACCTCGCGGGCCGAGATCTCCTCGCCCGTGGTCAGCGCCTCGCCCTCGTTGCCGCGCCCGATGCCGCAGAACTCGTCGTAGTCAATCAGGTGTGTCACGGTCGGGTGTTCGCCGCAGATGGGGCAGTTCGGGTCCTTGCGGACTTTGAATTCGCGGAAGGACATCTTCAGGGCGTTAAACATCAGCAGGCGGCCGATCAGCGGCTGGCCCTCGCCCAGAATGAGCTTGACGGTCTCGATGGCCTGGATGACGCCGATGATGCCGGGCAGGACGCCCAGCACGCCGCCCTCGGCGCAGGAGGGGACCATGCCCGGCGGGGGCGGCTCCGGGTACTGGCAGCGGTAGCAAGGGCCGTCGGTGGCATAAAACACGCTCGCCTGGCCCTCGAAGCGGAAGATAGAGCCGTAGACGTTGGGCTTGCCCAGCAGCACGCAGGCGTCGTTCACCAGGTAACGGGTCTGAAAGTTGTCCGTGCCATCGGCGATGATGTCGTAGTCCTTCAGGATGTCCAGCGCGTTCTCCGACGTGAGCATGACTTCGTGCTTGACGATGTTGACGTGCGGGTTGATTTCCTTCAGGGTCTGCTCCGCGCTGTCAATCTTGGGCTTGCCGACGGTGCTCTGCCGGTGGACGATCTGGCGCTGCAAATTGGTCAGGTCCACCGTGTCAAAGTCCACCAGGCCGATGGTGCCGACGCCCGCCGCCGCCAGGTACATGGTCAGCGGCGCGCCGAGGCCGCCGGTGCCGACGCAGAGGACTTTGGCGGCCTTAAGCCGCTTCTGGCCCTCCATCGTCACCTCCGGCATGATCAGGTGCCGGGAGTAGCGCAAAACTTCGTAGTTGGACAGGTCCATCATGTCCGGGTTCTGCTGCAAGTGAAAGGAGGGCGCGCCGCCCGCGCCGACCGCGTCCAGGCCGCCAGCGATGCTGGGGACGATGGTGAGCGTGTCCCCGTCCTTCACCGGCGTCTCGCCACCCTGGAGGTGGCGGCTGTCGTCGTCATTGACATAGACATTGACGAACGAGCGCAGCTTGCCGTCATCGGAGAACAGGTGCTTGCGCAGGTCGGGGTAGTTCTCGACCAGGTGGTGCAGGGCCGAGTCCACGGTCGCGCCGCCGACCTCGACTTCCTCATGGTTCATGGTGTACCGCTGCATGGGGGTCGGCACGATGATCTTCACGGGCATGGTATGGTTCTCTCCTCAGAGGATGGCCCCCCTGCCCCCAATCCTGGGGGAGTTCAGAGGATGGCGTCTTCGTCAAACTGCGTGCGGTCGTCGCGCAGCAGCCAGTTGCGTATCTCGCGGGGCTGCGTGGCAATGACCGAGACAATCACGTAACAGTATCCGGGCCAGGCGTGTTCCCGGTCGTATTCCGAGGGTCGCGCCGGGGCGTCCGGGTGGCTGTGATAAAAGCCTACGACGCCCAGCCCCTCCGCCCGCGCCGCCTTATCTACCTTGACCAGTTCACCAGGGTTGATCTCAAATCGGTTGCGCGGCGAGTCCTCCCGCGTGTTGGCCGCCGGCACGACGCGGGCGACGGTGACGGCGTCTCCCCCGGATTTACCCACGAGGAAGCCGCAGCACTCGTGCGGGTAGTCCCGCGCGGCGTGGGCGCGGATGGCGTCGGCGAGTTGTTCATCCAGATGAAGTGGCATGGGTTCGTTTCCGCGTTCCCCGGCCCTGAAGGGTCGGATTAGGCCCAGAAGAAGCCCATGAATGGGGCTGCCGGGCCGATTGTCAGCCTGCTTCAGCAGGCTTGTTTTGGCCGTAGCCCAGCCGTTCAGGGCCGGGGGTACTTAGCCATGACCGGGGCTGGTCAGCAGATACCCGATGCGCGTGTATGTGCCCTTGCTGTCCGGGTTGTGGTCGGCCCGGATTTTCAGGGTCAGTGTGTGTGGCGTGTCGGGGAGGCCGTCGGCGAGCAGGCGGTAGTGGGCGCGGGCGTAGCCCTTGGCGAACACGTCGAATGGGTCGAGGGTCTGCCAGGGGCCGTCATCTATCTTGTAGTCGAACGCACCGGTGTCCGGGCCGAGCACGTAGAACATCGCCAGAATCGGGCCGGAGAAACCAACGGTCTGGGTCGCGCCGGGGGTGTCGCTGGCGAGCAGGTGGGGGAAGCGGCCCGTCGAGTCCCTGTCGGTGACGGCCCAACCGGGGGCGGGCGTGATGGTGTCCGCGCCGATCATGCGAGCGTGTTCCAACGAGTCGGGCCGCAATGCCGGGGGCAGACGGCGCTTGTGCGGCCTCGCGCGGTCGTCCCGCTGCTGGGTCAGAAAGGCGATCAGCGCGTCGGCGTAGATTCGGTAGCCGGCGTCGGTCGGGTGGACGCCGTCCTTGCTGAACTCGGCGGCGGTCATCGCGCCGTCAATCAACTTCCGGGCGGCGGGGACGGCCATGTTGACGCTGGGGAGGCCGTAGTGGGCGGCGACGATCTCATCGCGCTGGACGCTGTGAACTAAGCGTCCCGCCTGAAATTCCGGCAGCCACCCGACCACAAAGGTGTAGACGAAGCAGATGTCCGTATCGGGGTCCGCACGCCGTATCTGACGGACGATGCCCTCCATCGCCCGGTCAATCATCGCCTCCGGTGCGCCTCCGTCGTTGACCGCGAACTCCACAAACACCAGGTCGGGCCTGTGCGCCAGCACGTCCCGCCCCAGCCGGAACGCCCCCAAATCCGACCCCGTGCCCCCGATGGCCGCGTTGACGTTGGTGACGTGGGATTGCGGGAACGTGGTAGTGAACCAGTGGCCGACCAGCCCCCGGTAGGAGGTCTCGTCGCCATTGCTCGCCCCCGCCCCCTCGGTAATGGACCCGCCAAACCAGGCGACGGTGACGGGCTTGCGCGCCTTCAGTTTGGTGAAGACGTGCGCCAGCCCCTCCCGCGTCTGCACGACGGGAATGGATACTGGCTGCGGCGGCTGAACGTCGGGGGCCAGACTCAAGGCCAGCAACGACGCCGGCAGCAGGAATGTCAGGGACATGGGTTCTCCTGGTCTCAGGTCTTATGGAATGTCAGGGCCGCGGCCTCGCAGAGCGGGAGCGTCGTCTGCTGGTAAGGCTCTGCGTCCGATGCCGTGATTGTGATGATCGCCTCCGGAATGGTCGTGAGGTAGATCAGTCCGTTGTCCACCTTGCGGGTCCGCGGCCAGAAGCCCTGCCAATGCAGGCGGCTGAACTCTAGGCCGTTCAGGTTGCCGAATTGAATGCCGGAAGCGGTGTAGTTTCGGTGGGTGTCGCTGTAGGCCTCAGACCTCTGCGACAGCAGCTCTGTTAGGTTGTCATTTGGGTAATAGCCCGGTTGAGGGTGAATAATTCTGACCACAAAGATGGCGCGGGTCTCGTCCGGACGGATCGGTCCGTCCCATTCATAAATGTCCGCCACGGAACGGAGCACTCGATTCTGGCGCATCGTCAGCGCGAAGCCGGGCGGCTGGCGAAAATTGTATCCCTCCCAGCCGGTCTCCGGGGCGAGCTGGTTGACCAGGCCAGGGGAGGGTTTCCAGATCGGCACGGAGGCAAGGGGCGGGTTGGGCGGGGGGATGGTCCATACGGTAACGGCCCCGGCGTGGAGACAGGCGATGTAGAGGGCGATGATCAACACGTTCAATCGTCGGCTGGGCCGGATGATCTGTCCGTGACGCCACCGCCGAATGCGGTCGGCGGATCGGTACAGGACAAGGCCAGTGAATGCGGTCCCGAGCAGTGTCATGGGCCAGAACCGGAGAGGGGCGTAGCCGAGCACCAGGAAGGCGCTGAAGAATGCCACCCCGATCAAGGAGAAGATGGCCCACACGACGTGCGCGATGTCGGCCGTCTGCCATCGTTTGAACAACCGTGCGGCTAAAGTGACGCCGCCGGAGGCGGCAATCACAAAGCTCACTGCGTCCAGCACGGGTTTCCAGGACAAAAAACTCACGGGCGAGCAGCCTCAGGCATGGGCGTAGACTTCCAGCGTCGCGCCATGCACGGCGCGGGCGGCGTCGGAGCAGAGGTAGAAGGTGGCGTCGGCGATGTCGTCGGGCGTGACCCAGCGCGGGGCGTCGTCCTCGCCCATCGCGCGGCGGTTGGCGGGCGTGTCAATCGTGGAGGCGAGGATGAGGTTGACGTGGATGCCCTCGACGCGGACCTCCTGGGAGAGCGACTGCGCCAGGGCCACCATCCCGGCCTTGGCGGCGGCGTAGGCGGCCACCCGCGCCGGGGGCGCGAGGGCGTCGCGCGAGCCGAGAGCGACGATCCAGCCGCCGCCCCGCTCGCGCAGGGTCGGGAGGACGGCGCGGAAGCAGTGGAAGGCGGACGTGAGGTTGAGGGACAGCATCTTGTTCCAGATGGCGGGTGCGTCGGGCGCGCCCAGCGGCCCAGCCGCGAACGCGCCGACCAGGTGCAGCAGCGTGTCAGGCGGGCGTCCGAAGGCGCGGACGGCGTCGGCAACGATGTCGCCCGCGCCCTGCTCTGTGGTCACGTCAGCGGCGACTGTGGCCAGGCGGGACACGGCCTCGCCCGCCTCGGCGGCGCAGGCGTCGCGCAGGTTGTCCAGCGCACGCTCCGCCGCGTCCGCCACCAGCACGGACGCCCCCGCCGCCAGCCAGCGCCGGGTCACGGTCTGCCCGACCCCGCCCGCCCCGCCGGTGATGATGACGACCCGCCCTGAGAAATCCACGGCGTGTCTCTCCTTCTTCAGCGCATCACGCCGCTGTCCGCCGGGAGCGCGGGCCGCTCGGCCTGGACGCAGGCGGCGTTGAGTGATTGGGTGCTTCCCAATTTTCGGGAGCAGAGACGCTTGCCCGTATTATACTATACCCGAAAGGCCGAAGAAGCCCGGCTCCGCAGGACGTGCTTCATGTCTCCCTGCGTAAACGCAAGGCCCTTACGCCATTCGGCGAGCAGGAAATACCTGCCCGCGGGCGGAAGAGTCCCCTGCCATCAGGGCCGAAGAAGGGAAGGCCTTGGATAGAGGGGGACACGATTAATACGAGACGGAGGCTCAAAGCCATGGGCATTCATCAGCACCAACAACCAGGGGAGAAGCGGCCGGTTCCCGGCGGTGAAGTCGCTCCCAACGCTGCAGAGGAAGACCTGCGCCTGCTCCAGGGGTACGTCGAAAATCGGCTGGAAGCCGAGCAGATGGCGTCCATGGAGAGGCGCATCTTCTCGGACCCGACGCTGTATGAGCAGTACTGCACTCTGGTAGAGGAGTTGCTCCAGACGGGCGGGGTGCAGGTGACGATCACGACGCCTGGCCTTCCCGCCGATCCGGCCGGCGATTTGACTCCCGCTGCGCCTCCTCGGACGCCCCTCGCCGCGAGGCCGAACTTCCCGATGCGCCCCGCGGACGTGACGCCCCGGATGCTGGAGGACTACTTCTACACGCGGCTGGACCACGACCCGGAGTGGGTCTCCGAGATCGAGCGGCTGCTGAAGGAGGTCCCCGGAGTCTACGAGATGTATCAGCAGGTCGTGTCCATCGAGCTGCACTGCCCAGAGTGGTAGCCGCGCCCATCATAATCGGGGCCCGGGGCGATCGGCGCGATTCTTAGAGAAAATTAATTTTTCTCTCGTGGCGCTTTCATCTCGGCCCAGTATAATACTGGGTGTGTTCCTCCATGCAGGCAATGGCCGCTTGTCCCGGTGCGGCGTGATCGCTGTGGGCGTGTGCCTGGCGGGGGCGGCATTTGGGCAGGCGCAGGACCCTGTGCCGACTGCGTCGCCGCTGACGCTGTCATCGGCGGTGGCGATGGCACTGGCCGTCAACCCGGCGTCGCGGTCGGCGTCCCAGCAACTGGCCCAGGCGCAGGCGCGGGTCGCGCAGGCCGAGGCGCAGCGCCACTTCCAGATCACCTTCAACAGCACCGCCGGCGGCTCCAACGCGGACGTCATCCAGCCCCCACCGGCTCACGAGACCTTCGGCACGCTCCAGAACACCCTGACCGTGCCGCTGCCGGCCGGGGCGAGGCCGGGGCTGGCGGTGCGGCAGGCGCAGGAACAACTTGCCGCCGCTCAGGCGCAGTACGACAGCGCTCGGTTCGGCCTCGCAGCCCAGGTGGGGACCGCGTACTATGATCTGCTGCGCAAGCAGGCCCTGCGGCTGATCGCCCAGGAGACGCTGGCGCAGGCCCAGCGCCAACTTGAGGAAACCCGGCGGCGCAACAGCGCGGGGGACGTGCCGCAGCTGGACGTGATCCGGGCGCAGGTTCCAGTCGCCTCCGCCGAGGCCCAGCAGATCGGGGCGGAGAGCGATGAGGCCGTGGCGCGGCAGACTCTCAACAGCCTGATCGGCCAGGACCTGGATGCGCCCATGGCCGTCGCCGAAGTCCCCCCGGACGCGACCGCGTTGCCGCTGACGCTGGAGCAGGCCCGCGCGCGGGCCTTGGAATTCTCCCCGGACATCCGGGCGGCGGAGGCGACCGTGCGGGCCGACCGGGCGGCGCTGGCGTCCGCGCGGCTGTTCCGGGAGCCGACGTTTTCCGTGCAGGCCATTGACATCCGCAGCAACGACCAGACGTCGTTCTCGCGGGAAGACACCGTGCAGGCGGCGGTGACTGTGCCGCTGTCCGACGGCGGGCTGGGCCGGGCGCAGGTGCGCGAGGCCGAGGCCGCCTTGGCGCAGGCGCAGGCGCAGGCGGAGACGGCCCGCCGCACCGTGCTCGCGGGCGTCAGCGCCGCGTACCTGAACGCCCGGAGCGCCCGCCGCCAGATCGCCGCCGCCCAGGTGACGCGCGACGTCGCCCAGATCAGCTATGAAAAGACCAGGCTGGGCTACCAGAATGGCCTATTTCCCCTCAGCGACGTGCTGAACGCGCAGGCGGCCTTGACGCAGGCGCGGATCGCCTACACGCAGGCGGTGTACAACGCCGCCGTCGCCGTCGGCACGCTCAGCGCCGCCCTCAACGGTGGCTTGATGGTTCCCCCCGCCCCCAATAATGGGGGAGCAGTGGTTCCCCCCGCCCCCAATAATGGGGGAGTCGGACAGGCCGCGCCCGGCGCGGGCAACGCGGGCACGAGCCCGGCGGGCGCGAACGCGCCGGGGACGCCGCCCGCCGGCAACAGCACGACCGGCAACGGTCCCAACGGAGCCAACATGGGCGGGAGGGGCGGCCCGTGAGGGTGATGACGCGCTGGACCTGGCTGCTGCCCCTGCTGCTGGCCGGCTGCGGGCACAAGCAAGCGGCTCCCCCAGAATTGGGGCCGGGGGGGGACGCGCCACTGCCGGTCGTGCAGGTGGTTCCGGTGACGACGGGGACGCTGGAGCGGACGCTGCCGGCGACGGGGATCTTGATGGCGCTGCGCGACCGCGAGGCCACCCTCAGCCCGCCGGTCGCCGGAGTCCTGGACGAACTGCCGATCCGCTACGGGCAGAGCGTCCGAACGGGGCAGGTCATCGCCCACCTGTCCACCCGCCAGCTGCAGGGGCAGATTCAGCAGGCGCAGGCGACCATCGGCCAGAATCTGGTGCAGGTGCAGCAGGCGCAGGCCAACGCCATCCAGCAGCAGGCGCAGACACGGACGGCCATCTTGCAGGCGCAGTCGGCCGTGTCCGGGGCGGCGGCGACGCTGTCCGGCGCGCGCGCCACGTTGTTCGGAGATGAGGCCGCCCTGCATAATGCGGAACAGACTCTGGCCCGCCAGAAGACGCTGCTCGCCGAGGGGTTGGTGGCGCAGAAGGACGTGGAGGCCGCCGAGCTGGCCGTCCGCACGGCGCAGGCGCAGGCGGACGCCCAGCGGCAGACGGTGGCGGCGCAGGCGCAGACCGTCGCCGGCCAGCGGCAGGCGGTCGCGGCGGCGCGGGCGGCATCCTTGCAGGACGTCGTCAAGCGCCAGGACGTACAGGTCGCCCGCCAGCAGGTCCAGAATGCGCGCGGCGCACTGGCGACGGCGCGGGCGCAGGTGGCCCTCTACACAGTCCGCGCGCCGCTGTCGGGGCAGGTGACGCAGGTGGGGGCGGCAACCGGCGAGACCGTGGACACGGCCACGAAGCTGGCGACAATCGCCGACCTCAGTACACTGCAATTGCAGATCAGCCTGCCCGGCAGCGCGGCGCGCCAGGTGCGTCCGGGCCAACCCGTCACCTTTTCCGTCTCCAGCCTGCCGGGCGAGACGCTCCGCACCACGGTCAGCACGGTGGCCGCGCAGGTGGACGCCGCGACGGGAACCGTGCCCGTGTTCGCCACCGTCGCCAACCCCCGCCGCCTGCTGCGGGACGACTCGACGGCGAAGGTCCAGATCGTGACCGAGCGACGCCCGAACGTCCTGCTCGTGCCCCAGGCCGCCCTGCTGACCGACCCGGACACGGGCAAGACCAGCGTGGCGGTCGTCGGCGAGGATGGGGTCGCCCACGTCACCGAGGTCAAGACGGGCCTGTCAGCGGGCGGCCGGGTGGAGATCACCGACGGAGTCAAGGCGGGCCAGAAGGTCGCCGTCGCCGGGCAGTACGGCCTGCCGGACGGCGCGAAGGTCCGCGTCCGGAACGCCAAGTCGTCGCCCCCCGCGCCCACGCGCGCGCCTCTGGATGTCCAGGGCGCGGGGACGCCGGGAGTGCAGCCGCCGACGGAACAGACGCCATCGCCCAGTGCCAGCCCATCGGGAGGCAAGCCGAATGGGCCTTAGCCTCTTTGTCTGGCGCTACCGCAAGGCGGCGCTGCTGTTCGTGGTCGTGCTCTGCGCCGCCGGGCTGTACAGCGCGGGAAGCCTGCCGGTCGCCATCTTCCCCGACCTGACCGCCCCGCGCATCATCGTCACCGCATCGGCGGGCGACACGCCCATCCCGACCGTGCTGGCGAACATCACGCGCCCACTGGAAAACGCCGTTGCGGGCGTCCCCGGCGTCACCCGTATCGGCTCCCTGACCCAGCGCGGCGAGGACGAGCTGGACGTCAACTTCGCCTGGGGCACGGACATGCAGACCACCTTGCAGCTGGTCAACGCCAAGATCGCCCAGGCGCAGGGGAATCTGCCGCCGAACACGCAGGTGACGGCGGAGCGGCTTAACCCCTCGGTCTTCCCGATCATGGGCTACAGCCTCACCTCGCCGACGGTCAGCCCGCAGGCGCTCCGCCGCGCCGCCCTCTACGCCCTGCGCCCGCGCCTGCTGCGCGTCCCCGGCGTCCAGCAGATCGCCGTGCTGGGCGGCGACGCCCCGGACTACCTGGTCCGGCTGGACCCGCAGGCCCTGCTGGCGCGCGGCGTCGCCGTCGGGGACGTGGAGACGGCGCTGACCAAGACCAACGAGATCAACTCGGTCGGCTACTACGACAAGTCCTTCCTGCGCTACCAGATCCTCGTTTCCGGACTGTTCGGGGGCGCACGCGACATCGCCAACGTCACCGTCGCCGTCAAGAACCGCATCCCCGTCACCGTCGGCGAGCTGGGGACGGTGACGGCGGGCGTGGAGCCGCACGCCATCGAGACCAGCGGCGACGGCCGGCCGGCCGTGCTCCTCAACGTGGTCAAGCAGCCGTCCGGCAACACCGTGCAGGTCGCCGACGGCATCAAGCGGGCGCTGGACGCCGCCCGGGCGGATCTGCCGCCCGGCATCGCCGTCTCCAACTTCTACGACCAGTCGGAGATCGTCAAGGAGTCGCAGGCCAGCGTCCTGGAGGCCATCCTGGTCGGCGGCGTGCTGGCCCTGCTGGTCCTGATGCTCTTCTTGGGCAACCTGCGGACGGCCGCCATCGTGCTGGTCATCCTGCCGCTCACCATTGTCATCACGTTCGGGCTGATGAAGGCGCTGGGGCAGACCATGAACATCATGACCCTGGGCGCGCTCGCCATCGCGCTCGGCCTGGTCATTGACGACGGCATCGTGGTCGTGGAGAACATCTTCCACGAATTAGAGCGGGGCCGGTCGCGGCCCGCCGCCGTCGCCGCCGGCCTGCGCGCCATCACGCCGGCCATGATCGGCTCGTCCCTGACCACGATGGCCGCCTTCCTGCCGCTGACGTTCTTGAAGGACCTGACCGGCCAGTTCTTCGGCCCGCTGGCGCTGGTGATGATCGCCACGCTGGCCGTCTCGCTCGCCCTCGCGCTTCTCCTGACGCCCCTGCTGGCCGAATGGCTGCTGCCGGAGCGGGTGGGGCCCCGCCGGGGCACCTCACCCCCTGGCCCCCCTCACCCCCTGGCCCCCTCTCCCTCGGAAGGGGCGAGGGGGAGGACAGAGATGGCAACGGCCACAAGAACCCTCTCCCCCGTGAGGGAGAGGGTCGGCGGCTTGCCGCCGGGGAGAGGGGGGCGGAATGGGATGGGCGCGCGCCTCCTGTCCTTCTTCCCCCGGCAATTCGAGAAAGTCCGCCGCGTCTACGCGCGGCTGCTGGGCTGGTGCCTCGCGCACCGCACAATCGTCCTCCTGCTGCTCCTGCCCCTGGCCGTCGGCGCGTGGCTGCTGGGCCGCAGTCTGGAGACCGGCTTCTTCCCGGAGTTCGACGAGGGCGGCTTCATCCTGGACTACCAGCTGCCTCCCGGCACATCGCTGGCCGAATCCAGCGCCGTCGCCGGGCAGATCGAGGGTGTGCTGGCGCGGACGCCTGAGGTGGCGGCCTGGTCGCGCCGGACGGGGGCGCAGCTCGGCTTCGACATCACCACTCAGAACACCGGCGACATCTCCGTGCGCCTCAAGGCCCGCCGTTCGCGCGACATCCAGGAGATCATGGATGATATCCGCACCCAGATCGCAGGCGACGACCAGCAGCACATCCCGGCGCAGATACCCGCCGCGCAGGTGGACTTCCACCAGATTCTGCAGGACAACATTGGCGACATCGCCGGCTCGCCCTCGCCCGTGCAGGTCAAGATTTTCGGCCCCGACCAAGCCGAGCTGGAGGCTCTGGCCCGGAAGGTGGATGACATCGTCTCCAAGACGCCCGGCGTGGTGGACGACAACGCCGGCATCGTGCATTCCAACCCGGAGACAGTGATTGCCGTGGACAGCGAGCGGGCGCAGCGCTATGGACTGACTACGGACGATGTGACGCAGGCGGCGACGGCCGCGCTCTTGGGGGCCGAACCGACGGCGGTGCAGCAGGGCGAGGAGGCCGTGCCGGTCCGAGTCACGCTCGCCGGCCCGCAGGGCGCGGCGCTGGACCAGAACGCGCTGCCCAATGTCCCGGTCGCCTCGCCGGTGACGGGGGGCAATGTTCCGCTGGGGCAGGTGGCCCAGATTGAGACGCGCCCCGGTACGGCGCAGCCGACCCGCGAGAACCAGCGCCTGATGATCGCCGTCACCGCCAGCCTCTCCGGGCGCGACCTGGGCAGCGCCACCGCGGACATCCAGCAGAGCATCCGCAAGGGGGTAACGCTGCCGCCGGGATACAGCATCGAGTACGGCGGCCTCTATGAGAGCCAGCAGCAGTCGTCCGCCGAGCTCAACCTGGTACTGGCCGTCGCGGCGCTGTTCGTGTTGACGCTGCTGACCATCCAGTTCCGCTCCTTGCGTCAGGCCATCGCCCTGCTGCTGGCCGCCCTCCTGTCCCTCTCTGGCGTGGTGCTGGCTCTGCATCTGACAGGCACCGAACTCAACATCTCCTCCCGAACGGGCGCGATCATGATCGTGGGCATCATCACGGAGAATGGCATCGTGCTGTTCGAGTTCTTCAACCGCCTGCGCGAAGAGAACCCGGACGGCGATCTGGCGACGCTGATGGCCGAGGCGGGCGAGCAGCGCCTGCGGCCTATCCTGATGACCACCATCGGCGCGATCCTCGCCCTGTTCCCAATGGCTCTCGGATTGGGGGCGGGGGCCGCGTTGCAGAAGCCGCTCGCCGTCGCCGTCATCGGCGGCCTGTCCGTGTCCGTCTTTTTCACCCTGCTCGTCGCCCCCGTGCTCTACGTTGCGCTGGAAAACCTGCGCCCCAGCCGCTCCGCCCTGGCCGAGCAGCAGGAATTCGCGGCGGTGCAGAAGGAGCTCATCGGAGCCAGCGAATGAATTCGCCGCGTCGCCGCGTCGTCGGGTCAGCGAATGAATTCGCCGCTGATGGCGCAAGCGCCGAGTCTCCGCCTTCGCGGAGACAGGACTGGCCCTTCTTCTGTCCGCGCAGGCGGACAATCGGCGTCTTCGCCGGAAGCGGCGAATTCATTCGCTGACCCTCTCTCGAAAGGACACCGATTCATGAACTCGAAAGGACACCGACCCATGAAACTGACAATGAAACCGATGCCCTGCCTGTTGAGCGCCCTCGCGCTCTGGCTCCCCGGCCTGGCGGCCACGGCCGCCCCGCCCGCACCCCACTACCACCTCGTCCGAACGATTCACCTCGGCGGCGAGGGCGGCTGGGACTACCTCTTCGACGACAGCCGCGCCCACCGGCTCTACATCTCGCGCGGCACCCACGTCGCCGTCGTCAACACGGACACCGGCCGGCTGGCCGGCGACATCCCGGACACCGACGGCGTCCACGGCGTCGCCATTGACCCCAAGAGCGGGCGCGGCTTCACCAGCAACGGGCGCGCGAACACCGTGACCATCTTCGACACCAAGACGCTCAAGAAGATCGGCGAGGTGTCCGTCGGCGAGGGGCCGGACGCCATCGTCTTCGAGCCGGTCACGGAGCGCGTCTTCACGTTCAATGGCCGCGCCGGGACCGCCACGGCGATTGACGCCGCCAGCGGCAAGGTCGCCGGCACGGTCACGCTGCCGGGCCGCCCCGAGTTCCCGGTGGCCGACGGCAAGGGCCACCTCTTCGACAACATCGAGGACAAGAGCGAGATCGCGGACGTGAACGCGCGCACTCTGGCGGTGGACCACGTCTGGCCCATCGCCCCCGGCGAAAGCCCCTCCGGCATCGCCATGGACACCCGGGGCCGCCGCCTCTTCTCGGTCTGCGACGGCCAGAAGATGGCTGTGACGGACGCCGATACGGGCAAGGTCGTCGCCACGCCGTCCATCGGCAACGGCCCCGACGCCTGCGCCTACGATCTGGGGACGCACCTGGTCTTCAGCCCGAACGGGCAGGACGGGACGATGACGATCTTGCGGCAGGTCACGCCGGATCAGTACGAGACGGTGCAGACCCTCACCACCCAGGCCGGCGCGCGGACGATGGCGCTGGATGAGAAGACACATCACATCTTCACGGTGACGGCGACGGCACTGCCCTCCGCCCCGGGCGCTCCCCGCTTCCGCCGTTCCTACGCCCCCGGCTCCTTCGTCGTCCTGGAGTACGCCCCGTAACCGATAATGCCAGCGAATAATACCAGAACAATACCAGCGAATGAATTCGCCGCTCTCGGCCAGGACGCCGAGTGTCCGAGGGTAAGGACACGGGAATGTCGTCTTACGTCCGCGGAGGCGGACATCCAGCCGAAGGCTATCAGCGGCGAATTCATTCGCTGACTCTTATTGACTGACGCTCACTTGTGACGCTCGCGCCAGGGGAAGCGTACACAATGCGGGAGAGCGAAATGCGCATACTGGTCGTCGAGGATGAGGTAAAGGTGGCTGCGTTCGTGCGGCAGGCGCTGGAAGAAGAGGGCCACGCCGTGGACGTGGCCCACGACGGCGAGGCGGGGCTGAAACTCGCCTGCCTCTCCGAGTACGATCTGCTCGTGCTCGACTGGTTGCTCCCGGGCCGCGACGGGCCGGCCGTCTGCCGCGCGCTGCGTGAGGCGGGCAATCGGCTGCCCATCCTGATGTTGACCGCCCGCGACGCCGTGGAGGATCGGATCGTGGGGCTGGACGCTGGGGCCGACGATTATCTGGTCAAGCCGTTCGCCCTCGGCGAGCTGCTGGCCCGCGCGCGCGCCCTGCTGCGGCGCGGCGGCCCCGCACTGCCCACGCTGCGGGCGGGCGACCTGACGCTCGACCCGGCGACGCGCCACGTCCGGCGCGGCGGCCGGGAGATCATCCTGTCCGCCAAGGAGTACGCGCTGCTGGAATACTTGATGCGTCACGCCGGAAACACCGTCACGCGGTCGCTCATCATGGAACACGTCTGGGACTTCGACTTCGACAGCGGCACCAACGTGGTGGACGTGTACATCAACTACCTGCGCAACAAGGTGGATCGCGGCCATGGTGTCAAGTTGATCCACACGGTACGTGGAGTCGGGTATCGCCTGGATGAACACGGGGAATGAACTTGGAACGGGACGGCGCTGGTCCCGCTCCCTGCGCTTCCGGCTGACTGCCTGGTACACCGGCGTGCTGGCGGTGATCCTGGCGGGCGCGGCGGGCTTGGTCTACCTGGGCGCGCGCCACGCCCTGTGCGCGGAGACGGACGGTTTTCTGGCCGGCCAGGCGCACCGGATCGCCGCCATCGCCGTCGGCCGCCCCGGCGACCCGCTCGTGCCCGCCGATCTGGATGAAGGGGTTGCCGCGCCCTCCCGCCCGCCGAGAGTTGGGCGCGGGGAGGGCCTGCTGTTTTTCGACGTCGTCTACACGCGCCTCGTGAAGAACCCCCACGGGGACACCCTGGCGGCTTCCCCCGCCCTGATCCGTCAGCCCGCGCTCATCGCCTCCCTGGACCCGCTGCTGCGGGGGCGGCTGCCGGCATCGGGCCGGTTCGCGTTCGCGGGGCCGGACGAGGAGCGGACGATGCGCGTCTTCACCGCGCCGCTACGCCTCGGAGCGGGCGATGGGGCCATTCAGGTCGCCGTGCCGTGGGATCACAATGCCGACATCCTGGAACGACTCGGCGCGTTGCTCCTGCTGTTCGTTCCGTCGGTGCTGCTGCTCGCCGCGCTGGGGGGATGGGTGCTGATCGGGCAGACCCTCCAGCCCATCGGCCGCATCGTCACCGAGGCGGAGCACCTGGACGCGGCCGCCTTGCCGGAGGCGCTGCTGCCCCACGCGGCCGAGACGGACACGGAGATCGGGCAGTTGGTGGCGACGCTGAACCGGATGACCACGCGCCTGCGCCGCGCCTTTGAGGCCCAGCGCCGCTTCGCCGAGGCCCAGCAGCGATTCGCCGCCGACGCCTCCCACGAACTGCGGACGCCGCTGACGATCCTGCGCGGGGAGATGGAGCTGGCCCTATCGCGCCCGCGCCCGCTGGAGAATTATCAGGCGACCTTGCGAAGCGCCATGCAGGAGATCGCCCGGATGACGCGCATCGTGGAGGGCCTGGGTTTTCTCGCGCGCCGGGACGCCGGACAGATGCAGGGCGGTTTTGTCCCGGAAGACGTGGACCTGGCGGCGCTCTGCCGCCGCGTCGCGGACGAGTTCATTCCCCAGGCGGAAAGCAAGCAGATCGGGTTACGGTGCGAGGCGCCGCTCCCCGTGGTCGCCCGGGGCAGCGCCGATCAGTTGCAGCAGCTTCTCATTAATCTGGTGGACAACGCCCTGAAATACACGCCGCCGGGCGGACAGGTCACGGTCGCCGTCGGTCAGGCGGGACAGGAAGCGGAGTTGACGGTCCGCGACACGGGCGTCGGCATTGCCGAGGCCGACCTGCCGCACGTCTTCGACCGCTTCTGGCGGGCGGACAAGTCCCGCTCCAGCGAGGGCAGCGGCTTGGGCCTGGCGATCTGCGCCGAGATCGCCGCCGCGCATCAGGGCGCGCTGTATGTCACCAGCGTGCCGGGGCAGGGGAGTTGTTTTCGCCTGGAACTCCCCGCCCAAACCGCCGCCATTGGGTATACTGAGCGCAACTCTTCGTAAAAAGTGGGGACATCATGGAGAAACGCGCTTACGGCAGCACCGGCTGGGAACTGAGCGTTCTCGGCTTCGGCGGCATCATCGTCACGGACGTTGACCCGGCGGAGGCCGACCGTTACGTCGGCGAGGCCATTGACCGGGGCATCAACTATTTTGATGTCGCGCCGTCCTACGGCAACGCCGAGGAGCGGCTCGGCCCGGCGCTGCATCCCTACCGCGACGGGGTATTTCTCGCCTGCAAGACGGGCCGGCGCGACGCCGCCGGCGCGCGTGAGGAACTCGAACGGTCGCTGCGGCGGATGCAGACGGGCCACTTCGACCTGTACCAGCTGCACGCGATCACGTCCGACGAGGACGTGCAGCGGGCGTTCGGCCCCGGCGGCGCGATGGAGACTTTTCTGAAGGCCCGCGAGGAGGGCAAGGTCCGGCACCTGGGCTTCAGCGCCCACAGCGTCCACGCCGCCCTGGCCGCGCTGGATCAGTTCTCCTTCGACAGCATCCTCTTCCCGTTCAACTACGTCACCTACGAACATGCGGGCTTCGGGCCGCAGGTGATGGAGGCCGCGCAGGCGAAGGGCGTCGCCCGCCTCGCCCTGAAGGGCATGGCGCGCGGCCCCTGGCGCGAGGGCGACCCGCACCGCGCCGAGTACCCCAAGGCGTGGTACGAACCGCTGGCCGATCGCGCCGAGGCGGAGATGGCCCTGCGCTACGCCCTCTCCTTGCCCATTACCGCCGCCATCCCGCCCGGCGACATCCGCCTGTTCCGCCTGGCCCTGGACATCGCCGACGCCTTCACGCCGCTCTCGGCCACGGAACTGGCCGCCGTCCGCGCCCAGGCCCAGGCCGAGCAGCCCCTGTTCGCCCAGGCCGCCTGACGGCGAACGCCATGACACCACCGACCATCGGCCTGGCGGAGCGCGGCGACCTGTCCGCGCTCCTGGCCCTGTACCGGCACCTGCACGCCCGTGACCCCGTGCTGTCGGCGGACGCCCTGGTGGGCCACTGGGACGCTATCCTCGCCAATCTGCTGCTGCGCTACGTGGTCGCCCGCGCCCGGGGCGAGCCGGTCTCGACCTGCGCCCTCACGCTGGTGCCCAACCTGACGCGCGCCGCGCGTCCCTACGGCCTCATCGAGAACGTGGTGACGCATCCGGACTGGCGCCGACAAGGCATCGGTACGTCGGTGCTCCACTACGCCCTGGACCTGGCCTGGGAAGCAAACTGCTACAAGGTCATGCTGCTGACGGGCCGCGCCGACGAGCCGACGCTGCGCTTCTACGAACGGGCCGGTTTCGTGCGCGGGGAGAAGACCGGCTTCGTCGCCCGCCCCGGTCAACGTCAGAGGAGTAGCTGAAATGTAGGGGCGACCCGGTGGGTTGCCCCTACAACAAGGCGTGTCGCCCGGGACGATGATGGTCAAAGCCACCGACCGGAACTACCTCGCGGACGAGCAGTACCGCGACGCCGCGAACCTGAACGCCCGCATCGCGCTGCACCAGCGGTTCGGCACGGGGGAGGTGCCCTGGCACCGCTGGGTGTTCGAGCAGATGGACCTGCCGCCCCAGGCACGCGTGCTGGAGCTGGGCTGCGGGCCGGGGCAGCTCTGGATCCAGAACCGGGACCGCCTGCCCGGCGGCTGGGCTGTGACGCTCAGCGATCTCTCCGGGGGCATGGTCGAGCAGGCCCGCCGGAACCTGGCGGACAGTGCCCCTCTGTTCTCCTGCGTTCAGTGCGGCGCGCAGGCCCTCCCGTTCGCCGACAGTCGCTTCGACGCCGTGATCGCCAACCACATGCTCTACCACGTCCCCGACAGGCCAAGGACCTATGCCGAGGTGCGGCGCGTCCTCGCGCCGGGGGGCCGCCTCTACGCCGCCACCAACGGGCGGGACAGCATGGCCGAGCTCAAGGCTCTGGAGCGGGCGCTCGGCATCGCGGGCGCGGCGGACTTCACGGCCTCGCCCGACTTCTTCGACTTGGAGCGGGGCGAGGCCGAATTGGCGGCCTGGTTCCCCCACGTGGAACTGCGCCGCCAGGAGGAGGAGCTGCGGGTCGCGGAGGCGGAGCCGCTGATCGCCTATGTCCGCTCCATGGGCGACGGCGCGGCGTTCACCGCGGAGCAGCTGAACAGGCTGCGGGCGCAAGTGGAGGCGGAGATCAGGGACAAGGGCGCGTTCCGCATCGGCAAGGTCACGGGCCTGTTCATCGCGGGTTGATAGGCGATTGTCCGCCGTCTCAGCGCGTCTTACGCTTCATGTGGACGATCCACGTCGGCGTGGAGTCAGTTCTCGACCACTGGTCGCGCAGGACGTAGGCGCGGTGAGTCTGCTCCAGCTGCGCCCGCGTCGGCAGGGCCTCGCGCCCCGGATACTCGACGGGATCCATCCGCGCCCCGTCCAGCATGACGAAGAGCCGGACCGTTTCCACTGGCGTGGCGGGCGCGGCAGGCGTTGGGCTGGGAATGGCGGGCGTTGGGTCAGGCGGAGGTGCGGCGGGCGGCTCCGGGCGCACGAAGGCGGTGGGGGGTGGAGGCGCGGGCTGTTCCCGCGCGGCGGGCGCAGCCGCAGCGGCGTTCGGTTCGGCTTGGTCGCCGTTCTCTTGTTCCCGAAGCAACTCCCGCAGACGGCGGCCCGGATCGGCCGCCGCCGTGAGCGAGCGCGTCGTCAGGGGCCGCGGCGACGGCGGTTGGGTGTCCCCCGCCTCGGCCCCGTTCTTTTCAGAGGACATCACTTTTCCTCCTCCAGCGTGTATTCGCAGGCCTCGATGGCCGAGACCACCGCCGCCTCATCCACATGCGGGCATCCGGCGGCGTAGGCGTTGAACAGGGCATTGTCGCACACCACGCAGACGCGGCGGGGGATGCCCCGCGAGGCCCGGTAGATCAGCCGGTGGAGCGGCAGGGGGAACAGCGCATCAAAATCCCCGCCGGCCACGGCGACCCGGTGGCGCATCAACTGGACGACGTCGGCGAACTGCAACGGCTCCAGATGACTGCGGCGGGCGATGCGGCTCTGCAGGGCCGGATGGTTGGCGAGCCGCCGGTCAATCGTCGGCTGGGCCAGCAGCGCGATCTGAATCAATTTCGTGTCGCTGGTCTGTTCGTTGGAGAGCTGCTGCAGGGTCGCCAGGTTGGGGCCGCTGATCGTCTGCGCCTCGTCCAGCAGCAGGACGACGACGCGCCCCGCCGCCAGGTTGTCCATCAGGAACGCCCGCAGGCGCTCCTTGTTCTCCAGCAGGTAGCGGGACGGCTCCAGGCCGAATCCGGCCAGGACGAGCCGGAGGAACTGGGACTGCGTCTGCGCCGACGGATCCGCCAGGTAGGCGACGGCGAACCGTTCGGGGTCACCTGCCCACGTCTGCAACAGCAAGTGCGCGATGGTGCTCTTGCCGGTCCCGACCGGCCCCTTGAGCATGCACAGACCGAGTCGCTGCTCCACCGAGTCTTGCAGTCGCAGCAGCGCGAGCTCATGCGCCCGCGTGGCGAAGGCGAAGCGGGGGTCGGGCGCGGTCGCAAACGGGGCCAGCGCGAGGCCGAAATGGTCCAGGTATCCCGCCATAGGGTTCTCCTTGATATCCGAGAGGCGCGCGGAAAACGGCCTGGAATGCACCGTGCCATCGCCCCCGGACTGCGGATAGTCGAACTGAGCAGGCTTGTGATGGGAATCGCATTATACCCCAATTTTTTGCCAAGATTCTGACACAATGCATAACGGTTTACCTTATTCCTCCAATGCTGACAGGGGCCTCAAAAATGGCCTGCAAGGTGCCGGGTAGACATCGCGCAGCCTCGGAAGACCTCACCCCCGTCCACCCTCGCCTCCATGAACATCGTCCCGCTCCCAATGGGCGTGCCCTAACTGGCCGAGGACTCCCCTTCGGATTTCCTGCCGGAAATTTGAAGGGGGCGGGCGTTCCTGTGTCTAATGAGACGGCGCGGAACTCCAAACTTGACGCCGCCGCGCCGGATCGAGGAAACTGTCATGTCCCGCTCCCGACTCCGAGTCCTTTGCCTCGCGCTTTGCTTCGCGGCGCTCCCCGCCGGACTGGCCGATACGCCGCCCGCGCGGGCCACGGAAACCCTCGTCAAGCGCGATGTCACGCTGTCGCCGCTGGAGACGCGCGTACTCGGCCAGAGGCGCTGGCTGCGCGGCGGCCCGGCGGCCCTGCGCGTGGTGGTCTCGGACCACCGGAGCGGCCTGCCGGCCCGCGCCCGCGTGAGCCTGTCGCTCGTCCGCCTGGACGACGGCAAGCCGGCGGGGACGCCCCTCCCCCTGTTCTCCGGCCGGACGACGCCGCTGGGTACGCTGGACGCCCGGTTCCGTGCGCCCGCCGGGGCCGCCGGGCCGTACCGGCTGACTGTGTCCGTGAGTTCCCCGCTCGGCGCGGACGAGGTCACGCAGCCGATCGACGTGGCCGAGGCAACGCAAATCCTGCTGACGGCGGACAAGCCGGTCTACCAGCCGGGGCAGACCATCCACCTGCGCGCGCTGGCCCTGGACATGGGGACCCGGCGGGCCGTCGCCGAGGAGTCGCTGGTGTTCGAGGCGGAGGACGCGCGCGGCAACAAGGTCTTCAAGCAGCGCCGGACGCTGTCGCCGTTCGGCGTTGCGTCCGCCGACTTCGTGCTGGCGGACGAGGTGAACATGGGCACGTTCGCGCTGCGCGCCGTCCTGCCGGAAGGGCAGACGGAGAAGAAGGTGCGCGTGGAGCGCTACGTCCTGCCCAAGTTCAAGGTCGCGCTGACGACCGACAGGCCCTATTACTTGCCCGGCGAGACCGTCCACGGCACCGTCCAGGCGCATTACTTCTTCGGCAAGCCGGTCGCGGGCGGGCAGGTCACGGTCGCCGTCAACACGGTCGACATCGGCGTCACCGAATTGGGCATGGTCAACGGGACGACGGACGCCGAGGGCAGCTACCCATTCCAATACACGCTGCCGGACTCGTTCGTCGGCCAGCCGTTCGAGCAGGGCAGGGCGGTGGTGGAGTTCGCGGGGACGCTGAAGGACACCGCCGACCACGCACAGGAGGTGCATGTCACGGTGCCCGTCGTCAAGGATCCCATCCTGCTGGCGGTGGTCCCCGAAAGCCGCGGCCTCGTGGCCGGCGTGCAGAACCGCGTCTACATCGCCGCCGCCACGCCGGACGGCCAGCCGCTCCGGCGCGCCCTCCTGCGGGTGTCCGACGGCGGCGCCGCGCCCACCGTGCTCGCCACGGACGATCTGGGGCTGGCGACATATTCCTTTGTTCCGGGAAATGGCCCCGTAGTTCTCAGCGTCCAGGCGACGGACGCCGACGGACACGTGGCGACGACCCTCCAGCAGCTGGCCGCCGCGCCCGCCGAGGAGGGGGTCCTGCTGCGCGTGGACAAGCCGCTGGCGAAGGTCGGCGACCGGCTCACCCTCGCCGCCGTGTCCACCGTCAAGACCGGCACACTCTACATTGACGTCATCCGCGACGGTCAGACCATCTTGACCCAGGCTACCGACATGCAGAACGGGGCGGCGCAGGTTCCGCTGAACGTGACGCCGGACATGGTCGGCACGCTGGAGATCCACGCCTACAAGATTCTCCCCAATGAGGATATCGTCCGGGACACCCGCACCGTCATCGTCT
Organism: Armatimonadota bacterium; assembly: GCA_019239955.1. Classification (GTDB taxonomy): domain Bacteria; phylum Armatimonadota; class Armatimonadia; order Armatimonadales; family Capsulimonadaceae; genus JAFAZD01. The sequence goes on along the minus strand of JAFAZD010000110.1, from coordinate 36,413 downwards.
CACCGGCGGACGATCTGAGCGTCCGGGTCGCCGCCGACAGAGGCGTGTACGGGCCGGGCACGGACGCCACGCTTCGCTTCGCCGTCCATGACCAGAAGGGAAGCCCCGTCAGCACCGCGCTGGGAGTGGCAATTGTTGACGAGAGCGTGTTCGCGCTCTCGGAGCTGAAGCCGGGGCTGGAAAAGATTTACTTCACCCTGGAAAAAGAGCTGATGGAGCCGAAGTATGAGATTCACGGCCTATCGCCGACGGGGCTGATGGAGCCGGCCCAGGTCAAGGCCCCGGAGCCGGCGCGCCAGCGGGCTGCGGCGATGCTGCTCGCCGCCGTGCCGCCCCGCACCGATTTTGACTTCCAGGTGAACACCTACCAGGCGCGCTGGGAGAAAGTGAAGGCGCAGGTGGCGGAGGCGATGGCCCGGACTCATCAGAGAATCGCGCAGGCACTGGGGAAGTACCGGGCCGATACCAGCCAGGCGCTGGCTGCCGGGCAACCCTTGTACTTGCTGGCCGAACGGGGCTACCTGCATGAAGCGGACTTGCGTGACCCCTGGGGCCGTCCGTACAAGGCCGAACTGTACGGCCGGACTGACTATGACGGCTACTGGACCCTGAGCAGCGCCGGCCCGGATGGCCTGTGGGGCACGGCGGACGACATCAACGAGAGACCGCAGCCGCCGATGATGCGCTTCAGGGCGCTGGGAGCCGTTGCAGGGGGTGGATTCGGTGGGTTTGGGGGCGGCGGTGGCGGCTTCCCCGGCGGCGCTGCCGATGAAGTTCATGGCCGCGCGGCCAATTCGATGGGAGTCGTCCTTGCGGGGGCGGTGGACGCGGGGCTGTTCTCCAAAACCGCCGCCATCGGCGGCGAGCCGCCGCGCGTGCGCCAGTTCTTCCCGGAGACCCTCTACTGGAACCCGGCCCTCATCACCGACGCGAACGGCCAGGCCGAGGCGCGCGTGCCGCTGGCGGACTCCATCACCACCTGGCGCGTCAGCACCCTGGGCAGCAGCGCCGCCGGGCAGCTCGGCAGCGGCGACGCGCCGATCAAGGTCTTCCAGGACTTCTTCGTGGACCTGGACCTGCCCGTCGCGCTGACCCAGGGCGACAGCGTGCAGATCCCCGTGTCCGTCTACAACTATCTGCCGCAGGCGCAGGACGTGACGCTGACCCTGGACCCGCAGCCCTGGTTCACCCTGCAAGGGCCGTCGCGGCAGGTCACGCACGTCGGGCCGAACCAGGTCACGGTCGTCTACTACCCCCTCACCGTGAACACCATCGGCCACTTCCCGCTGACGGTCACGGCGCGCGGGACAAGCCTCTCCGATGCCGTCCGCCGCACCATAGACGTGCTGCCGAACGGCAAGGAGGTTCGCACGTCGGTCAATGACCGGCTGGACGGCAGCGCGGACACCGTCGTCACCATCCCCGCCGACGCCGTCGCGGGGGCGAGCACGGTCTGGGTCAAGCTCTACCCCGGCACGTTCAGCCAGGTCGTGGACGGGCTGGACGGCCTGCTGCAGATGCCCAACGGCTGCTTCGAGCAGACCAGCTCCACCACCTACCCGGACGTGCTGATTTTGGACTATTTGAAGCAGACCAAGCACATCAACCCGGAGTTGCAGATGAAGGCCGAGGGGTACATCAACGTCGGCTACCAGCGCCTGGTCACGTTTGAGACGCCGGGCGGCGGCTTCTCCTGGTTCGGCAGCGCGCCGGCGCATCAAATCCTGACCGCCTACGGCCTGCTGGAATTCGGCGACATGGCGAAGGTGCATGACGTGGACCCCGCGCTCATCACCCGGACGCAGCAGTGGCTGGCGGGCCGGCAGAAGGCCGACGGAACCTGGGAGGAGACGGGCCAGGGCATCGCGGAGGGCATCATCAACCGCCAGACGGGGGCGCTGCGAACGACGGCCTATGTCGCGTGGGCGCTGGCCGAGAGCGGGTACTCAGGGCCGGAGGTGGCGCGCGGCGTGGACTACGTCAAGGCCCATCTGGGCGAGGCCAAGGACCCGTACACGCTGGCCGTCATCCTGAACCTCTTGACGCAGGCGGAGCCGGGGGGCGACGCCGCCGCGCAGGCCGCGAACGGCCTGATCGCCCTGGCGACCCAGACCGACAAGACCGCCTACTGGAAGAGCGACACGCAGACCTTCACGGGCGCGGAGGGGCAGGGGGCCGACCTGGAGACGACCGGCCTGGCCGCCTACGGCCTGGTCCGCTGGGGGCGAAACGCCGGCTTCGTCAGCAAGGCGCTGACGTACCTGGTCCAGAGCAAGAACAGCTTCGGCGTCTGGGGCAGCACGCAGGGCACGGTCTGGTCGCTCAAGGCCCTGCTCTCCGCCAGCGGCAACGCCCTGGGCGGCGGCAACGGCACGGTCACAGTGCTCGCCAACGGCCAGACGGCGGCCACCTTTGCGCTCACGCCCGAGGACAGCGACGTGATGCGGCAGGCGGACCTTGCCAAGTTCGTCCACGGCGGCGACAATCAGATCGGCCTGCGCTATCAGGGCGAGGGCGCGCCGCTGTACCAGATCGTCGGGCGCTACTACCTGCCCTGGGACAAAGTCCCGTCGGGGCCGGAGGCAATCGCGCCGCTCTCCATCCGGGTTGCCTATGACAAGACGACGCTGGCCCAGGACGACACGGCGACCGTCACGGCCACCGTCCGCAACAACACGGACAAGACCGCCGAGATGCCGCTGATTGACCTGGGCCTGCCGCCCGGCTTCACGCCGCTGACGGACGCCCTGGACGCCGCCGTGCAGGGCGGGACCATCAGCAAGTACACGGTCGCCGCGCGGCAGATCATCGTCTACATGGAGAAGCTGGAGGCGGGCCGGACGGTCACGCTGACCTATCAGATCAAGGCGAAGTACCCGATCAAGACGCGCACGTCCCTGAGCCGGGTCTACCCCTACTACAACCCGGAGCGCGTCGCCACCGCCGCGCCGCAGGCCCTCACGGTCAGCGCCAGCCATCCCTGAACAGACTTCCAGGCAGGAAAACGGTGGGCGGGTGCGGAAACATGGCCCACGTCCGTGAGGAAGGAGGCCGCCCATGAACAAGCTGACCGACCGCGTGAACCTGTCCGAAGTCAATGTCGAGTTGACCCTGCCGTTCCTGGGGAAAGTCTCCGGCAAGTGGCAGCCCGACGAGAACGAGCGCAACGCCGCCTGGGAGATGTACGTGGAGTTGGTCACGCGCATCTCCGTGGCCGAGCTGGGGCCGGAGGAGGGACTGTTGCGCGAGGCCCTGTCGTCTCTGTACGCCCTCTTCAACATCACGCGCGGCATCCTGCGCGCGCACGGCCCGGTCGTGGCCCAGCCCAAGGGCCAGGGCAAATTCAGCTTCGGCTACCTGGCCGTCGCCGTGCTCAACGCCGTCCTGCGTCCCCTTCTCGCCCACTGGCACCCGCTGCTGCTCGACTACGAGAGCCGCAAGCCCGCCGACGTGTCCGCCGTAAAGTGGGAGAAGCGGTGGGATCAAAACGCCGAGCTGCGCCGGGCGCTGGCGTCGGCTCGCGGCTCCCTGATCGCCTTCGCCGACCTGCTCGCCGCCGTCGCCTCCGTCCCCTCGCTGATCATTCCCGCGCCTCCCGGCGCGAATACGCTGAGAGGATGATGACCCCGGAACACTCCAAGCCGCCGCGCGTGCTGATCAGCTACGCCCATGAGAATGACGGCGGGGCTCATGCGGATCGGGTGTACCGGCTGTCCGAGCGTTTGCGGGGCGAGGGCGTGGACGCGAGCATTGACCAGTACGAGCCGCACCCGCCGGAGGGCTGGCCCCGCTGGATGGAGGCGCAGATTCGCCGGGCCGACTTCGTCCTGATGGTCTGCACCGAGACCTATTACCGCCGGGTCGCCAATCAGGAACAGCCGGGCGTCGGCCTGGGCGTCGTCTGGGAGGCCAACCTGATCTACAACGCGCTCTACCGGGCGGGCGCGGTGGACGTCCGCTTCATCCCCGTGCTCTTTCAAGCCGAGGACGTCAAATTCATCCCCGACCCGATCCAGGGACACACCTACTACCTGCTGCCGGGGGACTACGACCGGCTCTATCTGCGCCTGACGCATCAGGAGGGGAATCGCAAGGGGCCGCTGGGGACGATCCGCAGCGTCCCGCCGCCCGCCGATCCGCCGCCTGCCGCCGGGCCGGAGCCGGCGAAGCCTCCTGACGAGCCGGCCGAGGCGACCCCGGCCGCACCCTCCGCCAGTGCCGCCTTCCTGAGCTTCTACACCCGCTCCGTCGCCGAGGCGGTCCACGTGACGCATTACCTGGGGGACTACGGCCCGAAGGACCTGGAGACGACATTTGCCCTGCTTCTGAAGACGGTCCGCTCCGTGGCGGCGGCCTTCTACGGCGACAAGAGCGGCCTGGAGATCAACGCCAACGTCATGAGCGTCGTCCCGGTCCGCTCCCGGCGGCGTGCCGACTACCCCGGCCTGGCCTTCACCGGCGCGCGGTGGCGTCCCGACGCCTACTCGCACGTCCTCATCCTGCGGCAGTGGGCCGAGCAGTCCAACCGCGTCCCGCAGCACCTCGCCCTGCCCGTCCACCGCAGCGCGCCTGCCGCCCTCTTCGGCGCGCCGCGCGCCTTCCTGAGCGGCGAGGCCCAGGTCGTCGGCGACGTGCGGAACGCCGAGGAGCTGACCCGGCTGCTCGTCAACCAGCCGGAGGCGGTCGCCGGGGACGTGCGCGCCTACTTCGCGGCGGCCTCCTTCCGCAGCTTCGCCAGCTGGCCCTGCGTGTATCAGAGCGCGCCGGTCGGGGTATTGAACATACAGTCCAGCGCGCCGAACATCTTCGGCGACAGCGACCGGCACAGGGACGAGATCAGCGGGTACCTCCGGCCGTTCTGCTTTCTGTTGGGGGCGGCGATCGCCGCACTGAACGCGGCCTGACCGCCGCCCCTTGTCGTCGTCGGCGATTTTGCAGTATACTGGACCCAGCGAACCCGCACGAATGCGAGCCAGAACCATGAGCAGCAAACCCCGCAAGGCGCCTCCGGCCGCCGAGTCTCCGGCGGACGAGGAGACGGTCCTCCCCGCCAGGCCGCGCGCCTGGCGCATCACGCCGGAGGCCGAGCCGTTGAGCGAGGCGGCCCAGGCGCTGCAGCAGCTGGCCCGGACCGCCTACGAGTTCGAGCGGGCCGTCTGGAACGGCCACGCCGTCCCCCCCGACCTCTCCCCGCCCGATCGCGACGCCTGAATTCGCCGCTCCCGGCCCTAATAGCCGAATGCCCCCGGCGGCGGGGACAGGGGCCGCCACGCCAGTACGAAGTTGTAGTGACTGCGGCCCCGCTGCGGGTCATGGATGCGCACGGCGGCCGTGAAGTCGTTGTCGGGGGTCGGCTGCTGGACGACGCGGACGCTGCCCCGCCCGTCCCGCTCCCGCAGGAAGACGGAGATGGGGCCGCGCGGCAGGCGGCCGGAGAGTTGGGTGTTGATGTTGTTGGCGGACTTGCCGCGCACGGTCCGCGTCCGCACGTCCCGCCCGTGGACGTAAACGATGACCGTGTCATCCACATCCCCGCTCCAATTCAACTCGCCCCGCGCCGCCCCCCGGTCCCAGTCCCGATCCGGCCCATTGTCATCATAGAAGCGCGGCGGGTCAGCCTGCGCCACCGTCGGCAGCAGCGCCGTCCCCGGCAGCAGCGCCCCCACCAGCACCGCAGGTGCCAGGCACTTCGCCAGCGCCCTGCTCGCAAACGTTCTTCGGTTCATGTTCATCTCCAATGTTGTGCTTTCCTAGGCGCCTCCTGCGCCGGTTCCGCCTCCTGCGTCAAATACAATCGCTATAGCAGCGACATCATCAAAGACGAACGGGATCACGGAAATGTTCTTAGGGACGATCTCACCCGGCGCTGAACGTTCCCGGCGTTGAAACGCCGGGCTGTGAAGGGCAAATGCCCGCCTGCGCGGGCAGGCGGGCATTTGAACTTGGCAGCATGAGGCTTCAGCCCCGTGAAGGCTGAACGGTTATTCGGCATTCGGCGCGCGGCCTGACGCTATCGCTTCAGCTTGGACTTGAACTCGGCCCGGAACTGGGCGATCTCCGGGGCGATGACGTACTGGCAGTACGGCTCGTTCGGGTGATGGCGGTAGTAGTCCAGGTGGTAGTCCTCGGCGCGGTAGAAGGTGGTGAAGGGCGCTATGGCCGTGACGATCGGCTGATTCCAGAGATGCTCTGTCGTGATCTGCCGGATCATCATCTCGGCGGCCCGCTTCTGCCCCTCGCTGCGGTAGAAGATCACCGACCGGTACTGCGGCCCCGCGTCCGGCCCCTGCTGGTTGAGCGTGGTGGGGTCGCGCACCGTCAGCAGCACCCGCAGCAGATCGCGGTACGAGATCACCTTGGGGTCAAATGTGATGTTGACCGTCTCCGCGTAGCCCGTCGTTCCCGTCTCCACCTGCTCGTAGCGGGGATGGGGCAGGGTCCCGCCGGCGTAGCCCGGCTCGACCTTCTCGACGCCCCTGAGCTGCTGGAAGATGGCCTCCATGCTCCAGAAGCACCCGGCGGCGAAGGTCGCCATGTCCCGGCCCGGCGGCGGGGGGGCCGTCACCGCCTGCGTCACGCCCGGCGCCGTGCGTCCGGGCACGGTGAGCGTCGCATAGGCCAGACCGGCCATCAGGACGGCGAGCAGCAGTGGGGGAAGAAACGGCTTGCGGGACTGTCTTGTGTCTGTCATATAAGAAACACTCCTGATCCGCGGCGTTAGCGCGGAGTTCTGAGAAAATCTACATTCCCCGGCCCCCGAAAGTTCCATCTCTGCCTTTGCTCGCTGGAAGATTCAGTGCGCTCTCGGCCTGCGCCGATGCAAAGCCAGCACGCCCGCTCGGGCGGACGGTGCGCTGTGTGAGCCGTGAGTTCAGTCCCCTGGGCGAAACTTCGGTCGCCCGGCGCGAGAGCGGAACGACCCCGGGGCGCATCCTTGCGCGCCAGGGAGGAGAAGCCGGCAGCGGGGGCGAACAGAGCGCCGAGGGGAGCACTTGGGACACGAGCAGGAGGGGCCGGTGACGGACAGGGTGCCGCGGCGGCTGGCGCAGGGGGCCTTCCTGGCCGTCGCGGCCGCCGCCGCCGGCCTGATCCTGGGCCGGGCGGGGCTGTTCCACCGGCCAGCGGGCGTCATGTCGCCGAAACGGGCCGCGGCGGCGCGCCCGCTCCCGCCGGCCATCGCCCAGGCGGTGCTGGAGCGCTGGAGCTTCCCCGGAGTCACGGTGATGAGCGACGAGCCGACGTGGCGGGCGATGAGCGTGCGGGGGGGGCAGAGGCGAGTCTGGCGCTTCTACGCCGCGCTTGCCGGGATCCCGCGCGCCGGAGACGGACCGCTGCCGGAGTTGAGCGGATCATGGGCCGTCCAGGGCCCGGCGGGGGCCGGCCACATCGACACGGACGTCTCGAACCGCCAGCGCCGCTCCACGTTCCTCCGGTGGACGCCCGGCTACGCGGTGCGGGTGCGGGTCAACCAGCCCCAGACGCAGCCGATGAGCACCATCTTTGTGGAGGTGCTGCCCTGAGCGCGCGGCCGTCCATCATCCGGGTGCCGGAAGGGGTCGGAGTGTGAAGCAGCGCCGGGCTGGCGCTCCCTGAACGGGCCGCGCCTCGGCCCCGTCGGGGAAACCCGGAGGAAGCCATGAGGACGATCGTTCCGCCCCAGGACCTGCCAGGAGGAGGCCCTGCGCCTGCTGTCGCGGGACGGCCAGCTGGACCCGTGCGCCTCAGGTGGAGGGCGGCACCGGCCTGCTGCCCACGCACGAGGCCGGGTTGCACCGGGACGAGTGATCGCGGGGGGTGATCGCGGTGAGTGAGCGTCCCTGGCGGCGCCTGGCCGCGCGCCTAGCGGCGGCTGGGCTGATCGCGGCCCTGGGCGCGAGGGCCTGGCAGGCATGCCGGTACGCGCGTCCGGGCCGGACTCACCTGGCGCGCGGCGAGGAGGCCGCCGCCCGAGGCCAGTTCGCGGAGGCGCAGCGGGAGTGGGAGGCGGGTGCGCGGGAGGATCCGGCCTTTCCCGACTGCTGGGAGCGGCTGGGCGACCTCGCCCAGCAGGTGCGCGATGCGTCCGGGGCCGCCGCCGACTACCAGGCCGCCGCGCGGCTGCGGCCCGACGATGGCCCGTTGTTGCTGAAGCTGGCCGAGGCACAAAGGGCGGCGGGCGACGAGCGGGGCGCGCTGGCGTCGGCGGCACGGGCCACCCGGCTGCTCCCGGACGACGCGGCGGCGGCATGGGCCTATGGCGACCTCGCCCGCCGGCAGTCCCAGTGGCCGCAGGCCCTGGCGGCGCTGCGGCGCGCGCACCGCCTGGCCCCCACCGAGAGCCGCTATGCGCGGGACCTGACGGGCCTGGAGATTGACCTGCGGGACCTGGCGGGGGCCGAGCGCGCCCTGGCCGCCGACCCGCATGGCGGCCCCGGCGACCCCGAATGGTGCTACCTGATGGCGGTGGTCTGCACCCTCAAGCCGCGCACCCCCGCCTCCCTGAAGGCGGCGACGGCCTACGCCGCGCGCGCCGCCAGCGGCGGCCGGGGCTTGCTGCGGGCGTCGCTGCTGCTGGGCCAGTTGTACCTGGAGGCAGGCCGTGTGCGGGACGCCCTGGGCGTCTGCGTGGCCGTGCTGCGGCGCTCCCCGGATAATGCGGAGGCGCTGTTGCAGCGCGTCACCTGCCTCACCCGGCTCGGCCGGCCCCGCCAGGCCGCCGCGGCCGCCGCGCATCTCCGTCGGGTCACGCTCCGCCGCGAGCGCTTCGAACACCTCCAGCCCCCCGCCCCGCTCTGACGGCGACCCGACACGCAGGCGAACAGGATTGATGGGGCGACGTGCGGGTCATGGGGTGCGACTTCCGGCTGGACGGCCGGCCCGACTTCTATTCCAGCCCCGCCCCGCGGCAGTTCCCGGCGACCGGCAACTTCTGCGCGAGCGGCGTGACCATCCAGAGCGGCAGCGCGGCCATCACCCAGCGGGACAACAGGGACCTCTGAACATCAAGGAAAAACGATGAACATACATCTGGATTACGGCCGGACCGGCCTGGACGTGGAACTGCCGTCGGAGAACGTCGTCGGCGTTCTTGACCTGACCCCGGCCCAGCCGCTGGGCGATCCCGCCGGGGCGGTGCGGGCCGCGATCTCCCGTCCCCTGGGGACGCGGCCCCTGACAGAGATCGCGCGCGGGCGTGGCAACGCCTGCATCGTCGTCTGCGACATCACCCGCCCCGTGCCGAACGCGACCGTGCTCCCGCCGCTGCTGGCGGCGCTGGCGGACGGCGGGATTCCGGCGGAGCGCGTCACCATCCTGGTGGCGACCGGGACGCACCGGCCCAACACCGGGGACGAGCTGGGGACGATTCTGGGCGAGGCCGTGCGGACGAGCGGCTGCCGGGTCGTCAACCACGTCTGCACCGATGAGGCGTCCCTGCGGCGCGTCGGCACGACCAGCGGGGGGGTGCCCGTCGCGCTGAACACGCACTACCTGGACGCCGACTTGCGGATCACCTGCGGCCTCATCGAGCCGCACTTCATGGCCGGCTACTCCGGGGGCCGGAAGATGGTCATGCCGGGCATCGCCTCCCTGTCGGCCATTCAGGACTGGCACAGCCCCCGATTTCTGGAGCACCCCAACGCTACCAACGGAATCACGCGGGGGAATCCGGTGCATGAGGAGAACACGCGCATCGCCTGCCTCGCGCCGCCGGACATGATCGTGGACGTCGTGCTGGACACGGCGCGGCGGGTCACGGGCGTCTTTGCCGGCGAGATGGTACAGGCCTGGGAGGCCGGCGTGGCGTTCGTGGAGGCCCATGTGCGCGCGCCCGTCCCGGAGCCGGTGGACATCGTGGTGACGACCAGCGCCGGCTGGCCCCTGGATCTCACCTACTACCAGACCGTCAAGGGCATGGTGGGCGCGCTGCCCATCGTCAAGCCCGGCGGCCACATCATCATCGCCAGCGCCTGCGCCGAGGGCATCGGCGGCCCGGACTTCTCCCGGACGCTGCTGGGGACGCGGGACCTCCAGAGCCTGGTGCGGGCCATGCAGCAGCCCGATTGGGAGCCGATCCCCGATCAATGGCAGGTCGAGGAACTGGCGAAGGCGACCCGGAACAACCCCGTCGTGTGCGTGTCCGAGGGCATCTCCGACGACGTCATGGGGCGTCTGTTTGCGGCCCCCGCGCCGACCGTGGAGGCGGCCGTCTCGGACGCCCTGGCCGTCCACGGGCCGGGCGCGACGGTCGCCGTCATCCCCAAAGGCCCCTACGTGATTCCCTACATCGCGCAACGATAAATCTCTTGCGGATTGTCCCCATGAAACAACTTCTGCCGTCTCTGCTTCTCGTTCTTGTCTGGGCCGCGCTCCTTTGCAGCGTCATCTCCCTTTGCGCCGCCCAGACCCCGTACCCCATCGGGCCTGATTCCCGGCCTCAGCCCGGCGTGCCGCAGGGCAAAACGTTCCAGTTCGACCTGACGGCCTCCACGAAGTATTATCCCGGCGCGAAATCCACGGTCTGGGTGTATGTGCCGGCGCAGTACGCGCCCGACAAGCCGGCGTGCCTCTGCGTGGGGCTGGACGGGCCAAACTACCTGCCGCAGACCGTGTTCGACAACCTGATCGCCAAGAGGCAGATGCCGGTCACGATCGGCGTGTTCGTCTCCTCCGGGACCGTGACCAAGCCGGGCACGGACCAGCCGCCGCGCTTCGACCGCTGCTACGAGTTCGATAGCACCAACGACACCTTCGCACGGTTTTTGTTGGAAGAGGTCCTGCCGGCGGTCGGGCGCCGCAAAACCCCCGACGGGCGGGCCATTCATATCTCCACAGACCCGAACGACCACATGATCTACGGGGCCAGCAGCGGCGGCGTCTGCGCGTTCACGGCGGCCTGGCTACGCCCGGACCTGTTCCGCCGGGTCTTCACCGCCATCGGCACCTACGTCGGGATGCGCGGCGCGGACATGTACCCGACGCTGGTGCGAAAGACCGAGCCGAAGCCGAGCCGCATCTTCCTACAGGACGGCTCCCAGGACACCTGGAACCCCCTGTTCGACAACTGGTACACGCAGAACCGCTCCATGGAGGAGTCGCTGAGTTTCGCCGGCTACGATGTCAACCACAACTGGGGGACGCTCGGCCATGAGGGATCGCACGCGCAGTCCATTTTCCCGGACGTGGTGAGATGGCTCTGGCGGGACTACCCGCAGCCGATTGAGGCCGGGTGGTCCGGCAACAGCATGCTGCGGACGATCTTGAAGCGGGGGGAGGATTGGCGTCCCGTGGCCGGCGCTTATCGGGCCGCAACTGGCCTGGCCGTCAGCCCCTCCGGCGACGTTTACTTTGACGACGCTGTGATGGGCGCTATTTACAGGGTCGGCGCGGACGGGGCAGCGAGCGTCTTCGCCCGCAGCGCCGTGCCGCTCACCGCCCAGGCGTTCGGACCGGACGGGCGGCTGTATGCGGCGACGGCCGACGGAAGGCTCCTCGCCTACACCGCTCCGGGAAAGGCGACGGCGGTTGCCCATGGGGTGTACGCCCATGGGATTTTCGTCTCCAGCGACGGCAGCATCTACGCGACGGAACCGGGGGCGCATGACGACGTGCCGAGTAAAATCTGGCTGATCCGGCCGAACGGCTCCAAGAGGGTCATTGACACCGGCCTGCGCCACGCGACCGGCATCATCATGACGCCCGACCACAACCTGCTCTTCGCCGCCGAGGGGCGCACGCACTGGGTTTACAGCTACGTCCTTCAATCGGACGGCACGCTACAGGAGAAACAGCGCTTTTACTGGCTGCACACGGCCGAAAGCGCGGACGATGCGGGGGATGGCAGCGACGCCACCGACATGGCGGAAGACACGCAGGGCGATCTGTACGTCGCCACCCGAATGGGCGTCCAGGTCTGCGACCGCAATGGCCGCGTGGAGGGCATCCTGACCCTGCCGCCGGGTCAGGTCACCAGTCTCTGCTTCGGCGGCGAGCATTTTGGCACGCTGTACATCGTCTGCGGCGGCACAATCTATAGGCGCACGATGCTGATCCCCGGCGTCCCCGGCTGGGCCGCGCCGGCCCCACTGCCGCCGTTCGGCGCGGGATAATCGGGGGCGCGGCTGCTCCGTCTCATTCATCATTTTTTCATGTTCCTCCAGTACACTCATGCTGCCGAAGGGGTGATAAAATGAAAATCCTGCTGGTGGAAGACGAGCCGGCCATCGCCGCGGTGGTCGCGCAGGGGCTGCGGCAGGCGCAGTACCTGGTGGAGACGGCGGAGGACGGACGGGAGGGACTGCGGCGGGCGCTGGAGGAGCAGTTCTCGCTGATCGTGCTGGACCTGATGCTGCCGGGGCTGGACGGCCTGGAGGTCTGCCGCGGACTGCGGGAGCGGCGGCGCACGACGCCCATCCTGATGCTGACGGCGCGCGACGCCGTCCCGGACCGCGTGCGGGGGCTGGAGACCGGGGCGGACGATTACCTGCCCAAGCCCTTTGAATTCCCTGAACTGCTGGCGCGGGTCGGCGCGCTGCTCCGGCGGGACCGCATCCACAAGAGCCGGCGGATCCGGGTGGCCGACATGGAGATCGACACCGCCACGCGGCGCGTCACGCGCGGCGGACAGGAGATCGCGCTGACGCCGCGCGAGTATTCGCTGCTGGAGGCGCTCGCCGGGCGGGAGGGGCAGACGCTCACCCGTGAACTGATCCAGGAACAGATCTGGATGGACGAGGATAGCTTTTCCAACACCGTGGACGTCTATGTCGGGTCGCTGCGCCGCAAAATTGACGCCGGGCGTCCGCAGCGCCTGATCCAGACGGTGCATGGCGTCGGCTACCGGCTCGTCGCGCCGGAGGAGGCTCGGTAGATGATCCCGTGGCCCGCGCCGCGCCTGCGCTCCGTCCGCCTGCGGCTGACCCTGTGGAACGTCGGCGTCCTCGCCTTCACCCTGATCGCTCTCGGCGCGGCGTTGCGCTACGCGGTGCAGCAAAACCTGCTGCGCTCCATGGACCAGGACATGGAGCGCCACGCGCAGATGATGTCTGAGGATCACGGCCCCCCTCCCGGACTACCCCCGCCGGGCCTCTCCCCGCTCGGCCTGCCCCCGCTCGGACTAGACTCGCTGGGTCTGCTCGGCCCTCACCCTCATCACGACCATCCTGCCGGCGGGTTCGGCCCCCGCATCCTGGGCCTGGACGGGCGCGGCCTGCACCCGGATCATCCGGCGTTCCCGTGGGACCCGGAGACGTTCCGGCTGGCCGCGCGGGGGCAGACCGTCGCCACGACCGTCTCCTACGGGGCCAAGGCGCTGCGCGTCTTGGCCCTGCCGATCCGCCGGGAGGGGCGGGTGGTGGGCGTGGTCCAGGACGTGCGGCCCCTGGACGCGGTCACGCAGGAGGTGAACCGGCTGACGCGCACGCTATTGACCCTGATCCCGCTGGCGCTGCTGGCGGCGGCGCTCGGCGGGTCGTTCCTGACCGACCGGGCGTTGCGGCCCGTGCGTGACATCACGCGGGCGGCGGGGCGCATCAGCGCCGAGAACCTGTCGGGCCGCCTGCCCGTGGCGGGGGACGACGAACTGGCGGCGCTGGCAATCACCTTCAACGCGATGCTGGCACGGCTGGAAGCGGCCTTTGAGCAGCAGCGGCGCTTCACCGCCGACGCCTCGCACGAGCTGCGGACGCCGCTGACGGTGATCAAGGCCAACACGAGCCTGGCGCTGGCGGCGCCCCGCGACGCCGCCGGGTATCGGGAGGCGCTGGAGGCCGTGGACCACGCCGCCGACCGCACGGGCCGGCTGGTGCAGGACCTGCTGCTGCTGGCCCGCGCCGACACTGGCCAGACGGGCTTCGCGCGGACGCCGACGCCGCTGGACGATGTGCTGGAGCAGGCCGTCGCCACCGTCTGCGCCCCGGATAGCCCCAAGATCCGTCTGGAGAGAAATATCCCCAACCTGTGCGTGCTCGGCGACGCCGACGCCCTGGCCCGCCTGTTCAGCAACCTGCTCGCCAACGCCGTCCGCCACACACCCGCCGAGGGGCAGATCACCATCACTGCCGCGCCGCAGGGGGGCCGGGCGGTCGTCACGGTGGCGGACACCGGCGAGGGCATCGCGCCGGAGCACCTGCCGCACGTCTTCGAGCGATTCTATCGCGCCGACGCCGCACGGTCCAGTCGGCAGGGGGGGACCGGGCTGGGGCTGGCGATCTGCAAGAGCATCGTGGACGCCCACGGGGGCGAGATCAGCATTGAGAGCGCCGCCGGTCGAGGCGCGACGGTCCGCGTCACCCTCCCCTGCGCCTGAAATAAAATATTGCTTCTTATTCACGACTTTTTCACCTTTGATGGCTATGATGAGGATGGAGGCGACAAAATAGCCCGCCGCCTCCCATTCTATCCATCGGAGGAGAGTTGCGATGAGACACAACAAGACAGTCTGGTCCGCGCTGGCGCTGGTCGGCGGCGCGGCGATCCTGGGCGTGCTTTCGATCCCGGCCCGCACCCAGGCCCCGGGCGGCCCGCCGCCCCCCTTCCCCGGCGGCCCGATGCCGGGCCGCCCCCCGGTCGCCTTCGGGACGGTCAGCGCCGTGGACGCGGGCGCGGCGACTCTGACGCTCACGACGCCGGACGGCGGCAGCCAGAAGGTCAGCGTCGCCTCGGACGCGCAGATCGTCACCCAGAAGACCATCGGCGTCGCCGACCTCCAGGTCGGCGACCAGGTGCAGGTGCGGGGCGTCCCTACGGGCATCACGGCGTCGGCGATCACCGACGGCCAGCCGCCTAAAATGGGCCCGCCGCCAGGCTTCGGACCCGGCGGGCCGGGCCGAATGCCCCCGCCTGGCGGCCCCGGCGGTCGGCCGGGGACGTTCGCGGTGGCGACGGGGAAGGTCACCGCCGCCAGCCCGCTGACCATCACCATCAGCGACGGCGTCACGCTCACGGTGCAGACGGCGACGGACGCGAAAATCACTGAGTTCACGCCCCTCAAGCTCGGTGACGTGAAGGTCGGGGACCGGGTGGCGGCGTCAGGGCAGACGGACGCCAGCGGCGCATTGACCGCCACCCAAGTCGGGGTCAACCTTGCGCCGGGGCCGGGGATGCCGCCCGGCCCCGGAGGCCGCGGCTGAAGAGAACGCCGCCGCGCGGACCGTCCGCGCGGCGGCGTTCTCGCGTCAGAGCTCGCCCGGCTTGATCTGGCCGAGCTCCAAGCCGTCGGGTCGCAGGCGGACGGAGCCGCACCAGACCTGGGCGATAGCGGCGGGGCGGCGGCAGGGGGTGTGCAGGGTCAGGGCGCGACGCGCGAAGTCCAGGCGCGCGATCAGGCCGACGTCCAGCAGCGCGCCCCGGTCGCTGACCAGGCCGACCAGCAGGCCGGCGAACCTCTCGGCAGGAACAATCGTCGTGGCGCGTACCTGGAAGTGCCCCTCGATGGCGGCCAGCCCACCCGCGTTCCAACGCCCCCCGTCCACGACCACGTACAGCCTGCCGCCGGTCGGCCGCGCGGCGTACAGCACGGGCACGCCCAGGGAGCCGGCGACGAACTGCTGCAGGTGATGCGGCAGAGGCTCACCCTGGCCCAACTCCGTCCCCCAGAGCGCGACGTCGTCCAGGCGCAGGGTGATCTCGGACGCGCCCTCCAGCGCGGCGGCGAAGCGGGCCGCGCGGCGGGTGGCGCGGACGGCGGGGGACTTTCGGACGACGCCCTCGGCGGGAGTCACGCGTCGGACCTCCGGGGACTTCAAATGGGCGAACACGCTCAGGAGCGGGTCCACCTCGTCGCCCCGGGCGAAGGCGAGGACGGTCTGCGGCAGCAGCAGCTCGGCCAGCCGGCGGGCGAGCTGCCGTGCCGCCGGCCCCTGCACCCATCCGGCGGTGTCCGCCAGCAGCAGGGCGGGCCGGCGCTTCTTGGCGACGCGCGCCATCTGGCAGAGGCCCACGGCGGTCTCCAACAGGTGGCGGGCGGGCGAGGTCGCGCCGACGAAGTAGGCGGCCAGGGTCTCCAGGTCGCGCCCGGAGCGGATCGGGTCCGGCCCCCCCGGCGCGGCGAGGGCGGCGGCGACGGTGCCGGGAGGCCCGATCTCGCTCTGGCCCAGGTCACCGTCGAGCAGCGCGACGCTCCGCCCGGCCTGGGCGAGCGCCGTGGCGGCGGCGAGGGCGAACGTGGTCTTGCCGGTGTCGGTCCCGCCCAGCAGCAGTACCGTCGCGCCGGCCGGCAGGCCCATCAGGCGCGCCTGCGCCTGTTCGCAGGTGAGAGCGTCAGCGTCCGGCATATTTTGGGGTGAGGCGGAGGAACAATTTTGCCGAAAATGGCTTCCAAAGAGAGTCCGCCCCTTGCATTCTGTGAAAAAACGTGTGACAATAGCATGGGAGCGTCGCAAGGGAGCGACGGCCCGGATCGGGCGTGACGGTCTGTTTCACTTCAGGCTCATCCGAGACGAGGAGGTCTCATGAAAAAGTCGCCCATGTTGATTCCGCCGGCGCAGGCGGAGGCGCTGTATGACGCGGCGCTGGAAGACGTGCCGCGCGGGCGCCGGGAGGCGTCGGCCATGCCGGGTTGGCCGAGCGCGGGGGAGTGGGCCGAGGACGACCTGCTTCTGCCTCAGACCCCGCAGGCGGCCAGTGCCCAGGACCGGCACAGTTCGTCGAAGAGTCCCCGCTGAAAGTCATGCGAGGCGTCCCGCAGCCCCTGGTACCATCGGGCGGGCGTGCGGACGCTGTCCGGGTCGCGCACGATCAGGTTCAACTCCGTCATGCGCGCCTCCACTTCCAGCGCTAGGTTGTTGGAGCCGGTCACGCCTACCCCGGCCATCCCCGGCGCACTCTCCTGTTCCTCCCCATACCCGGTTAGTGCCAAGCTTGGCGTGGATGCGCCCTCCAGAGCGCGCCTCTCCGGGGTGCGTTGTCAATGACGTCGCCGCCCGCGTCCTCAGTATACCGGATTGGGACGCGACGGCGCAAGAAATTTTCGGGCGAGGGTTGACTCGGAGCGAATCTATGGTATAGTGTTACGGTTTTGCCGAACAGCGGCCAAGACGGCCGCCCAGACACAGCGCCGAGGAGACCACCATGAACACTGAACCAGAGATGCTTGACCTGGACGCGCGGACGCCGCCGCTGACAGAAGCCCCCTCCGCCGACTTTATCCACGCCATCTCAGAGTTTCTCGACACCGATCCCGACGACCTGCTGGTCGAGCTGGGCTACTATGCCCGCGAAGCCGATGCCGCCGTCCCGGACCATTCTCTGGCCCCTTCGCAGGAGTAACTCCCCTCCACAGGTTTCTGCCCGAAGCGCCCGGCCTCTCATCGGGAGGCCCGGCGCTTTTTTCGCCTCCAAAAAATTTTTGCTGCCCATAGTGCGAGTAGCTTTAGATGGGGAATGTCTGAAGCGGCGCGTTTTTGTGGCCGCGCCGCGCTCTCTGCCGCTTGACAAATTTTCGGACCTGCGTTAAGATACTGAGGCGATGCGCTCCTGAAAGATTTGCCGGGACGCACCCCGTATCCTGAAAGCCTTTCTCGAAAGTCTTTCCCACACCGGGCCGGTGGAACACCGCCCGGCGATCCAAAGATGCATCCGAAAGGAACTCCGGCCTTTGTCGCTCCGAGTCTTGACCGCGCTGCTCTCCAAGCCGCTCCCGGCTTCCAACTCGTCCCGTCCTTCTTCCCTCTGTTCCTCCCGCCGCCTCGGCGGCTCCCTCGTCGCGCTGGGCGCGGCGGCGTCGCTGCTGATCTCCCTGGCCGCCGTCCAGGCGCGGCCGATGACGCGCCGTGAGGAGCATGTCGCCAACCGCCTGGTCCGCCTGGCGCGGCATGAGCAGCACATACAGGCCCGCCAGGCGGCCCACGCGGCGCATCTGGCGACCATCCAGGCCCGGCAGCAGGTCGCGCGGGCCCGCCTGGCGACCCAGAACCAGGCGCTGACCAGCGGCAACGTGGTGATGGCCGCCTATGCGTTTCGGGGGACGCGCTACGTGATGGGCGGCACGTCCCGCTCGGGCTTCGACTGCTCCGGCTTCGTGCGCTACATCCTGGGCAACGCCGGCGGCGTCTCGCTGCCGCGCACCGCGGCGGATCAGTTCTGGCACGCCCAGCCCGTCGCGCCGCAGGACATGGAGCCGGGCGACCTGGTGTTCTTCAAGAACACGTACAAGCGCGGCATCTCCCACGTCGGCATCTACGCCGGCAGCGGGCGGTTCATCCATGCCGCCAACCCGCACCGGGGCGTCCGGATGGACGACCTGAACAGCGCCTATTATCAGCACCACTTCGCCGGCGCCCGCCGCGTCCTGCCCGAGCAGATGCGCGCGCTGGCCGCCCTGCCCCTGCGCTGATCATTCTTTCCTCTTGCGGATATGCGCCCGCACGCCCGCCGCCCGGCCAAGGTCAGCCGCCAGAGTTGACAACGGCCGGGCGGTTCGGGTATGATACCCCCGTCCAGGGAGGGGCGGATGGCATGAAAGCGGAGGAAAAGCAGCGGGCGCGCGAGATGCGCTTGCAGGGCCACAGTTACCGGGAAATCTTGGAGCAGATTCCTGTCTCCAAAGGGACACTGAGCCTCTGGCTACGGGACATCTTCCTGACGGAAGAACAGCAACTGCGGCTGAAGGGCGCTCGTAACGCCGGGCGTGAGAAGTTCCGCGTCATCATGCGGGCAAAGCGCGACCAACGCTGGTCGCAGCATCACCGGGAGGCGGAAGAAGAGTTTCAGCACTTACGGTTCGATGCGGACTTCATGTTCGGGTTGGCCCTCTATATCGGAGAAGGATCGAAAACCAAACAGAACGAGGTTCGTATCACCAACTGTGATCCCCGCGTCATTCAGAAGGGGTTGCAATTCTTCCTCAAGATCGGCATACCACGCGAAAATGTCCGCGTCGCTATTCACCTTCACCCAGGTCTGTCTAAAGATGTTGCGGAAGGCTACTGGCGGAAAGTGACAGGCTTGCCAGAGTCGCAGTTCCACATGACCCGTGATGCGGTGAGTCGGGCAAGCAGCGGCCAGAAGGGGAACTTGCAGCCATACGGAACGTGTCAGTTACGCTCTAACACAACGGTAATCCGCCAGAAGTTATCCGCATGGATGGACTTGGCACTTACGGCCCGTTAGTCTAGCGGTTAGGACGTCTCCCTTTCAAGGAGAAGATCGCGGGTTCGAGTCCCGCACGGGCTATTCATAAGACCTCTTGCATAAGGAGGAAGAGGGCGGCCACGCAGGACCGCCCCTACGGTGGCGGGTGGGGAGGGGCAACCCTGCGTGGTTGCCCTTCTGCAAGAGGTCTATAGATGTTTTGTTATCCAGGGCACGGAGCACCGTGCCCTTTTTGTGCATTATATGGAGACAGGCACAGGATCGGCAGGGGCGACCCGACGGGCCGCCCCTGCCAGATCATTAGGACGGCGACTCGCCCTGACGGGCGCGTTCGATGCGGGCCTGCTCGACTTGGCGGAGGCGCTCCTGGTGCGCGGCCTCCTCGTCGGGCGTGCGCCCGACCGGGACCGTCACGGGTGTTTCCGCCGGGGTGTCCACGACCTGGGCGGGAATGAGGGGCGTGCCGTCCAGGGCCTCGGTGACGATGCGCGGGCCGGCAGGGGGCGCGGTGACAACGGTGTCGGCAGGGGCGGGCGTGAGGACCGTGTTGGAGGGGGCGGGCGGGTTCAGCTCGCCGGCGGCGGCGGCCTCGGCGGCAGTCATCGGCCGGACGGGCGGCTGGCGCAGCTCCTCGGCGATGGCCGGGTCGGCCCCGCGCGCCTCGGTGATCGCCTCCCCGGCGGCGAGGACATCGACGTCCACCCCGGCGGCGTTGTACTTGAGCAGCAGGCGCTTGACGTCGTCGTACTGCGCCGAGTCAATGAGCGCGGTGACCAGGTAGTCGCCCTCGGCGATGCGGTCGGCGTAGCGGGAGGCGGCCTGCTCCGGCATCCCCATGTCGCGCAGGTAGCCGACCACGCCGCCGACGGCCGCGCCGGCGACCGTGGTGCCGACGGCGGCCCCGGCGGCGGCGGCCAGCGCGCCGCCGGCCAGGACCAGCCCCAGGCCGGGAATGGTCAGGGCGGCGGCCGCCGCGAGCAGGCCCGTGACCAGGCCGACCCCGGTTCCCACGGCGGCCCCGGCGGCGGCGTCCTGCGGCGTCGTGGTGGTGAGGCCCTCCTTGCCGACCGCCTCCACGTTCTGCGGCGTGTCCACGCTGGACGCGGGCGCGGCGGTGGGGGCCAGGGCCGGCGGCGGCAGGGTGCCGGGCTGGGGCTCATACGCGGCCACCGGCTGGCCCAGGCGCTCGTCCTGGCGGTCGGTGACACGGGTGAAACCCTCGCGGACGCGGGCGGCCTCGTCGCCCTCGGCGGGTCGGCGGGCGGCGACGCCAACGTTGGCGCGCGGGACGCCGTGATCCTCCAAAGCGCCGATGGCCCGCTCGGCATCGGCCACGTCCTGAAACAGCGCATACACTCGCTGGGCAGCCATGTTTGAACTCCTCCCGATAGGTACAAAGAGCATACCCGCTAGGGGGAATGTGTAAACGGAGCGTGGACAAATGGCAATGGCGGGCCGCCGGCATTTGTGCTATAATAGAGGCGGTGCGTCCGTAGCAGACATCCTTGTGGGCGCGCTGCCCGGATCAGGAGACCCGTCCTCATTCATGTTTAATTTTCTCCGGCGCTACTTCGGCCATTTCTCCCGCGACATGGGCATTGACCTGGGCACGGCCAACACCCTGGTCCACGTCCAGGGGCGCGGCATCCTGCTGCGCGAGCCGAGCGTGGTCGCCATCAAGAAGCAGACCAACGAGGTCCTCAGCGTCGGCGAGGAGGCCAAGCGGATGCTGGGGCGCACCCCCGGCTCCATCGTCGCCATCCGCCCCCTCAAAGACGGCGTCATCGCCGACTTCGACCAGACCGAGCGCATGATGCGCTACTTCATCGAGAAGGTCCACCGGCGCAAGGGGTTCGTCCACCCCACGGTCGTCGTCGGCATTCCCTCGGGCATCACCGAGGTCGAGAAGATGGCCGTCATCGAGGCCGCCAAGAAGGCGGGGGCCAAGGAGGCCTTCACCATCGAGGAGCCGTTCGCCGCCGCCATCGGGGCCGGGCTGCCCGTCGAGGAGCCGGTCGGCTCCATGATCGTGGACATCGGCGGCGGCACGTCCGAGGTGGCCGTCATTTCTCTGGGCGGCATCGTCGCCGCCCGCTCCATCCGGGTGGCGGGCGACGAAATTGACGAGGCCATCGTCTCCTACGTCCGCCAGGCCTTCAGTCTGTTCATCGGCGACCGCACCGCCGAGGACTGCAAGATCAGCATCGGCTCGGCCTACCCGCTGGGGGAGGAGCTGACCCTGGAGCTGCGCGGGCGCGACCTGGTCTCCGGGCTGCCCCGCTCCGCCGTCGTCTCGTCCTGCGAGATTCGGGAGGCCATCAGCGAGCCCGTCGGCGCGATCGTGGAGACCGTCAAGGAGACCCTGGAGGACACGCCGCCCGAGCTCGCCGCCGACATCATGGACCACGGCATCGTGCTGGCCGGCGGGGGGGCGCTGCTGCGCGGCCTGGACCGGCTGATCTGCCGGGAGACCGGGATGCCCGTCCACATCGCGCCCGACCCGCTCTCCTGCGTCGTGCTGGGCACGGGCAAGTACCTGGAGATGATCCACCGCAACCCGTCCCTGCGCCGCGAGGAGAGCAACGGCGACGGCTTCCTGCTGTCGGGCCGGTGAGGGATCGGGGGCCAAGATGATGCATCGCGCGCGCGGGAGGAGGGAGTGGCAGGGGCTGGCGGCGGCGCTGCTGCTGTGCGCCGGCCTGACGGCCCTGCACCGGCAGCGGACGCACACGGGCCGCGCCGACCCCGTCGTCGGCGTGGTGCGCGACGCCGCCCTGGTGCCGACGCAATCTCTGCTGTTCGGGGTGGGCCAGTGGTGGCAGGGGCACGTCACGGCGCTGGCGCAGGGGCCGCGCCTGGCCCGCGAGAACGCCCGGCTGCAGGCCGAGGCGGAGACGCTGCAGGCTCAGAACACGGCGCTGATGGCGGCCCAGGCCGAGAACGACCGCCTGCGACGCCTGCTCGGCTTCGAGAGGCGCTCCCCGCGCCGCCTGCTGGCCGCCGAGGTCATCGCCCTCAAGCCCACCCCCCAGACCGACACCCTGATTCTCGGTCGGGGCGGACGCGACGGCGTCCGCCCCCAGCAGATCGTGCTGTCTCCCGACGGCGCGTTGGTCGGCCAGGTACTGGACGTCTCTCCGCGCGCGTGCAGCGTCCTGCTGCTCACCGACACCGGCAGTTCCGCCGGGGCCGAAATCGTGCGCCCCGGCCAGCCGCTCAAGAAAGGGACGCCGCGCATCGGCATCTGTCAGGGCGACCGCGCGGGCCACCTGCTGCTGACCTTCCCGCGCATTGACGCCGACGTGCGCCCCGGCGACCGGGTCGTCACGTCGGGGCTGGGGACGGTGTTCCCCAAGGGCCTGCTCCTCGGCGTCGTGGTCTCCGTCTCGTCGGACCGGACACGCTCCGTCAAGACCGCCGCCCTCCGCCCGGCCGTGGACTTTGACCATCTGGAAGAGGCCTTCCTGGCGCCATGACCGCGCTGCGTCCCCTGGCCTGGGGCATACTCGCCCTCCTGCTGGCCGCCGGCCTACAGGGCCGGGCGGCGCACGCCGTTCACCTGCGCTGGGCGCAGCCGGACTTCGTGCTGGTGACGCTGGGCTGCGCGGCCACGCTCCTGGGCGGCGGTCGGGGCACGTTCCTGGGCCTCTGGGCCGGCCTGCTCACCGCGGCTTTAATCCCCGCCACCTTCGGCACCTTCCTAGCCAGCCGGACGCTGGCGGGCGCGCTGGCCGGATTCTTGCAGCGCTTCCTGATCCGCGACAGCCCGCTGGTCCCGCCCCTGGCCGTGCTGGCGACCACGCTGACCGCCGAGGTCGTCTACGTCCTGATGGCCCCCGGCATCGCCCGCCACCCGTTCCGCCTATGGCTCTACAAGGTCGGCGGCGAGACCCTCTACAACATGGTCCTCGCCCTCCCCGTCTACTGGCTCCTGCGCCGCCTCGGCCTCGGCCACGTCCCCGATGACCCCTTCGGGACGCGATTGTAGCCACAGCAGGTATTCCTCGTTGCCGTCGCCGCCTTTGATCGGGCTGCTGATGCGGCCCCGCGTTGCCAGCCCCAGCGTGGCGGCGGCCTCGGAGACGCGGCGGACGGCCCCCTCCCGAAGCGATGGGTCGCGGACAACGCCGCCCTTGCCCACGCCGCCCTGCCCGACCTCGAACTGCGGCTTGACCAGGAGGATCATGTCGCCATCGGGCCGCAGCAGCGGGGCGAGCGCGGGCAGCACCAGGGTCAGGGAGATGAAGGAGAGGTCGGCGACGACCAGATCAAAGGGGGCGTCAAAGTCGGCGGGGGACAGGGAGCGAGCGTTGACGCCCTCGCGCGACTGGACGCGCGAATCGGCGGCGATTTCCGGGGCCATCTGCCCGTGCCCGGCGTCCAGGGCCGCCACGCGCGCCGCCCCGCCCTGCAACAGGCAGTCCGTGAAGCCGCCGGTCGAGGCCCCCACGTCCAGCGCCATCCTACCCGCGACCGGGACGCCGAAGGCGTCCAGCGCCGCCGCCAGTTTAAGGCCGCCGCGCGAGACGTAGGGCAGGCGCTCCCCCTCCACCGACAGCGCGGCCCCGTCCGTGACTTTCTGACCGGCCTTCTCGGCGGGCCGGCCGTCCACCCGCACCTGACCGGCGAGGATCAATGCCTGCGCCTCCGTGCGGCTGCGCGCCAGCCCCCGCGTCGCCAGCGCCCGGTCCAGACGCTCGATGGGCATCAGGCCTCCAGGTCGGCCAGGTGGGATGTGTCGTTGGCGTAGAGGAGTGTCGCCGGCTGGGCCATGTCCGAGGGACAGTGCAGGCGCGTCACGGCGCAGTTGTCCACCCAGGACGGGTTTTCGGGGTAGGGGGAGACGCGCAGGAAGGCCTCCATCAGCCGCCCGACGGTGTCGGCGTGGGAGACGATCAGCGTCCGATGGTCGGTCGCCGCGTACCGGCGCAGCAGCACGTCGCGGACCCGCTCCGCCCGCGCCGACAGCATCGCGCCGTCCTCCAGCTGCTGCGGCCACCAGACCAGGTCGCGGGGGAAGGTGTCGGCAAAGTAGGCGAAGGGGAATTCACGCTCAATCTGCTTGGGGCTGAGGCCCTGAAAACTGTGATAGCCGAGGTTATCCTTGGAAAAGAACTCGCAGACGTCGGCGGACACTTCCGCCCGCAGCCGGCAGGCCGCGCAGATCGGACGGATGGTCTCCAGCGTTCGACGCAGCGGCGATGCATAGGCTAAGGTCAGCCCCTCGTCCATCAGCCGCCGCGCCGTCCGCTCCGCCTGCGCCCGCCCCAGCGGTGTCAGCGCACTGTCCAGATTCAGTGTCAGCCCGATGTTGTACTCCGACTGCCCGTGTCGGACCAGAATGAGTTCCATGCCGGCTGATTATACCCGGACGGGCACATAGGCGCGGAAGGGGTGGACACAAGGCTCACCCCTACGGTGGCGCTCACGCGGCCATGCTCTCGCCGGTTTCGCGGTTCAGCAGCGATTCCAGGTCGGACCGGCGGCGGATCACGATCCTGCGCCCCGCGAAATCAATGCTGCCCCGGCGCTTGAACTCATTCAGGACGAGCGTGGTCGTCTCCCGTGTGCTGCCGATCATGTTCGCCAGCTCCTGGTGCGTGAATTTGGACGAAATCAGCCCGTTGCCGGCCTCGCCATTCGCCCGGTCGTACAGCCGCAGCAGCAGCTTTGCCAGCCGCTTGGGCACGTCCAGAAACACCAGATCGGCGATCTTCGACTCCGCCGTCGCGCGGCGGTCGTTGACCACCTTAAGTAATTCCATGACCGCCTGCGGCATTGGATGGAAGGCCTCCAGGAAGTCCGACCGGCGGAAGGCGCAGACGAGCGACTCGTCCTGCGTCTCCGCCATCACGCCATACGGCTCGCCCGCACCGGACAGAGCCGCCTCGCCGAACAGCTGGCCGGGTTCCACCAGATACAGCGTCACCTCGCGCCCCTGCTCCGACACCCGCGAGATCTTGACCCGGCCGCTGCAAAGGAGGTAAACATAATCCCCCGGCTGGTCCGCAAAATGAATCACCTGGCGGCGACGGTACTGCCGCTGCTCGGCGGCCCGTTCCAGCCGACGCCGCGCCTCATCCGGCAGGCTGCGCAGGCTCGGCACCTGCGCGAAAATAGATTGCAATGAGTTCGATTGCATTCCTCATCTCAATGCAGCGATGTGCTGCCCTTCCTGTTAATTTTACGTTAGCACGCTTGCTTACTGACGGAGTATACCCAAACTCTCGCTGGTTGACGTGATTAACCCACCGAATTTGTGGGAAAACAGCGGAAAACCAGTATTATTCCAGATGAATCGGGGAAATGAAAGCAAAAAAGGCCGGTTTTCTTACGAGGCCGGCGGCAGCCCGGTGGGGCGCCGCCGCTGCGACAGCGGCCTGGCAAATATCTCTTGCAGAATCACCGCCCGAACGAGGTCGTCCCCGCTGGCGAACAAGGGCGCAGCGAAAGGCGGGGCGTTCCCGCCGTCCGCACCGGCGGGCCTCGCGTCGTCCGACAGACCAGGCGACTCCTGCGCCTCGATCTGGGCCATCTGCGCCCGGAACTGGGCGCTGTCCGCCCGGCCCGTCACCGCCGGCCCCCCGAACTCAGGCCGGCGCGGGCGCACCTCCGGGCGCGGACTTGGCCCTTGCACCTGCCGCGCCGCCGTCCGCTGCTCCATCGGCGTCAGGCCGGCCGCCCCGAAGGCTTTGCGTGCCGCCGCGGACAGACGCTTGATCCCCTGATAGATCGCGCGGATGATGTAAAACAGCACCACCAGCGCGAAGACTAGGAATTCCAATCCCTGCATGATCGTTCACAGCCGGGCGTTGGACGACCGGCACTGATCGCTTGTTCCCCCGCCTACACCCCGGACCCCGGCAGGCTGCCCGCGCCCGCGTCGTCGCCGCCGCCGGCCATGCGGCTGATGCCGGAGCGCATCGCCGTGTCCGCCTGTAGGTTGCGGAGGCTGTAGTAATCCATCACGCCCAGGTTGCCGCCCCGCAGCGCGTCCGCCAGCGCCTGCGGCACCTGCGCCTGCGACTCGACCACCTTGGCCTGCATCTCCTGCGTGTAGGCCTTCATCTCCTGCTCGCGGGCGACCGCCATCACGCGCCGCTCCTCGGCCTTGGCCTGCGCGATCCGCTTGTCCGCCTCGGCCTGGTCCGTCTGCAGCCGCGCGCCGATGTTCTGCCCGACCACCACGTCCGCAATGTCGATGGACAGAATCTCAAAGGCCGTTCCCGCGTCCAATCCCTTGGCCAGCACGGTCTTGGAGATGGCGTCCGGCTTTTCCATCACTTCCAGATGCGTGTTGGCCGAGCCGATGGTGGTGACGATGCCCTCGCCGACGCGCGCCAGCACGGTCTGCTCGCCCGCCCCGCCGACGAACTGGTCAATGTTGGCCCGCACGGTGACGCGCGCGAACGCCTTCATCTCCACCCCGTTCCTGGCGACCCCGGCGACGTTGGGCGTCTCGATCACCTTCGGGTTGACGGACATCTGGACGGCCTCCAGCACGTTGCGCCCCGCCAGGTCAATGGCCGCCGCCTTCTCGAAGGTGAGGGGAATTTGCGCCCGGTGCGCGCTGATGAGCGCGTTGACCACCCGGTCCACGTTCCCCCCCGCCAGGTAGTGCGTCTCCAACTGGTTGGCGTTGACGTTGATGCCGGCCTTGCTGGCCGCGATCAGCGGCAGCACGACCCGATCCTGCGGCACGCGCCGCAGCCGCATCCCGAACAGCGTACCCGGAGTGACTCCGCTGACTCCGGCGGAAACGGAGGTGATCCAGAGGCCGATCGGCACGAACTGGAAGAACAGCGAGATGACGATCAAGGCGACAATGACGATCACGGTCGTGATCACAAGTTGCGGCATGATGAAAAACCTCCGGTGGGGAGAAGCGGCAAATTCTACTGATAGTATAGCATAATTGCCGGCTTCCTGCGAAAAGCGGCGCACCGAGGGTCATCCCAATGTCGCCACCAGGCGGGGCCGGAAGAGCAGGCGGTCACAGGCGACGCACAGCGCGCGCAGGCCGTGCCACCGCTCCGGCAGGGGGCTTTCGCCGCCGTCCAGGTGCAGGTGCCCGTACAGCACCGTCCCGACGCCGTGCGCCTTCAG
The DNA here is from genome assembly GCA_019239955.1 of Armatimonadota bacterium. Lineage (GTDB taxonomy): Bacteria > Armatimonadota > Armatimonadia > Armatimonadales > Capsulimonadaceae > JAFAZD01. The sequence continues at coordinate 9,239 of JAFAZD010000110.1, read as the reverse complement.
GAGCGGCGCGAATGCCTCCAATGGGGGGTAGTGGATCAGCGCGAACTTGTGCGGGCAGTCCCGGATCGCCTCCAGACGCCGCTCCAGTCGGCCGATCTCGCGCGCGATGATCTTCTCGCACTGCGCCCGCTCCGCAGCCGCCATCTCCCCGGACGGCGCGTACCAGCCGCGCGTCCCGGCCACCCCGACCCAGCCATCGTCCGACACGAACGGCGTGTCGTGCAGGCCGGGGGAATTCAATGGCCGGTCCGAGTCCCACCAGTAGTCGTGGTTGCCCTTGGCCAGCACCTTGATTCCCGGCAGCGCCGCCAGCCATGCCAGGTCGGGTTCGGCCTCGGCGCGCCGCAGGGCCCAGGACAGGTCGCCCGGCATTAGCAGCAGGTCCTCCGGCGCAATCACCGCCCGGCATGCGGCCTCGATCCGCGCAGGGTGGTCGCGCCAGTGCTCCCCGAACACATCCATGGGCTTGGGCCGGGCGAACGACAGGTGGGTGTCGGCGATGGCCCAGACTCGTCGCATGGCAGTCATTGTACCCGGCCCGCCCCGCGCGGGAATCTCTGCGGGGTTCTGAGGTACAATAGCCCCATGAACGCCTCCCGCTTCGCCGTGCTCGGCCAAACACCGGCGGACATCGCCGCCCCGTCCACGGTGGCCGAGGCGCAGGAGGTCGTGCGCGGGGCGCAGGGGCGAAGCATCGTCCCGTGGGGCGGGGGGACGCGCCAGCACGTCGGCTACCCGCCGGAGCGGTACGACCTTGCCGTCTCCACCGAAAATCTCGACGCCGTCACCGACTACCACCCCGCCGACCTGACCGTCACCGCCCAGGCGGGCGTCACCGTGGCGCGGCTGCAGGCGACGCTGGCCGAGCGCGGCCAGTGGCTGCCGCTGGATGTCGCCGCCCCGGAGCGGCAGACGGTCGGCGGCCTCGTCGCCGCCCGCGCCGACAGCCTGCGCCGCCTCGCCTGCGGCTCCGTCCGCGACTCGCTGATCGGCGTCACCGTCGTCAATCACGCCGGGGAACTGGTGAAGGGCGGCGGCCGGGTCGTCAAGAACGTCTCCGGCTACGACCTGCCCAAGCTCTACTGCGGCTCCTGGGGGACGCTCGGCCTGATTGTGGACGCGACGTTCAAGGTCGCCCCGCTCCCGGAGGCCTCGGCCACCGCCGCTCTGCCCCTGCCCGCCGGGCGCAACAGCGAGGACGCGCTGGACCGCCTGTTGGCCTCGGAACTGGAGCCAAGCTTCCTGTTCCTTCTCAACCCCTCGGCGGCCCATGCCATCTTGTCCGATGCCGAGGACGCGCAGTATCTCGTCCTCGGCTTTGACGGTTCCACTGAGGCGGTCGCCTGGCAGCTTGAGACGCTGGGCGCGCCTGCGCTGGAGACCGATGGGGCCGCCGCCGCCCGCGCCCGCCTGCGCGACTTCGCCCTGGCCGACGCGCCCATGACGGCCTCGTTCCACATCCTCTCCTCGCAGGTCGGCGCGTTCGCCCGGATGATGGAGTGGACCGCCCGCCGCGCCGGCCTCGCCGCCTCCGTCGCCGCCGACGCCGCCCTGGGGATGCTCCGGGCCCACTTCTTCCCCGGCGAAAACGCCGACTGGGCCGCCTTCGCCGCCGACTTCCAGGACAAGGCGCTGCGTGTCGGCGGCAGCTGCATCATCGAGCGGATGCCGGACGCGCTGCGCGCGCTGGACATCCCCATCTGGTCGCCCCTGCTGCCCGACTTCGACCTGATGGCCCGCCTGAAGGAGAAGTTGGACCCGCGCCGGATGTGGAACCCCGGAAGATTTGTCGGGAGGCTGTGAGGAAACCCACCCCAGCCGAAGAACCCACCCCGGCTCGGCAAGCCTCGCCACCCCTCCCGGAGCGGGAGGGGAACAGTGGCAAATGCCTCTCCATCCTTCCCGTTTCGGGGAGGTGGCGAGCCTGGGGCGAGCCGGAGGGGTTCTTTGGCCGGACAGTTGGTATCTTATGAACGATCGCCAGCACGAGCAAGACCTGATGACCTGCGTTCACTGCGGCCTGTGCCTGAGCGCCTGTCCCACCTATCTGGAGACCGGCAGCGAGGCCGACAGCCCGCGCGGCCGCATCGTCCTGATGCGCGGCCTCCATGAAGGCCGCCTCTCCCCGTCCGATCCCGACGTGGTCCGGCACCTGGACCTCTGCCTGGGCTGCCGCGCCTGCGAGACCGCCTGCCCCTCCGGCGTCCCCTACAGCAGCATATTGGAAGTCGCGCGCGCCCGCCTCAACGCCGACCGGGCGCGCCCCGTCGTCACGGACCAGTCCCGCCGTGCCTTTTTAGATACGCTCGCACGCCCCCGCCGCCTGGCGATGACCCTGAAGATGGCCGACGCCCTCACCGGCGGCGCGATCCCCGCCCCCGTCGCCAACGCCCTGGCGGGAAATAACCCTCTCCTGCGAAGCGGGGGAGGGTGGCGAGCCTCGGCGAGCCGGGTGGGGGCCGCCGCAGGGCAGCCTCTTCCGGCCTTCACCCCCGCCGTCAGCCCGAAACGCGCGCGCGTCGGGATGCTCACCGGCTGCGTCATGCGCGTCCTCTACGGCGACATCAACGCCGACACGGCCCGCGTCCTCGCCGCCAACGGCTGCGAAGTGCTCACCAACCGCCGTCAGGGCTGCTGCGGCGCGCTGCACCGGCACAACGGCTTCGTCCGAGACGCCGACGACATGGCCCGCGCCCTTGTTGACGCCTTCACGCCCTTTGACGGCCTGGACGCCATCGTCACCAACTCCGCCGGCTGCGGGAGTACCCTCAAAGAGTACGGCCACCTGCTGGCCGACGACCCCGCCTACGCCGCCCGCGCCGCCGCCTTCGCCGCCAAAGTCCGCGACGTCAGCGAGTTCCTGGACGACCTCGGCTGGACCGCCTCCCTCCGGCCCCTTTCCGATCAGCCCGTGTCCGTCGCCTACCATGACGCCTGCCATCTCGCTCATGGCCAGGGAATCCGGGACCAGCCCCGCGCCCTGCTGGCAAAGATCCCCGGCGTTACATTGGTTCCCCTGCCCGAAAGCGAAATCTGCTGCGGCTCGGCGGGCATCTACAACTTCACCGAGCCGGACATGGCCCAAAGATTGCAGTCCCGCAAGCTGGACCATATCTTGGACACCGGCGCGAGCATCGTCGCCGCCGCCAACCCCGGCTGCCTCGCCTGGATCGAATCCGGCGTCAAGGCGCACGGCCTGGACATTCGCCTCGCCCACCCCGTCACGCTGCTGGCCGAGGCGCTGGCGGAGACCACGTAATGAACATGGCGCGAAGGCGTCAGCGAATGAATTCGCCGCTCCGGGCCTTCGGCCGAGTCTCCGCCTGCGCGGAGACGCTTTCCTGTCCGCGTAGGCGGACATTCGGCGCGAAGCGCCACCTAGCGGCGAATTCATTCGCTGTCTTCCTCGGTATCCTGACCCATGCTTGCGGAACACATCGCTGAACTTAAGCGCGACCTAGATGGCCTGCTGGCGCACGAGGCGACACTGAACGCGCTGGCCGACGCCGTGCTGCACTGCTTCGGGAGCGGCGGCAAGCTGCTCACCTGCGGCAACGGCGGCTCGGCGGCGGAGGCGGCCCATCTGGCTGAGGAGTTCACCGGGCGCTTCTACCGCGAGCGGCAGTCCCTGCCCGGCCTCTGCCTGTCCATTGACGGGACGGCGCTGACCTGCATTGCCAACGACTACGGCTTTGACGACGTGTTCGCCCGCCAGGTGCAGTCGCTGGGACAGCCGGGCGATGTGCTGATCGCCTTCACCACCAGCGGCAACTCCGAGAACGTCGTCCGCGCCCTGCGCGCGGGCCGGGATCGCGGCCTGGTCACCGCCGTCTTCTCCGGCAAGACCGGCGGCCGGGCCAAAGGGCTGGCCGATTGGGAGATCATCGTCCGCAGCGACAACCCTTCCTCCATGCGAGTCCAGGAATGTCACCAGTTTTTGCTCCATGTCCTCTGCGAGCGCGTCGAGCGCGCGATTCTTGGGTTATAATGAAGCCAGCACGAAATGGTTAAAACGAACCCGCCTCAGGCATTGGCCCCTCTCCCATTCCGATGGGGAAGGGGTGGCCGCAGGCCGGGGTGGGGGCCTCATGTCCTTCCTCGATAAACTGCATAATGGAACGCCGACCCTGTCGTTCGAGTTCTTCCCGCCCAAGAACCCCGACGGCTGGAGCACGCTCTATCAGACGCTGGGCAACATCGCCCGGCGCAACCCCGACTACGTCACCGTCACCTACGGCGCGGGCGGCTCCACGCGCCGGAAGACCGTGGATTTGGTCAGCCGCATTCAGGACGAGCTGGGCATCGAGGCGATGGCCCACCTCACCTGCGTCGGCCACTCCCGCGATGAGCTGACCGAGATACTGTCCTCCTTGCAGGCCGCCGGCATCAAATACATCATGGCCCTGCGCGGCGACCCGCCGAAGGGCCAGACAAAGTTCGTCGCCCACGAGTGCGGCTTTGCGTATGCCAGCGACCTGATCGCCTTCATCAAGGACCATTTCGACTTCCATCTCGGCTGCTCGTTCTACCCGGAGACGCACCCGGAGGCCGAGTCGCCGGAGCGCGACATCGAGGTGCTGAGGCTCAAGCAGGACAGCGGCGCGGACTTCGCCGTCTCCCAGATCTTTTTCGACAACGACACGTTCTACCGGTTCCGGGACAAGGCCGCGCGGATGGGCGTCACCCTGCCGCTGGTCGCCGGCATCCTGCCCGTTACATCCCTGGCTCAACTGGCCCCGGACGGCATCTGCCAGCGCTCCGGCACCGGCGTCCCGCAGTCCCTGCTGGACTTCCTGGGCACGGGCGATGACATCGTCGACCGGGGCGTCCAGTACGCCCACCGCCAGTGCCGCGACCTGCTGGAACACGGCGTCCCCGGCATTCACTTCTACACCCTGAACCGCTCCCCATCGTCCCTGCGCGTCACCGAAGCCTTGCGGGCCGACGGCTACTTCCCCGTGCCCAAACTGGCCGCCGCCTCACGTTGATTTCCTCCGGCTCCCCCAGAATTGAGGGCTTTATTGGGGTGGGCTGGGGGGCCTCTCTGGAGATCGCCTTTGCCTGGACCAATCACCTACGACGCCCAATCCTTCGTCATTCACGGCGAGCGCACTTTCCTGACCAGCGGCGCGATCCATTATCCCCGCATCCCGCGCGAGTTGTGGCAGGACCGCATCACCAAGGCCAAAGCCGCCGGCCTCAATACCCTGCAGCTTTACTTCTTCTGGAACGTCCACGAGCCGGAGGAGGGGAACTTCGTCTTTGACGGCAGCGCCGACGTCGCCCACTTTCTAGACCTGATCGCCGACGCCGGCCTGTTCATCGTCGTCCGCCCCGGCCCCTACATCTGCGCTGAGTGGGACGGCGGCGGCTTCCCGGCCTGGCTCTACACGAAAAAAGGCTTGCAGACCCGCACCTTCAACCCGATCTACTTGCGGTACGTGGAGAATTACTGGAACCGACTGCTCCCGATCTTCGCGCCCCGCCAGATCACGCGAGGCGGCAGGATCATCCTGTGCCAGATCGAGAACGAGCTGAATCTGGGCGGCAATCAGGGGCGGCCCCAAGAGTTATACATGGACGCCCTGATCGGCATCGCCCGCCGCAACGGGATTGACGTGCCGCTCATCACCTGCGAGGGGCAGATTCCCGGCGCGATTGAGTGCGTCAACGCGCACAAGCCGGCGGACCGGTTTGCCGATTACCGGCGACGCCAGCCGGACAAGCCCCTGCACTGCACCGAGTTCTGGCCGGGCTGGTACAACGTCTGGGACAAGCCCTACAACTCCGCCCCCGCCTGGGGCGGCGGCGACCCCTTTGACCCCGCGTTCACCGAGCGCGAGACGTGGCGCATTCTGGCGATGGGCGGGGCGGGCTACGACTACTACATGTGGCATGGCGGCACCAACTTCGCCTACACCACCATGCACGACCAGACGACCTCTTATTACGACACGGCTCCGCTCACGGAAACGGGCGGACTCGGCGAAAAATACCACCGCACCCGCGCCGTCGCGCTGTTCGCTCAGACGTTCCAGGACATCCTGCTCAACGCCCCCGTCTACGATCCCGCCCTGCACCTTCAAACGCTGGCGGAGGGCGTCCTGCTGCACCGGCGCGAGACGGCGCAGGGCAAGTTGTGGTTCCTGGAAAACGGGTCGGACGACCCGGTGGAGGCGGACCTGTCGCAGCTCGGCGACGGCCTGCCGCACCGCGTCCGCGTCCCCGCCAACGGCGTCCGCCCCGTCCTGCGGGATTGGACCATCGGCGGCACGACGATAGACTTCTATGCGCCGATCATCACCCGCGTTATCAAGACACCTGGCGAAACCATCGTCGTCGCCTATGACCCGGACAACGATCCCAAGTGGGCCGCTACCCCCGGCGAACCCGTTCATGTCCGCCGCACCACCGCCCCCGATGGAAAGACGCAAACCTTCCTGACGCTCACCGAGGCGCAGATGGCCGTCACCTGGTTTGCCAGTGACAGCACGATCTACCTCGGCCCATATCTATTGCGGGAGGAGAACGGCGTGATCACGCTGGAACTCTCCCCGGACACGACCGACGTGTGGAGATATTCCGACCAGGCCTGGACAAACCTGAACCTGGAAGCAGGCGCACTGCCGCCGGCCCCGGTGCTGGAAAACTGGCAGTCCGCCCCCGCCGACGACGAGGCGCAGCCCGATTTTGAGGACGCGGACTGGACGCGGATGTACGCCCCGCTCAACCGCGTCCTGCTCGGCGACAAGGCCGGCTATGCCTGGTACCGCGCAACCATTTCCAGCGACCGCGAGCGCGATGCCGCGCTGACCCTGACCGCCCTCGCCGACCGCGCCCTGCTGTTCGTCAACGGAGAGTATGTCGCCACCAGCGCCACCCCGGCCGAGGAGCGCAGCGCCGACCCCTCGCTGACCGCGCCCATTCATCTGAAACCCGGCCCCAACGCCGTCGCCGTCCTCAGCGATAACCTGGGCCACCTCAAGGGCGCGTGGCAGTTCCGGGGCCGCCCCCTGGAGGAAGACAAAAAGGGACTCTTCGGCCCCGTCCTTCTGGACTACAGCGAGACCGTCAACAACTGGGCCTTCCGTCCCAAGCCCGGCTGGGAAGTCGCCCCGCAGGAGGTTGCCTGGGGTTCCATGGAGACTGAACCCCGCCCGATGCGCCTCTTCCGCGCCCCCTTCGCCCTCCCCTCCGACGAACTGGCCGTGTCTGACCGGGAACTCATCGCCCATCTGGACGGCCTCGGCAAAGGCGTCCTCTACGTCAACGGGCGCAATCTGGGCCGCTACTGGTGCATCAACGGCCACACCCGCTACTACGTCCCCAAGTGCTGGCTGCGCGAGCACAACGAGCTGGTGCTCTTTGAAGAGACCGACGCCACACCCGAAAATGCCCGTCTCACCTGGGATCCGCTCGCCATCGCCGCCGTCGTCACCCTCTGACTCCCCCGGAATTGGGGGCCGGGGGCGAACACAAGGTTCGCGCCCTACGGCTGTGCAGGACTCCCCGCCCCTGCCCGCGAACCTATCCGCATGACCGCCCGCCCCAAATCACTCCTGCTCGCCGCCGGCCTCCTCCTGACCGGTTGCCATCGCCCCAACACGCCGCCCGCCAACGCGTCTGCTCAGTCGCCCGTCCAACTCGCCCAGGCCGCCAACCAAGCCTTCCTCTCGCAGAAGACCTTTGACCCGTGGGTGCTGAAGTCATCTGGCTCTCACACCTCAATCCCCCTTTACAGCAGCACGGGGAAGTATGGGTGGCTCAGCTTGGGGAACGGCGCAGTGTCTCAGTTAATGCAGGCGGGTGATTATCACAACGGCCAGTTGGAGGAGCAGAACGTCGCCTCCCCGCCGAGCGACCTCGGGGCAATCCAGCAGACACTCAACATCTATCAAGGGGCCATTACGACAGAACGAAGGGACGAATTCAAGCGACTCAATCCAGTTGGGATGAGGAAGCCACTAAAATGGCCCCACCTCTGGCAGACCTCAGACGTTGTCATTGACGGCGACGCGGAGGCGCAGCAGGTGACGCACGCGAACCTGTTCTACCTGCTCTCCTCCACCTACCCCGGCAGCACCTGGTCCATCCCGCCGATGGGGCTGTCCTCCAACGCCTACGGCGGGCACATCTTCTGGGACGCCGATGTGTGGATGCTGCCCGCGCTCATCGTCCAGCACCCGGACTATGCCAAGCCCATCGTGGACTATCGGTTCAAGCTGCTGGCGCAGGCAAAGAAGAACGCGCGGGCGCACGGCTCTGCGGGCGCGGAGTTCCCCTGGGAGAGCGCGGACACCGGCAGGGAGGAGGCCCCGCCTGAATTCGCCAAGGAGCGCCACATCACCGCCGATGTCGCCTTCGCCGCCTGGCAGTATTACCTCTGGACGGGCGACGCCGCCTACTTGAAGCGCGAGGGCTGGCCGCTCTTGCAGGCAACGGCGCAGTATTGGACGAGCCGGGTCACGAAGGGGACTGACGGCAAATGGCACATCAAAGGCGTCCTGTCGCCCGACGAGACGGCGGGGCCGGTGGACGATGACGCCTACACCAATGCAGTCGTGCGTTATAACCTGCAAGCCGCCGCCCGCGCCGCCCGGCTCGTCGGGCAGGCCGCCGACCCGCGCTGGCCCGCCATCGCTCATGTCCTCTTCATCCCCTATGACAAGGCGCGCGCTATCCCCGCCGAGAACGGCAAGCCGCTCACCGACCGCTTCGCCGCCAAGCAGGCCGACACGCTGCTGCTCCTGCACCCGCTGAATGCCACCTATGACGTGGCGACGCAGCGGAAGATGCTGGACTTCTATGCGGCCCACACGATCAAGGAAGGCCCGGCGATGACCAGCAGCATTGAGGCTGTGGTCGCCGCTCGCCTCGGTCTGGCCCAGTCGTCCTTGGATGCGTTCCGCGACTCCTACCGTCCCTTTGAGCGCGCCCCGTGGGACGCCTTCTCGGAGAAGCGTACTACCAACAACGTCTACTTTCTGACGGGCATGGCCGGCTGCCTGCAGAGCATCCTCTACGGCTTCGCCGGCCTGCGGGTCTCTGAGGCGGGGGAAACGCCGCAGGGGACGAGGCTGGCCGGGGACGGGGTCGCCGCCCTGTATGCCGACCCGCACCTGCCGCCGGGCTGGGGGAGATTGACCATCAAGGGCATCCGCTTCCGGGGCAAGACGCTGGACCTGACCATCGCCCCTGACAACAAACTGACGATCAATCCGGCCCCCCCAGAATTGGGG
>JAFAZD010000062.1 GCA_019239955.1 Armatimonadota bacterium | reverse complement strand
TGCTCCGGTGCGGCGGCGATTTGCAGTGACAGCGTTTCAGGACCCATCGGGCGGCGAGTCTCCGTTCCTCAATTCTGCGGTTTGCCCCATTATCGGCATTCAGCCCGGCAAAGAAGAGGGGGATCAGCGCAGGCAGGCGGCCAGCAGGTTGGCGGCGGTGGCGATGAGCTGGCGGTCGTGTGCGTCGAAGGGGGGTTGGCGGCGGAAGAGGAGGGCGCCCTGCGGGGCCTTCCTCGGCGCAGGAGTCAGGGGGATGGACAACAGAGTCGCATCGTCCTCCGAAGGAGGACGATGCGTCAGTTGCCGCGCCTCGTCCTCGGCCACGCCGTCCCGATGGTAGAGGATGGGCGGCTCCGGGCGGCCGTGCAGCACGGCGGCCCCGGCGTCGGCCTGGATGGCGTCTCCCAGCAGCGGCAGGGCGTCGCGCAGCAGCTCGCGCGCGCCCTGGGCGCGGCCCAGGTGCGCGCTGAGGGCGCTGAGGGCCTGCAGGTCGGCGCGGCGGCGGCCCGCCTGCTCCACCAGAAAGGCGTTCTGCAGGGCGACGCTGGCCTGCGACGCGAAGGTGATCAGCAGCCGCATCTCGTCCGGCGTGAACCGGCGGGCCTCGCGCGCGTAGACCTCCAGGACGCCCAGGACCTCCTTGCCCAGCTTCAGCGGGACTCCCAGGTAGCCGCCGACGCGCTCGCGGGCCGCGAAGGCGGGCAGGGCGAACTTGTCACTGGTCAGGTCTTCAATCATCAGGGAGCGCCCTCGGCGGGCGACCCAGGCGGCGGGCGTCTCGCCGTCCGGCGTCTGGGCCTCGAACCCGACGGCGAGGGCGCTTTTGAAGTTGCAGGCGGCACGGGCGGCCAGACGGCCCTGCCCGTTGAGGGCCAGCAGCACGCTGCGATCGGCGTCGGTCATCTCGGCGGCGAGGTCGGCGATCACCTGCGCGGTCTCCTGGGCGTCCAACGAAGAGCCGAGCGCGCGGGCGACCCGGCGGACGTACTTGCGGATCTCCTCGGACTTCTGGCGGGCGTCCTCGTACATCTGGGCGTTGGCGATGGCCGCGCCGACCTGGTTGGCGATGGTGTAGAGCAGCTCCATCTCGCCGACGGTGAACAGGCGGCGGCGGCTGCTCATGGCGTGGAGGACGCCGATGACCTGATCGCCCGATTGCAGCGGGACGCTCACCAGGGAGGTGACGCCCTCGCCGTCGATCGGGCAGGAGCGGTTGCGGTGGTCGGCGGCCACGTCCTGCACCGCCGTCGGCGTCTCAAACTCCAGCACCCAGCCGGCGATGCCCTGGCCGGGGCGCGGCCTCATGCCCTGTACGGTCTCGCGGCGGATGTTGCGGGCGATCTTGATCTCCAGCACGTCGGCGCGGGGGTCGAGCAGGAACAGGGCGAATTTGTCCACGTGGAGCAGGGCGAGGACGCTGTCGGCGACGAAGTTGAGCATCCGCCCCAGGGAGAGGGTCGCGCCGACGGCCTGCGAGAGTTCGTAGAGGGCGGTCGCCTCCTGGGCGCGGCGCATGGCGTCCTCATACAGCCAGGCGTTCTCCAGCGCGACGGCGGCCTGGGAGGCGACGGCGGAGAGCAGGGCGGCGTCCTCGGCCGTGTAGGCGTCCGGCTGGCGCGAGCCGACCGCGATCAGGCCCTCCGGCATGGCGCGCGAGAGCATCGGGGCGGCGAGGGTCGAGCGCATCCCCGGCAGCAGTGGGTCGGCGGCGTCCGCCCCGGAGTCCTCCAGGCGCAGCGCCCCGGAAGCGGCCAGCACCTGGGCGGCGGGGCCGGCGTCGGCGGCGAGCTGCCGGTCCCGGTCGTCGCCCTCCAGCCCCCGGTCGGCGCTGATGTAGAGGCGGGTGCGCTCGTCGTTGAGCAGGTAGACCGCGCCCGCCGCCATGTCCATGGTCTCCTCGACGGTGGCGAGGACGCTGGACAGCACCTCCTGGACGTTGAGCGAGGAGGAGGTCGTCCGGGCGGCGTGAAAGAGGATGTCGCGCTCGCGCTGCTTCTGCGTGGCCAGGCGGCGCAGGTCGTCCATGCCGAGGGCGAGTGCGGCGATGTTGGCGAGGGTCTGCAGGCGCAGGATGTCGTCGCCGCCGAAGGCCCCGCCGTCCTCGCGGTTGATGGCGGCCAGCGCCCCGGCTGGCCGCCCGGCGACGTAGATGGGGACGACGGCGGCGCTCCGCACGCCCCAGCCCAGCGCGAGTTCCGGGGCCAGGGTGGCGAGCAGGGGCTGCGCCTCGGCGGTGTGGTGGGCGAGATACAGCTCGCCGGTCAGCGCCGTCTGGCCGGCCAGGGCGTCCTCGACGCGGACGGTCTGGCCGACGATCTCGGCGGCGTTGGCCCCGGCCACGGCGGCGAAGTCGAGCAGGGCGCGGGCCTTGTCCAGCAGGGTGACGGCGGCGGCGGCGGCCCCGGTGAGGGCGCGGGCCTTCTCGGCGACCAGGGCCAGGGTGGTCCGCAGGTCGGTCTGCCGGGCCACGGATTGGACCGCTTCGTGCAGGGCCACCAGCGGTGAGTCGCCGGCCATGTCGCGCGTGCTGTCAGTCAAGATCCCTGTTCCAACGGCGAGAATGCCAGCGCCATTGTGTCACAATTGGGATTTCCTGTCAAGGGACGGCGACCCCCCCGGTGCGGCTTGCCGCGCCACCTCCTCCGAAGCAGGAGAGGGTGAGTGTTCGGGGGCAGGGCCGTGTTCGTCTTTTCCCTTCACGCTTGATGCATCATGCACTATCGCGCGCGGTCGCGGCGGCGGCTAGAAGCAGGAGCAGCGGCAGTTGCAGGCCGGAGAGCCGTTCGTAGCGGTGGTGCAGTTGATCGAAGAGCGACATCTGATTTTGCGCCTGCGCGGCGTCCATCGCCGGGAAGAGCGACCAGCCCAGGTACCCGGTGAGCGCCAGCAGCAGTAGCGTGAGCGCAATACACCCGAGGGCCGTGGCGCGGCGTGCCTGACCCATCGCCAGCAGCAGGCCGTCCGCGATTATCATCAGCGCGCCGCAGGCGAGGCAGAGGACGTTGAAGAGGCGCAGGCTGCCGCCGACGACGGCCCCAGCCAGCGCAGGGTTATGGGGAATGATGTGGAAGGCCGTCGGGGCGACCAGCGCGCCGATGGCGATCAGCCCGCCCAGCCAGAGCGCCAGCGCGACGCGGTGCAGCCAGCGGCAGAAAAAGGGGACGAAGGTTTGCATCGGGAGGTATGGGCGACCCGCCGGGTCGCCCCTACGACGGGGCGCGGCCGCCGGAGAGCCACTCGGCGATCTCGGCGACCGGGACGGCGTGCTGCCAGCCGCCGGTCAGACTCTTGAGCTGGACGACGTCCTGCGCCACCTCGTCGTCGCCCAGGATCACGGCGTAGCGGGCGCGGGCGCGGTCGGCAGCCCGCAGCTGCGCCTTCATGCTGCTGGCGCCGTAGGCGGTGTCGGCGGAAATTCCCGATGCGCGCAATTCCGCCAGGATGCGCACGCCAACCGGGCGTGCCCGCTCCCCCTGGGTCACCAAGAAGGCGACCGGCCCCGGTGCGGGCGGCATGTCGGCCCCGATCTCCTGCAGCACCAGCAGGGTGCGCTCGATCCCCAGGCCGAAGCCGATGCCGGGCGTGTTCGGCCCGCCGATCTCGGAGACCAGACGGTTATAGCGCCCCCCACCCCCCAGCGCGTTCTGCGCCGTCTGGATGGAGGGGGCCTGAATCTCAAATGCCGTCTTCGTGTAATAGTCGAAGCCGCGCACCAGATACGGGTCCAGATCGTAGGGAACTCCCGCGTCCTGCAGGTAGCGGCAGAGCGTCTCGAAGTGCGCCCGCTCCTCGTCGGACAGGTACTCCGTGAGCGCGGGCGCGGCGCGCAGAATCTCCAGCTCGCGCGCGTTCTTCGTGTCCAGCATCCGCAGGGGGTTGTGGGCGAAGCGCGCCCGGCCCTCCTCGCTGAACTCGCCGAGGTGGGGCTCGACGTGGGCTTTCAGAGCGGTCAGGTAGGCGGCGCGGGAGAGGGCGGAGCCGACGGAGTTGAGCTTCAGAGTCAGTTCGCTGATGCCGATGCGCCGGTAGAACGCCAGCGCCAGCTCGATGACCTCGGCGTCCAGTGCCGGGTCGTCTGAGCCGAGCGCCTCCACGCCGAGCTGCTCGTGCTGGCGGTAGCGCCCCTTGGTCGGGCGCTCGTAGCGGAAGTGGGTGGCGACGTAGAACAGCTTGGTGACGCCGCCGCGCGCGTGCAGCCCGTTCTCGACGAAGGCGCGCAGCACGGGGGCCGTGCTCTCCGGGCGCAGCGTCAGCGAGTCGCCGCCCTTGGTGGTGAAGGTGTACATCTCCTTGGAGACGATGTCCGTGCCCTCGCCGATGGAGCGCGTGAACAGGTCGGTCGCCTCAAAGACGGGCGTACGGATCTCGCCGTAGCCGTATACCCGGCACAGGTGGCGGAAGGTCTCCACCAGCGCGGCGCGGCGGTCGCTGTCGTCCACCCAGCGCTCGGCCCCGGGGTACAGGTCGTGGGTGCCGGTCGGGCGCTGGTACTTCAGTTGCGGCATCTCACCCCGCCTCGCCGTCGCCGCCGTCCTGCGGGGGCGGGGCCTCGCCGAACCGGCCCATGCGCCGGAATTTCTCGTAGCGGGCCGCCGTCAGGACGGCCGGCGGCGTCCCCAGGAGCAGGTCCAGGTGGCAGGTCAGCGCCCTCTTGAGATTGGCGCCGGCCCCCTCCCAGTCACGGTGCGCGCCGCCCAGCGGCTCCGGGATGATGTCGTCAATGATGCCCAGCTCGCGCGCCCGCTGCGCCGTCAGGTTGAGCTGGTCGGCGGCCTTGGCCTTCATCTCCGGGTCGCGCCACAGGATGGCGGCGCAGCCCTCGGGCGCGATCACGGAGTAGATGGAGTGCTCCAGCATCAGCACGCGGTCGGCGACCGCCAGGCCCAGCGCGCCGCCGCTGCCGCCCTCGCCGATGATCACGGAAACGATCGGGACCGTCAGGGTCGCCATGTCGAACATGGCGCGGGCGATGGCCTCGGAGATGCCGCGCTCGTCGGCGGCCACATCGGCGGCGGCCCCCGCCGTGTCCACCAGCGTGATGACCGGCATGCCGAACTTGGCCGCCGTCTTCATGACGCGGCCCGCCTTGCGGTAGCCCTCGGGCCGGGCGTAGCCGAAGTTGCGTTGCTGGCGCTGCCGGATGTCCCGGCCCTTCTGGTGGCCGATGACCGCGACCGGCCAGCCGTCCAGCCGGGCCAGCCCGGCCACGATCGCGCCGTCATCGGCGAACAGCCGGTCGCCGTGCAGCTCCTGCCATTCCGTGAAGACCGCGCCGATGTAGTCCAGCGTGTAGGGCCGCCGCTCGTGCCGGGCCAGCAGCACCTTGTCCCAGGGCGTCAGGTGAGAGTAGATCGCCTCCAGCAGCGCCGTCCGGTGCTGCTCCAGTTCGGCGATCTGGTCGTGCAGTTCGGGCGTGTTGTCCGGGTGGGAGGGGTCCTGCGCCACCTGCCGTAGCTTGGTCAGGTTGGCGTCGAGCTCGGCGATGGACTTCTCGAAGTCCATCACGGTGAGGTTAGCCATGGGCGACCTCCCGCGAGGGCTTGTCGGGGCGGCAGTGCAGCAGCCGCAGCAGGGCCGCCAGCGCCCCCGGCAGGTCGCGGCGGGCGACCACCTGGTCGATCTGGCCGTGCGCGAGCTGCCACTCCGCCGTCTGATAGTCGGCGGGCGGCTTCTGCGTGGCGGCCTGCGCGGAGACGCGCGCCCCGGCGAAGCCGATGGTCGCGCCAGGCTCGGCCAGCAGGAGGTCGCCCAGGGAGGCGTAGGAGGCCAGCACACCGGCCATGGTCGGGTCGGTCATCACCACGATGTACGGCAGGCGCGCCTCGGCCAGCCGCGCGGCGGCGGCGGAGGTCTTCGCCATCTGCATCAGCGACAGCAGGCCCTCGTGCATCCGCGCCCCGCCCGACGCCGTGAACAGCACCACCGGCAGGCGCCGCGCGATGCCCTCCTCCATCGCCCGCGTGATCTTCTCCCCGGAGACGGACCCCATCGAGCCGCCGATGAAGCGGAAGTCCG